>JAGQRB010000008.1 GCA_020425925.1 Planctomycetota bacterium
CGCGCTCGACAGGCTGAACGCGGCCTCGACCATCCGCCGCACCTGGGTGTCGAGCGCCTCGCGCAGATCCACGTCGCCGACGTTGCCGATCCGCACCAAGCGGATCCTGTCCCAAGCCAGCGTCCGAACACCGCCTCCGGGCACAATGTGACCGGGGCGAGAGGATTTGCGAGCGCGAGCCGCGCGCCAGCGCGGGTCGCACTGACGGATCGTTTACCTCTTCCAGTTTCCGCGACCATTCCGAGGAAAACTGGTCGGGGCGAGAGGATTTGAACCTCCGACCTTTGCGTCCCGAACGCAACGCTCTACCAGGCTGAGCCACGCCCCGACATTCGCCCGGACCACCACCGGCACCCCGAAAGGCACCTCGGTCCGGAAGCGAGGCGCAGACCCTAGCCACCGACCGTGCGACGGTCAAGAGCCAGCAAGCCCCGCAAAAGAGGGGCCCCGGCCAGCCCCTCAAAACGACAGCGCGAGCCCGTTGCTCACCGTCACATCCGCCAACCCCGCCCCGTCCAACGCGAGGTGCTGCAGGAACACCGTCAGCCCGCCCATCGACGCGGTGACCCCGAGCGGGAACACCATCACACCGGCGGGATCGGCGAACACCGTCGCGACCGCGAGCGTGTCGACGTACTGCAGACACCCGGCGGTGCCGAGCAGCGGATCGAGGTTGAACGGCTGCGGCAACGCGGCGAGACCGAGGATCGCGCTGCCGAACGCGCCGGGCTGGTGGTTCACCGACCGGGTCGTCACGGTCGCACCGACGCGGTAGGGACCGCTGCTCCGGAGCCACGGCAGCGCGGCACCCGGACCGCACGGGCTGCCGAACGCGCAGGCCTGGCCGTCGCCGACGAGGCGGGTGGCGGCGACCCCGGTCACCGTCCCACCGACGGCGGCGACCGCAACCCGGGTCGGCACGCCGGTGAGGCGGTCGACGACCCAGAGGTCGCCGTTCTGGTCGCCGGTGACGAAGTTGCCGTCGTGGTCGACGGCGATGCCGTTCGGACCGGTGATCGCGCCGGGTGTGATCAGGTCCTTGACGTTGGAGTTGGCGTCGACGAGCACGAGGCGGTTGGCCGGTGCGAGGACGGCGGCGAGCAGTTCGCCGGTGCACGGGTCGACGTCGACGGCCGATACGCTGCCGCCGAGCCCGGCGACCAGCGGCACCGCGACCGTCGTGGCGGCGACCAGCCGGAACAGCGCGCCGTTGCCGCCGGCGACGAAGTCGCCGGTCGCGGGCTCGTAGACCCCGGCGTTGAGGCCGTTGCCCCACGGCTGCGGGCCGATCGACATGTCGGTGACGGTGCCGTTCGGCGCGACGCGGCGGACCTGACCGACCCACGAATCGGCGATCCAGAGGTTGCCGACGCCGTCGCGGCTCATCTGGCTGGCGGCACCGATGCCGTTGGTCAGCACGGTGTAGGTCACCGTGGTCGCGCTGGTCAGGCGCGCCTCGCCGACGAAGCCGAAGCCGCCGATCAGGAACACGTCGGGATCGTTCGGCAGGTGCAGGATCGACTGCGAGGTGCCGGGGCTGATCGTGCCGCCGACGCCCGAGCCGATCGTCTGCACGAACGACGTGCCGGCGGCGTCGACGAACGTGAACGAGCTCGTCGACGCACCGGCGACTCCGTACCAGCCCGACTGGATCGTCTGTGCCGCGGCACAGCCGACGAAGGGACCGATCACGGCCGCGAGGAGCGCGTGAGGAAGCATGGACGGTGAAAAGGGAAACGCAGCGCCGGCAGCGGTCGAGGTGGGTGTTGCCCGCCGGCTGCCCCATTGAAGACCGGACGCGGTCGCAGCGCTGCAAGGCATTCGTGATTCTCGCGAGAAGGTCGGATATGCCACCGGGGGTCGGCCCATGCGCATCCACCTGCTGATCCCCGAGGTTCGCGAGCTGCTCCAGGATGGCAAGCTGGATGACCTGCGCTCGGTCCTGCAAGAGATGCACCCGACCGACGCGGCCGCGATCGTCAGCGCGCTGGAGATCGAGGAGATCGCCGCGGTGCTCGCCGCGCTGCCGGGTGACCTCGAGCGCGACGTCTTCCACTACCTCGATCCCGACGTCCAGGAACAGTACGTGACCGGCGCCGGCCGCGAGCGCGTCCGCGCCGTGCTCGGCACCATGCTCAGCGACGACCGCGCCGAGTTCCTCGAGCGCCTCGACGAGCGGGTCCGCGATCGGCTGGTGCCGCTGCTGCCGAGTGCGGCGCGCGAGGACCTGCTGCGCCGCGAGACGTTCCGCGAGGACCAGGTCGGCTCGTTCTTGTCGACCGACTACGCGGTGCTCAACCCGACGCTGACCGCGCGCCAGGCGATCCAGGAGCTGCAGCGGCAGGCGCCGAAGAAGGAGACGATCTACTACAGCTACGTCGTCGATCGCGCCGGCCAGCTGATCGGCTTCGTCTCGCTGCGCGATCTGATCCTCGCGCGCGACGACACCCCGGTGCGCGAGGTCATGAAGTCCGAGGTGGTGTCGGTCCGGGCCGAATCCGACCAGGAAGAGGCCGCGCACATCATCCGCGACTACGACCTGATCGCGCTGCCGGTGGTCGACGAGCTCGGCCGCCTGGTCGGCATCGTCACCCACGACGACGCGGTCGACATCGTCGAGGAGGAGGCCAAGGAGGACTTCGAGAAGATGGCCGGCCTGACCGGCCACGACGAAGAAGGCGACTACGAGTACCTCGAGGAACCGGTCTGGCGCCAGGTCCGCCGCCGCGCGCCGGTGCTGTGCCTGCTCGCGGTGTTCTGGATCGTGACCTCGAGCGTGATCACCGGCTTCGAGGGCGCGCTCGAGAAGGGCGTCATCATCGGCATGCTGCCGATGGTGATGGCGACCGGCGGCATGGTCGGCACGCAGGCGAGCGCACTCGTGATCCGCGCGCTGAGCTCCGGCGGCGTCGAGCAGGGCCCGCTGATGCCGTTCGTCTGGAAGGAGTTGCGGGTCGCGGGCCTGATGGCGGCGTTCCTGGCGGTGATCGCGTTCGGCGACGCGTTCGTCGTCGATCGCCTCAACCAGGGCGTCGAGCCGGTGCTGCGGGTGGTCCACATCGGCGGCGTGATCGGCGCCGCGATGCTGGCGCACGTGCTCTCGGCCGCGCTGCTCGGCGCGCTGACGCCGCTCGTGGTGCAGAAGCTGCGCGGCGACCCGGCGATGATCAGCACGCCGGCGGTCACCGCGATCGCGGATCTGACCGGGGCGTCGATCTACCTCGTGCTGGTCACCCTGCTGCTCTGATCCGAGGGTAGGATCCGGGCTCTCCGGAGAGACCCCATGAGAACCCCGATCCGAACGCTGCTGCCCGGGCTCCTCGCCGCCGGGCTCGCAGTCCCCGCTGCCGCCCAGGACCGCCCGCCGACCGGCAAGAAGCTCGACGACCTGCTCGAGCGCTTCCTCGCCGCCGACGGCAAGACCGACGCGGGCTTCGCCGAGCAGCAGCAGGTCCTGGCCGAGGTCGCCAAGGTGCCGGCACTCGCGGCCCGCGACGTCGACAAGTGGAAGAAGAAGATCGAGAAGCTCTGGCGCAAGGGCAGGAAGCTCGAGAAGTCGGGCGACAACTGGTTCTTCGAGAACAAGACCGGGCGCTACATCGTCGGCGGCAAGAACGAGACCAAGAAGCCGAAGGGCCTCGCGATCAACATGCACGGCGGCGGCGTCGGCTCGGGCGACGCCGGGCCCGCGGCGTCGGCCTACGGCCCGGCGCTGAGCGGCATCGGCTACGTGATGATCGCGCCCGAGGTGCTCGAGCGCACCGAGTGCGGCTGGACCGACTCCGGCACCGAGGAGTTCGTGCTCGACCTGATCGACTGCGCGCTGCGCACCTGGCAGATCGACCCCGACCACGTCGTCCTGGTCGGCCACAGCATGGGTGGCTACGGCAGCTGGACGCTCGGCGGCCACCACGCCGACCGGCTCGCCGCGATCGCACCGAGCGCCGGTGCACCGACGCCGATCCAGCGCGCGCCGGGCGGCCCGATCATCGACATCATCGAAGGCGTCGTGCCGTCGCTGCGCAACGTCTACATCTCGTGCTACCAGAGCACCGACGACCCGCAGGTGCCGCCCGAGCCGAACCAGTACGCGATCCGCGCGCTGATCGAGGCCCACAAGAAGTGGGGCGGCTACGAACACGAGTACTGGGAGGTCAGCGACCGCGGCCACGGCGCCCCGCCCGGCGGTCACGAGGCACACGTCGAGAAGATCGTCGACAAGGTCAGGAACCCGATCCCCGAGCGCGTCGTCTGGCAGCCGGTGCTGCCGTGGAAGCGGCAGTTCTACTGGCTCTACTGGGACGCGCCGGTGGCGAACGCGGTCGTCGTCGCCGACCTCGACCGCGCGAACAACAGCGTCAAGATCGAGTGCGACAAGCCGACCGCAGGCATGTCGGTGCTGCTCGACGAACGCGTGCTCGACCTCGGCAAGGAGATCGTCGTCACCGTCAACGGTACCGAGACGTTCCGCGGCATGGTCGAGCCCAACCTGCAGACCCTGCTGCTCACCAGCGACCACCCCGATCCGAAGCTGCAGTTCGTCGCCACCGCCAAGGCCCACTGACCGAGTCGATCATGAGCCCACCCACCGTCGCCGCAGTTGCCGGCCTGACCCTGGCCGCCCTGCTCCCCGCCCAGAGCGTGCCGATCACGGTCACCCAGCAGGGTGGCGCCACCGGCTTCCGCTGGCAACCCGCCACCGGCCCCGAGGTGTTCGTCGACTCGCCGCTGTTCATCAACGCCACCAGCGCGAGTTCGGTCGGCGCCGCCGGCTCCGCGCTGGTGATGCTGACCGATGTCGCCACCATCGGCGTCACAGTCTTCGAGCCGCCGATCGGCTGCGCGACCTGTTGGAACTCGGCCTACGCCCGCGTGCGCTCGCGACACACCGCCGCCACGCCGGTCGCGGGCGTGATGCGCCTGACCGCGACCTCGAGCTGCGCCGGCGTGCACGTCTACGCCGACGTGCTCGAAGACGGCGAACTCGAGCTCGCGCTGCCGAACGGTGCTTCCGTCGACGTGCCCGCCGTGCTCGGCCCCGACCCGCTGCGGGTGCACATCGGCACGATCTCCGGCAACACCGGCCAGCCGACCTGCAGCAGCTCGGTCAACGCGGCGTTCGTGCCGCAGCCGACGAAGCTGCGCAGTGCCCTGACCCCCTGCCAGGCGACGCTCGGCGCGGTGCTGCTCGAGCAGCCGACCGCGTCGCGGCTCGCGCTGCACGTCGCCGACCCGGCCGGCTCGTTCGGCGCGATCGGTATCGGCGGCCCACCCACCGTGCTCTTCGGCACGTGTTTGCCGGCGACGTCTCCGGTCGGAGCGATCCTCGTCACGCCGGGCACGTTCGGTGTCGATCTCACGGTGCCGCTCCCGGCCGGCATCGTCGGAACGTTCACGTTCCAATACGCCGAGGTCGGCTCGACCGGGCAGCTGATGTTCAGCAACGCGGTTGTTGCGCAGCTCTGAGAGATCTGCGCAGCTCTGAGCGCCGAGCCAGCGCCAACCGCGTGCTCAGCGCGGTTCGATCTGGACCACGATCGGCACCATCGAACCTTCGCTGCCGAGCACCACGCCGCCGGGGTCGACGAGGGTCGCAAGGAGCGGTCGGCCGGTCGACGGGTCGAGGATCGCTGCGTGGTCCTCGCCGCGGCGGACCGCGAGCGCGACCCGCAGCATCGCGCCGCGGATGCGCACGTCGTAGCGCGCAGCCTCGAGTCCGACGAACGACGTCGGCGCCCAAAGCTCGATGCGGTCGTAGAGCCCGGCCTCGATCTGCCGCAACCGCGCGCGCCGCGCCGGCCACGGTTCCTCCGGCATGCCGGTGGCGAACGCCTGTGCGACTGTCCGGTAGGACTCGAAGGCAGCGAGCACGATGCCCTCGCGCGACGACCAGGCGCGCAGTACCAGCTTCCACGGGATGCGCCCGAGCAGGCGCTCGCGGTCGCGCAGCAGGGTGTTGGCGTAGATCAGCGCGGTGTCGTCGTGGCGCGACGCCGGCGTCAGACGCGCCAACACGATCTCGGTGCCGCGATCGAGCGCTGTGAGCGCGGCGGGGTCGAGGGCGGCCAGCAGCTCGGACCGGATCGCGGCGTCGAACACCGCGCGCAGGAGCTCACAGCCGACCCCTTGCTCCGGCCGGAACGGCGACTCCAACACGTCGGCCGCGAACGTCGCGGCGTCGAGCAGCACACGGACCGCAGCGGCCGGGTCACCGGTACCGGCGAGCTCCGAGGCCTCGAGCATCGCGAAGCGGACGAGCGACATCGCGCGGTCGCCGACCGCGTTGCCGTCGACGCCGGCGCGCACGTCGTAGGCCGGCCGCGCCCGCCCGCAACGCGCGCCGTGCTGCAGCTCGGCGACTGCCGGTGTACACCTCGCGCGCGGTGCCGCGTCCGGCGGCAGCAGCTCGAGCGCGCGTCGGTAGTGTTCGAACGCCTCGCCCTCGACCGCCTCCCCCCAGGCCACCGGCCGCGTCCAGTCGCGCGCGGCATACTCGCGATTGGCGGCCTCGGCCCAGGCCGCCATCTGCTGCCAGCCGCCGGCACCCGCCATCAGCGATGCTACGACGCAGCCCCCGACGAGCGCGATCACCCCGGCGACGACGATCGCGCGCTGCCGCCCGCGCACCGTCAGCCCTTGATCTTGGCCTTGGTGAACTCGCGGTTGAGGTCGGCGATCACCCGCACCGGGATCTCCTTCGGGCACGCCGCCTCGCACTCGTATTGGTTGGTGCAGTTGCCGAAGCCCTCGGCGTCCATCGCCGCGACCAGGTTGCGGGCGCGGCGCTCACGCTCGACCCGGCCCTGCGGCAGGTGCGCGAAGTGCGACACCTTGGCGCCGACGAACAGCATCGCGCTGGCGTTCTTGCAGGCCGCGACGCAGGCACCGCAGCCGATGCAGGTGGCGGCGTCGAACGCCTTCTCGGCGTCGTCCTTCGGCACCGGGATCGCGTTGGCGTCGGGCGCCGCACCGGTGCGCACCGAGATGAACGCGCCGGCCTGCACGATGCGATCGAACGCCGAGCGGTCGACGACGAGGTCGCGCACCACCGGGAACGGCTTCGCGCGCCACGGCTCGACCCAGATCTCGGCGCCGTCCTGGAAGCTGCGCATGTGCAGCTGGCAGGCGGTGGTGCCGCGCTCTGGCCCGTGGGCGCGCCCGTTGATCACCAGGCTGCAGGTGCCGCAGATGCCCTCGCGGCAGTCGTGGTCGAACGCGACCGGCTCCTCGCCCTTACCGATCAGGTGCTCGTTGAGCACGTCGAGCATCTCGAGGAACGACATGTCGGGCGAGACGTCGGCGAGCTCGTAGCGCACCATGCGCCCGTCCTGCGCGAAGTCGGCGCTCGTGCTCGCACGAGCCTGACGCCAGATGTGGAGGACGACCTTCATTTGTAGCTCCGCACGGCCAGGTGCACGTTCTCGAACTCGAGCGGCTCGACGTGGCGCTCGGGCGCCTGCCCCGGCCCCTTGTACTCCCACACCGCGGCGTGGCAGAAGTTGTCGTCGTCGCGCACCGCCTCGCCGTCGTCGGTCTGCCACTCCTCGCGGAAGTGGCCGCCGCACGACTCGCGGCGCTCGAGCGCGTCGCGGCACATCAGCTCGCCGAACTCGAGGAAGTCGGCGAGCCGGCCGGCCTTCTCGAGCGACTGGTTGAACGACTCGCCGCTGCCGAGCACCTTGACGTTGCGCCAGAACTCCTCGCGCAGCGCCGGGATCTCGCGCAGCGCGGTCTCGAGGCCTGCGGCATTGCGCGCCATGCCGCACTTGTCCCACATGATGCGGCCGAGCTCGCGGTGGATGTCGTCGACCGTGCGCTTGCCCTGGATCGCGAGCAGCTTCTTGGTCAGGTCGGCGATGCCGGCGGCGGCAGCGGCGAACTCGGGCCGGCTGGCGTCGACCGCGCCGGCCTTCTGCCCGGCGAGGTATCCGCCGATCGTGTACGGGATCACGAAGTAGCCGTCGGCGAGCCCTTGCATCAGCGCCGAGGCGCCGAGCCGGTTGGCGCCGTGGTCGCTGAAGTTGGCCTCGCCGAGCACGAACAACCCCGGGATCGTCGACATCAGGTCGTAGTCGACCCAGACGCCGCCCATCGTGTAGTGCACCGCCGGGAAGATCCGCATCGGCCGCGAGTACGGGTCCTCGGCCGTGATCTTCGAGTACATGTGGAACAGGTTGCCGTAGCGCGCCGCGATCGTGTCCTTGCCGAGCCGCTGGATCGCGTCGCGGAAGTCGAGGTAGACGCCGAGCCCACCAGGGCCGACGCCGCGCCCGCTGTCGCAGGCCTCCTTGGCCGCCCGCGACGCGATGTCGCGCGGCGCGAGGTTGCCGAAGCTCGGATACTTGCGCTCGAGGTAGTAGTCGCGCTCGGCGTCGGGGATCTCGTGCGGCTGGCGCTTGTCGCCGTGTTGCTTCGGCACCCAGATGCGGCCGTCGTTGCGCAGCGACTCGCTCATCAGCGTCAGCTTGCTCTGGTGCTCGCCGGTGACCGGGATGCAGGTCGGGTGGATCTGCGTGTAGCACGGGTTGGCGAAGCCGGCGCCGCGCTTGTGCACCCGCCAGCTGGCGGTGACGTTGCAGTTCATCGCGTTCGTGCTCAGGTAGAACACGTTGCCGTAGCCACCCGACGCCAGCACCACCGCGTCGCCGGCGTGGGTGCGCACCTCGCCGGTCTTGAGGTCGCGCACCACGATGCCCTTGGCGTGGCCGTCGACCACCACGAGGTCGAGCATCTCGGTGCGGTTGTGCATCTTGACCGCACCGAGCCCGATCTGGCGCGACAGCGCCGAGTAGGCCCCGAGCAGCAGCTGCTGGCCGGTCTGACCGCGGGCGTAGAACGTGCGCGAGACCTGCGCGCCGCCGAAGCTGCGGTTGTCGAGCATGCCGCCGTACTCGCGCGCGAACGGCACCCCCTGCGCGACCGCCTGGTCGATGATGTTGACGCTGACCTGCGCCAGCCGATAGACGTTGGCCTCGCGGGCGCGGAAGTCGCCGCCCTTGACGGTGTCGTAGAACAGCCGCCAGATCGAGTCGCCGTCGTTGGTGTAGTTCTTCGCCGCGTTGATGCCGCCCTGCGCCGCGATGCTGTGCGCGCGCCGCGGGCTGTCGTTGTGACAGAAGCACTCGACCTGGTAGCCGAGCTCGGCGAGGGAGGCCGCGGCCGAGCCGCCGGCCAGGCCCGAGCCGACCACGAGCACGCGGTACTTGCGCTTGTTCGCCGGGTTGACGAGCTTGAGCTCGAACTTGCGGTTGTCCCACTTCTCGGCGATCGGCCCGGCAGGGATGCGCGAATCGAGCGAGAAGCCGGTCGTCGTGCTGGCGCTCATGCCTGGCCTCCGGTCATGCCGGTCAGCACCGACAGCACGAGGAAGATGTTGCCGCCGGTGATCAGCACGGCGAGCACGATCGAAGCGGTCTTGATCATCGGGGTGTAGCGCTCGTGATGGATGCCGAGCGTCTGCGCCAGGCTCTGCACGCCGTGCGACAGGTGGAAGAACAGCACGACCTGGAATGCGATGTAGGCGAGCGCGATGCCCGGCACCGCGAAGCTGTCGGTGACCATCGCGTAGACGTCGTGATGGCCGGTCGCGGTGTGCTGGTCGAAGAGCCCGGGGTTGGTGACGCCGACCGTGAAGTGCAGCAGGTGGTAGACCACGAACACCAGCGTCGAGAGCCCGGTCAGCACCATCGAGCGCGACGCCCAGCTGGCCTGGATCGTGTCGGGCCGCGCGTACGGCACCGGCCGCGCCACCTTGTTCTCGCGCGCCAGCCGGATGCCGGTGACGACGTGCAGCAGGAACACGACCAGGAGACCCAGCCGCGCGCTCCAGACCAGCGCCGGCTTGCCCTTGAGGAAGTGCGCGTAGTCGTTGATCGCGTCGGGGCCCGCGAGCAGCTGCAGGTTGCCGAGCAGGTGCGCGATCAGGAACAGGAACAACAGCAGCCCCGTGACGGCCATCGTGAGCTTGCCGCCAATGGACGACCGCCAGCAGTCGGACAACCACTTCATGAAGCTGTCGGAGAATCGGCCCGAGTGGCTCGGAAAGCAACAGCGAGCACGACCGGAGAAAGACGGAAACGGAACGGCAACGAACGCCGCGAGTTTCCTTCGCGGCAGCCGGTTGGCATGATGCGTCGATGCCCACGGTTCTCGAGGAGCGCCGCGGCAGCACGCTGGTGTTGACGCTCAACCGTCCCGAACGGCTGAACGCCGTGAGCGAGGAGGTCTACGGCGAGCTGCTCGCCGCGGTAGCGCGGGCCGAAGCCGAGCCCGAGGTCCGCGCCCTGGTCCTGACCGGCGCCGGCCGCGCGTTCTGCGTCGGCGCCGACCTCAAGGCCCACGGCGAGGACGCCCGCGCCGAGGCCGCCCGCCGGCACTACGTCGAGCTCGGCCAGGACGCGGCCAAGACGCTGCTCGGCTCGCGGCTGCCGGTGATCGCGGCGATCAATGGCCACGCGATCGGCGCCGGGCTCGAGCTCGCGCTGGCCTGCGACCTCGCGGTCGTCGCCGGCGACGCCAAGCTGCGCTTCCCCGAGATCGGTCTCGGCACGTTCGTCGGCGGCGGCGTCACCCACACGCTGCCGGCGCGCGTCGGGCTCGCCGCCGCACGCGAGCTGCTGCTGCTCTGCGAGTTCTTCAGCGGCGAGCGCGCGGTCGAGCTCGGCGTGTTCCGTGAGGCCCGCGCGGCCGACGAGGTGCTGCCGCGCGCGCTCGAGCTCGCGGCCGAGGTCGGCGCCAAGGCGCCGCAATCGGTCGCCCACCTGAAGCGCCTGCTGGTGCCGACGGTGCGCTCGTTCGACGAGACGCTGGCCGCCGAGGCCGAGGCGCTGCTGCACTGCATGACGACCGCGGACTGGCGCGAGGGTGTCGCCGCGTTCGCCGAACGGCGGCCGCCGAGGTTCACCGGTGACTGAGACGCAGCGCCCCGAGGGCAGGGAGCGCACCGCCTCGCCGCTCGACCGGATCTTCCGGCCGCGCAGCATCGTCGTCGTCGGCGCCTCGGCCGATCCGACCAAACGCGGCAACCAGGCGATCGCGGCGCTGCGCCAGGGCGGCTACTCCGGCCGGATCCTCGGCGTCAACCCGAAGGGCGGCTCCGTGCACGGCATCGAGCTCGCGCGTTCGATCGCCGAGCTCGACGGCGATCCCGATGTCGCGCTGATCTGCACACCGGCCGCGACCGTGCCCGACGCGCTGCAACAGTGCGCCGCACGCGGCGTCGCCGGCGCGATCGTGCTGGCGCTCGGCTTCCGCGAGACCGGCGACGCCGGCGAACAGCTCGAGACCCGCATGCGACAGGTCGTCGAAGAGACCGGCATCCGCGTCGTCGGCCCCAACACCTCGGGCATCCTCAACGCCCACATCGGCCTCAACCTGATCGGCGTGCCCGACGTGCCCGCCGGCCGCATCGCGCTGCTCGGCCAGAGCGGCAACGTCACGCTGCAGCTGCTGACCGAGGCGGTGCGCCGCACCCGTGCCGGCTTCTCGCTCGTGATCGGCGTCGGCAACGAGAGCGACCTGCGCTTCGACGAGTACCTCGAGTACCTCGGCGACGACCCCGACACCGCCGCGATCGCGATGTACGTCGAGGGCTTCCGGCGCGGCCAGCTGTTCCTCGAGACCGCCGCGCGCGTCACCGCCAAGAAGCCGGTGGTGCTGCTGAAGGGCGGCCGCTCGGTGCGCGGCAAGGCGGCGGCGCGCTCGCACACCGGCGCGCTCGCCGGCAGCTACCCGGTGTTCCGCGCCGGGCTCAAGCAGAGCGGCGTGGTGCAGGTCCGCCGCGCCGACGAGCTGCTGCACGTCGCCGAGACGCTGGCGAGCCAGCCGGTGCGCGGCGGCTATCGCGGCATCGCGATCCTGACCGACGGCGGCGGCCACGGCACGCTCGCGACCGACGCGCTGCAGACGTTCGGCGCGCCGCTCGCCGAGCTCTCGAATGCCACCACCGCCGAGCTGCAGGGCCTGCTGCAGAGCGCCGGCCCGCCCGGCAACCCGATCGACCTCGCCGGCACGTCCGATTCGGACCCGGCGCAGTTCGCGCGCTGCATCGACCGGCTGATGCAGGACGACGAGGTCTCGACCGTGTTCGTCGTCGGTCTGTTCGGCGGCTACCACCGCCGCTTCGCCGCCGAGCTCCTGGCGCGCGAGGTCGCGGCGGCGCAGGCGATCGTCGAGAGCTCGCGCCGGCAC
>JAGQRB010000952.1 GCA_020425925.1 Planctomycetota bacterium
CGGCGAGCGCCCGGCCGTCGTGACGGCGATCGCGAAGTACAACGCCACCGAGATCTGGCGCCAGGTCATCAACGACGGGATGGACGTGCTCGGCGGCGCCGCGATCTCGCGCGTGCCGCGCAATCTGCTGGCGCACGCCTACATGGGCACTCCGATCTGCATCACGGTCGAAGGTGCCAACATCCTCACGCGCACGCTGATGATCTTCGGCCAGGGGGCGATCCGCTGCCACCCGTACGCCTACCGCGAGCTCGACGCGATCCAGCGCGGCGACCGCAAGGCCTTCGACCGCGCGTTCTGGCCGCACATCGGCCACGTCGTCTGCAACGGCGTGCGCACGGCGCTGCTCGGCCTGACGCGCGGGTTGCTGACGCGTTCGCCCGGCCGCGGCGAGACCGCGCGACACTGGCGCCGGCTCAACTGGTCGGCGGCCGAGTTCGCGTTCATGGCCGACGTCGCGATGGGCACGCTCGGCGGCAACCTGAAGCGCAAGGAGAAGCTCACCGGTCGGTTCGCCGACTGGTTCTCGTGGCTGTTCCTCGCCGCCGCGGCGCTGCGCCGTTTCGAGGCCGAAGGCCGCCGCCACGACGACCTCGGGGTCGTGCACTGGGTGCTCGAGCACGCGTTCGAACGCATGCAGCACGCCCGCGTCGGCATCTACCAGAACCTGCGGCTGCCGGGCCTCGGCCACGCCCTGCGCTGGACGCTCGGCGTGCTCGCCCGCGTCAACCCGTTCGGCAGCGGCCCGAGTGACGGCACCGGCCAGCGGGCCGCGCGCGCGCTGTTGCAACCGAGCGGACTGCGCGACCGGCTGACCCAGCGCATCCACCTCGACGACGACGCCGCGAACGGCATGGCCGGAGCGCACGCCACCGCCGCCAGCCAGCGTTCTGGCCTCGCACGGCTCGAGCGCGCACTGCAGCTCTGCGTCGACGCCGAGCCGATCCTCAAGAAGCTCAAGGACGCGGTCCGGGCCGGCCGGCTGCCGAAGGCGCGCCCGACGCACCTGCTCGAGCAGGCGCTCGACAACGGCATCCTGACGACCGCAGAACGCGACCTGGTCAAGGCCGCGGAGCTCGCGCGCAGCGAGGCGGTCGCTGTGGACAGTTTCACACTCGCCGAGTACCTCGCCACCGCGGACGCGGCGGCGCGAGATCCCGAGCCGAACGCGGAATTCGCCCGCCCGCCGCGATAGCCTGCGCCCTCAGTGGCAAACGGCATCCTGGTCTATCAGCAGATTCGCAACCTGATCGAGAGCGGCGCGCTCACGTCCGAGCCGGCGATCGCCCCGACGCAGATCCAGCCGAGCTCGCTCGACCTGCGGCTCGCCACGCGCGGCTACCGCGTGCGCTCCGGTTTCCTGCCCGAGAGCTGCCGCGTCGCCGACCGGCTCGAGGACATCACGCTCTACGCCTTCGACCTCACCGACGGCGCCGTGCTCGAGAAGGGCCACTGCTACGTGATCCCGCTGCTCGAACGTATCGAGCAGCCGCTGCCGTACCTGGTGCGCGCCAACCCGAAATCGTCGACCGGACGCCTCGACCTGTTCACCCGCCTGCTCGCGGACCGCTGCGGCCGCTTCGAGACCGTGCCGCCGGGCTACACCGGCCCGCTGTTCCTCGAGATCGTGCCGCGCAGCTTCCCGGTGCGCGTCCGCACCGGCCTGTCGCTGTGCCAGATCCGTTTCTCGGAGGGCGACGCGGTGCTGTCCGACGACGAGCTGCGGGCACAGCACGCCGAGTCGCCGCTGCTGTTCGACGACGGCGGCAAGCCGCTGCCGGCGTCGCGGCTGCGCATCGACAACGGCCTGATGATGGGGGTCGCGATCCGCCGCGATCGCGACCTGCAGGGGCCCGTAGGCTACGCCGCCCGCCGCTACACCGGCATCGTCGACATGCACGAGGAAGGCGCGCACGACGCCGAGGCCTACTTCCAGCCGATCAACGAACCACCCGACGGCCGGATGATCGTCGAGCCCGAGGAGTTCTACATCTTCGCGAGCAAGGAACGCATCCGCGTACCGGCGCACCTCGCCGCCGAGATGGTCGCCTACGACGTCGGCATCGGCGAGCTGCGCACCAACTACGCCGGCTTCTTCGACAACGGCTTCGGCGGCGAGCGCGGCACTCGCGCGGTCCTGGAAGTGCGGCCGCACGACGTGCCGTTCCTGCTCGAGGACGGCCAGGTCTTCTTCAAGCTGGAGTTCTTCCGCACCCAGGAGCTCCCCGAGGTGCTCTACGGCGACCACCGGCTGAGCTCGCACTACCAGGGCCAGGCGCTGAAGCTCAGCAAGCACTTCCGGTGATCCCCCGGACGCGCGGGCCAGCCGCGCGATCGGGGGCGTCGGTACTCGCCTCTCGGCTTGCTCGCCCTTTCAGCTCGACCACTCTCTCAGGGAACGAGCGACAAGAGCGCCGTCTGCGGATCCACCACCGTTCCACCGGGTGCGTAGCGGCGCCGCCACTCGCGGTCGGCGTCGGTGTCGGTGCGAGGCACGCTGTGCGCGAGACGGTCGGCGCCGGCGCGCCGCCAGGCCTCGGACTGCCGATTCCACTGATCGACGGCGTGCGCCGGGTAGGCCAGCCACAGGTCGCGCTTGTAGTGATAGGCGTCGGCGAAACGCCGGTGCTTGTCGTGCGGCAGGATGATCGAGACGATCACCGGCTGGCCGTTCTGCCGCGCGGTCGTCTGGACGATCCCGGCATTCGGCGGCCCGGGCGGTAGCGGGCCCGGCGCGGTCACGAAGTAGTCGCCGTCGCGCAGCGCGCGCGCGGCGGCGAGATACTCCTCGCCGCCGCACAGCAGGTACGCCTGCTGCAGCAGCTCGTACGAGGTGCCGGGCTCCGCGACCGGCGGCAGCGCCTGCAGCTCCTCGAACTGCCGGCGCGAGATCCTTTCCATCGTCCGCACACACGATTCGAGATCCTCGCCGACGAGCGGACCGAGCGTCGCGGTGGCCCGGATCGGTGTCGGTGGCGTGAGTTCGTCGTCCGCGGTCGACCGACCGGAGAACGTGACGTCGGCGCCCTCTCGCAGTGCGGGCAGCCAATCGTCGAACCGATCCGAATCGACGCGCGGTTCCGAAGGTACGGGCACGGGCTCGACCGCCGCAGGCGTCACCGGATCGCCGGCCAGGAACAGGCCGACGATCCGGATGAGGACGATTGCGGCGACCGCGAGCCCTGCCAATCGCAGGGTCGTGGCCATGGCTTCAGTTGGGGCACTTGCTGCAGCAGAAGTCGACGTCCCAGCTCATCTCGACCGCGTTGTTCTCGCTGGTGCTGTCGTAGAACTCGATCGTCTTGAAGACGCAGTCCTGGTTGCCGGGGATCCCGGCCTGACAGGTGACCGCCGCGTCGATCGTGAACTTCTGGCCATCGCCACCGGCGTGGTAGTCGTTCTCGTCGTCGACGCGGTAGTAGATCGGGCATTCGCCCGTCCCGCCGCCGGTCGCGCTCAGCGTGCCGGTGCGCGAGAAGGTGCAGGCGCCGCCCTGCAGGCAGATGTAGAACGCCGGCTCGCACTTGGCGTCCTGCGTGGTCGGGCTGTCGACGCTGAACGACCACTGGTCCCCGTTCGGACAGAGATAGGTGTCCCCGCCGGCCTCCATGTTGTCGGTGTACGAGCTCTTGCAGCCCGTGCAGACGAACGCCGAACCGTCGACGAACACGACCTCCAACGATTCGCGTTCGGGAACAGCGAGCGCCGCGTGGGCGCAGACGTACTCGAAGCCCGCGACGGCAAGCGCCGTCGCGACCAGGTGCGTGAGGTTCATTTCCTCTCCTTTTTCTGGGCAACCACGCTGCGGCAGCTTGCACCCCTGGCGACATGCCGGGAACTGCCACGTGGCAAAGCCTCTTTCCGAGACCCGCGTCCGCGCGTCAACCCCCTGGCGTCTGCCCGACGCCGCGCGTGATCGCGCATTGCTCGCGCAACGATCTGGTCACTCGCGCTTTGCGAGCTCACCTACGATCGCGACGTAGGCGCGAATACCGGCGCGAATCGCGCTCTCGGCATCGGGATGGTACTCGGCGCTGTGCAGCGGCGGCAACGCACCTGCCGCGCGCAGGCGAGCCAGACGCTCGGACGCGATCGTACCGAGGCGGAACATGCACAGCGGCACGCCCTGCGCGGTCAGGCGACCGAAGTCCTCGGCGACCATCGCCGGCGCGATCTCGACGACGTGTTCGGCACCGAACTCGGCGATCGCGGCGGCCCGCACGCCATCGGTCAGCGCGCGGTCGTTCGCGAGCAGCGGGGTGTGCTCGCTGAACTCGACGGTCGGAGCCGGCGCCCGACACGACGCGGCGACCGCCTTCGCCTTGCGCTCGATCGCGGCGAGCATGTGGTCGCGAACCGCGGCGTCGTAGCTGCGCACGGTGAGCTGCAGGTGACAGCGGTCGCCGACGATGTTGTGCTTGCTGCCACCGTGGATCGATCCGACGGTGATCACCGCAGCCTGCACCGGATCGATCTCCCGTGCGACGATGGTCTGCAGCTCCATCACGAGCTGCGCGGCCTGCACGATCGGATCGATCGTCAGGTGCGGCCGGGCGCCGTGGCCACCGCGACCGAACATCGTGATGTCGCAGCTGTCGACGTTCGCCATCGCCGGCCCCGAACGCACCCCGATCGTGCCGACCGGAAGGTCGTCGGCGGTGTGCAACGCCAGCGCCCATGCCGGCCGCGGGAAGCGCGTCAGCAGACCGTCGGCGAGCATCGCCTTCATGCCGCCGGCGCGCTCCTCCGCCGGCTGGCAGACGAACACCAGCGTGCCGCGCCAGGCATCGCGGTGCGCCGCCAGCCACGCCGCGGCACCGACCAGGCACGCCATGTGGACGTCGTGACCGCAGGCGTGCATCACGCCGATCGCGCGCCCGTCGGCGCTCTCGGCGCGGATCTTCGACGCGTACGGCAGTCCGGTGGCCTCGGCGATCGGCAGCGCATCCATGTCGGCGCGCAGCAGTCCGACCGGACCCGCACCGTTGTCGAGCACGCCCACCACACCCGTGCCGCCGACCTGCTCGGTGACGGTGAGGCCCGCGGCCCGCAGCTCCGCCGCCATCCGCGCCGCGGTCGCGGTCTCGCGGAACGACAGCTCCGGATGTTCGTGCAGGTGGCGATAGAGCGCCGTGAGGTCGTCGATCCGCGCGTCGAGCCAGGGCGCCACCGCGTCGGTCTGGGCGGCGGGCGAACGCACCGCGGCCAGGAAGAGCAGGAGAAACAGCGCAAGGCGACGCGGCGACATCCGTCCATTGTGCCGTCGGGATTGCCGATCTCGACCTGCCACGCCAGACTCCGCACATGCTGTTGACCGTCGCCGCCGATGACCGGGCCGCCCTGCAGCTCGACGAGCTCGCCTCGGCGCTCGACGCGGGGCTGCCGATCGAGTCGCTCGGCGGCGATCCCGGCAACGGCGAACGCACCGTCCCGGAGCTGCTGCAGCGGCGCGGCGTGCGACTGTCGCCGTCGGAGGACGCGGTGCTGACCGCCGCCTGGAACGCCGGTCGGATCTCGGCGTCGCTGCGCGAGCGCGCGGTGCAGCGCCGGCAGCGCGCCGAGTTCGGCCGCGAGGTGCGCAGCGGCCTGCGCTACCCGGCACTCCTGGTCGTGATGACGGTCGTGATCGCGCTGGTGGCGGCGCAGATCTTCGGGCGCGGCATCCTCTACGGGGTGGTGACCGCACTGGCACTGCTGCTGATCGCCGCGATCGTCGTGCGCCGCGGCGTGCTGACCGGCGGCGACCGCTGGCTGCAGTTGCCGTGGCTCGGCAAGCTGTTCGCCGGCCTCGCCGAGCTGCCCTACCTCGAGACCCTGCACGCGCTCTACGCCTCGGGCATCCCGATCGTCGAAGCCCACGCCACCGCCACCGGCGGCGTCGGCGTCGCGAGCCTGCGCATCCGCCTGCGCCAGGCCGAACGCACGTTGCGCGAAGGCGGCTCGCTGTCCGAGGGTCTCGCCGCGAGCGGCGCGCTGCTCGCCGAGACCCGGGAGCTGCTGGCCCTCGGCGAGCGCAGCGGCCAGCTCGAGGATGCCCTGGCCCGTACGCTGAAGCGCCGCCGGGAGGTCACCGCACGCCAGGTCAAGACCACGGCCAAGATCGGGGGCCAGGCCGCCTACTTCGCGGCCGCCGGTGTCGCGGTCTACTTCATCCTGACCTTCTACCTCGACTACTTCGCGAAGCTCCGGGGGCACTGACGAGCGACGCTGCCGCGGCGGCCGGGGAACGAAGCGTCGCCGCCGACGGCAGATCCGGTTCCACCCCTTACGCTCGCGGCCATTCCGGGCTCCAATGGGTCACCATGGAGCACGTCGGCCACCGCCCGCGACAGAGTCAGGCCTCGGCCGCGGAGCGGCACTGGCTGGAGCGCTGGAAAGCCGGTGACGGCCAGGCGTTCCAGCCGCTCGTGAAGCCCTTCCTGCCGGGCCTCATGGCGCTGGCCCGGCGGCACTGCCGCGACCCGCACTGGGCCGAGGACCTGGTCCAGGAGACGCTGGTACGCGCCCTTCGCGGCCTCGCCGGCTTCCGCGGCGACTCGTCGCTGCGGACCTGGCTGTTCCGGATCCTCGTCCGGCTCGCCGCCGAACCCTCGCGCTGGCGGCGCGGCGAACCGAAGGGCGGCGGCGAGACCGGCCTCGGCGACTCCGAGGTTCCCGACCACCTCGGCCCGCTGCCGGTCCACGGCGCGATCGCGCGCGAGCTGCAGGACCGCCTCGACGAGGCGATGGAGCGGCTGACCCGGCGCCAGCGCACCGCGCTGCATCTGCGCGCCGTCGAGGGCATGGACTACGCGACGATCTCGGCGGTGCTCGCCTGCACGCCGGTGGCTGCCCGCATGCACGTCCTCGAGGCCCGCCGCAAGGTGCTGGCGCGGGTGCAGGAGCACCTCGATCCGTGAGCGCACCGCACGACAACGGCTGCAGTCGGACCGCGGCGGTGCTCGCGCTCTACCTCGACGGCGACATCGGCGCCGATTCGCCGGGAGCGAACGCGGCCGAGGACAGCGGCTTCGAACTCGTCTGCCCGGACGCGCTGGCGCGACACCTGCGCGATTGCGCGACCTGTTCGGTGGCGCTGCAGCGCGCCCGGCGGCTCGACGCGGTGCTCGCCGAGAACGCCGGCCGGGTGATGGCGGCCGCGATGGCATCGGACGCCGCCGATCGACTGCTCGCCGTGGCGGTGGCACGCGCGACCGGCGCCGACGGGCCGGGCTGCGAAGCGGGAACCGGCAAGTCGGGGCGCCGCGATTCGGTGTCGGGTGAATCGGTATCGGGTGAATCGGTATTGGGCGATCTGGTTGCGACCGATCGGGCCGTGTTCGCGCCCGCGCTGCTGGTCACCGCGGCGGTCGCCGGGCTGGTGTGGCTGACCTGCATCGCCGCGGCGCAGTGGCCCGCGACCACACGCCCGGCGCCGATCCCGACTCTCACCGCCGCGAACGCGACCGGCTTCGACACCCCCGACACCCCCGTCCCCACCGCTGGCGTTCCCGCCGCTGGCCGCGGGCCCGAACGCCCCGCCCCTGCGGCGAGCGACGCGACCGGGTCCTGGACGCCGGCGGGCGCCGGACGGCAGCGCGACGGGACGATCGTATCCGGCTCGGCGCGGCCGCTGCGCGAGTCGTCGAACCCGTTGCGTCGGGTGGTCGACCAGGCGAAGGTGCGGGACGACCTGTTCGCGATCGTGATCGACGGCTGGTTGCCGCTCCCCGAACGCGCGGCGGCGATGGCGACGCTGCTGGCCGCGGCACGCCCGGGTCGCACCGGCAGCGAAGCGGCACTCGACGATCTGCTGGCGGCGCTCGCGCGCGGTCGCGCCGAGGTCCGACCGCTCGCCGACGCGCTGGCGCTGGCGCGCGAGGACTCGTTCCTGGTCGGCAGCCTGCGCGGTGCGCTCCGCCGCCTCGATTCGAACCGGCCGAGCTTCGATGGCGACGGCTTCGACGAGTTCCAGCTCGACGGCGTCGGCGTCGATCCGACCGCGCTGGCGGCTCTGACGGTCGCCGCCCGACTCGGCACGCGCGATTTCGACACGACGATCCAGCGCATCGTCGGCCGCCGGCCCGCGGCGATCGAAGTGGTCGCGGCGGCGCTCCGGCTGCCGGTGCGGGATGGCGCGGCCGACCTGCTGCTGGCGTGCTGGAGCGAGATCGAGCGGCGGCAGGAGGTCGACGGCGGGCTGCTCGCACTGCGCCTGTTCGCCGGCCAGGCCCCGAGCGTCTTCGCCACGGTCGCCACCCGACTCGAGTCCGCGCAGTCCGCGCCGCAGCGCGTGCGCTGCCTGCTGGCGCTCGGCTCGTGCAACGACAGCCGGTTCGTCGACGTCCTGCTCGACTGGGCGACCGCGAGCTGCCGCGCCGAAGCCTACGCCGCGGCGTGGTCGCTCGGACGGTTGCCGCATGCGTGGCTCGACCAGGCCGCGGTCCGCGCAGCCGCGGCACCGGGTGCGTTCGTGCTGCGCGCCGCTCTCGCGCGCGCCGGCCTGCCGGCGGCCGCCGCCTGGACCGATGCGGTCGCGTTGTCGCAGGACGAGCGCGATCTGCTGCGGAGCGCGGGCTACCCGCTGTTCCCACGGGTCGCCGAGTGGTTCCGCGATGTCGGCCGACGGCGCCCGTCGTCTGCCGACGACTGAGCACCGCATCGCGTTCAACCGACGTCGCGCTGCGTTCGACGGCAACGAACACAGGGCACGCCGACACCGAGCGCCGAACCGCGATCATTGTGCGGCGCCGGGACTTCGGGGTGGTGACCTCGCCGCGGAATGGCCCTATAACGGGCACATGCGTCTAGGCCTGACCCAATCCCTGCGGGCGGAACAGCGACTCGTTCAGTCGCCGCAGATGATCCAGGCCATGCAGGTCCTGCAGATGCCGCTCATCGAGCTCAAGGACCAGATCGAGCAGGAGCTGCAGGAGAACGTCTTCCTCGAGCGCCAGGAGGAGGGCGAACGCGGCGAGTCGCAGCACGACGAGCAGGCGCCGGTGATCGAGGACCGCCTGCAGCGCGAGTTCTCGGCCGAGATCGACCAGCTCGAAGCCCGCCTCGAGCCGAACTGGCGGCAACGCGCCAATGGCATCGCCGGCGACGACGAGGACAAGAAGCTCGAGGCGCTCTACAACACCCCCGGCAAGCCGACGTCGCTCGCCGAGCACCTGATGACCCAGGTGCGGACGCAGGAGGCCGACGAGGAGCTGATCCCGGTGGTCGAGCACATCGTCTATTCGCTCGACGAGCACGGCCGCTTCCAGGACACGGCCGAGCAGATCGCCGCGCGCCTGCTCGTGCCGCTACCGCTCGCCGACGAGGCGATCGCGGTCGTCCGAGACCTCGAACCGATCGGCGTCGGCGCCCGCGACCTGCGGGACTGCCTGCTGATGCAGCTCGACCACCTGGCGTTCGTACGGCCGCTGACGCGACTGCTGGTCGACCGCTACCTCGACGACCTCGCGCTCAACAAGCTGCCGAAGATCGCCAAGGAGACCGGTGCCACGATCGAGGAGATCAAGGCCAGCTGGGAGTTCGTGCGCACGCACTGCAACCCGCACCCGGGCGCCGAGTTCGACGGCGGCACGTCGACGCCGGTCGTGCCCGACGTGCTGATCGAGGAGCACGACGGCCAGTTCGTCGTCAAGACGCAGCGTGGCTCGCTGCCGGATCTGTCGATCTCGCCGGTCTATCGCAACCTGCTGCACGAAGCCAAGAACGACCCCAAGGTCTACGAGTACCTGCGCCGCAAGATCGAGGCGGCGAAGTGGTTCATCGAGGCGGTGCACCAGCGCCAGAGCACGATCGAGCGCGTCGCGAAGGAGATCGTGAGCCGCCAGGAGGGCTTCCTGCGTCACGGCGTCCAGCACCTCAAGCCGATGAAGATGCAGGACATCGCCGACGCGGTGCACGTCCACATCTCGACCGTGAGCCGCACGGTGTCCGGCAAGTACATCCAGACGCCGCAGGGCATCTTCGACATGAAGCGCTTCTTCAGCAGCGGCACGATGTCGGACGCGGGTGACATGGTGAGCCAGCAGGCCGTCAAGGACACGCTGAAGCAGATCGTGGACGCCGAGGACAAGGACGCGCCGCTGTCCGACGACCAGCTCGTCGAAGAGCTCGGCAAGCGCGGCGTGCACATCGCGCGCCGAACGGTGACGAAGTACCGCAAGGCGCTCGGCATCGAGAGCAGCACGCGCCGGCGGCACTTCTAGTCACCCGGCGCGCGGGCGCACAACCGCGCAGAGCCGCGCTCAGGCGCAGGTGTTGGCGCCGCGTTGGCGCGCCTTGACCACCAGGATCGACAGGTCGTCCTCGAAGTGCTCGCGGCCCTGGAACGTCGAGACCTCGGCCCGGATCGTCTCGACCAGCTCGGCAGCGGTGCCGCCGGCGTGGGCCGAGAGCAGGTCCGTGAGTCGTTCCTCACCGAACATCTCGTCGTCGCCGTTCGCGGCCTCGGTCACCCCGTCGGTGTAGAGCAGCAGCACGTCGCCGACGGTGAACTCGAGGACGCGCTCCTCGAACCGGGCGCCGGCCAGGAAACCGAGCGGCGGCCCGCCGGAGTCGATCGTTTCGATCGTGCCGGTCGCAGCGCGGAACAGGAAACCGGGATTGTGCCCGGCGCTGCAGATCGTGAGTTTGTAGCCACATGGGCTGACCCGAACCGCGATCGCGGTCACGAACATGCCGGTCGAGCCGACTTCGTGCGCCACCACGTCGTTCAGGCTCTCGATGGTAGCCGTCGGCGTCGCACGGGTCGCCTCACCGCGGTAGGCGCCGCGGAACGAGCTCATCAGCAGCGCCGAGTTGATGCCGTGGCCAGAGACGTCGGCGACGACCGCGTTCACTTCCCCGTCCTCGGATTCGAGGATGTCGAGGTAGTCGCCGCCGATGAAGCGTGCAGGGATCGACAGCCAGGCGAAGTCGCAGCACTCCTTCGTCGGCACGGCGGCGGGCAACAGCCGTCGCTGGATGATCTCGGCGATCTGCAGCTCGCGCTCGATCGCCCGGTTCTGGATCGCGACCGCTTCGAGCTGCAGGCGGTGCAGCAGCGCGGCGCCGAGCTGACCGAGACTCTGCACCCGACCGAGGTAGTCGCGCCCCGACTCGGCGTCGATCGACGCGTTGAACAGCACGCAGACGCCGGCGTCGACGCCGTGGTAGCGCAGCGGCATCGCGACGACGTTGTCCAGGATGTCCGGCACCACCGACTCGTCGAGTCCGGCCAGACTGCCCGGCCCCTGCGACTCGAACAGCTGCGCCGGCTGACCGACGAGATTGTCCGGCCACGGTGAGCCATCATCGCACGCGAAAGTCGCGAGCAGCGACTCCGGCATGCCGAGGGTCGCCGCCAGCGCCAGGCCGGACGCCGGATCGCCGATCTCCCGCAGCACGTAGAGCGCGGCGGCGGTCGCATGCAGCATCGACGACGCCAGGCTCAGCAACCGGGCCTGGACCGCCTCGGCGCTCTCCTCCTGGAACAGCACGATGCCCTCCTCGAGGGCCTGCAGGCTCGCGCAGTAGTTGTCGGTCGCGCGCAGGGCCTCGGCGTTGAACGTCAGGTTGACGAGCGCCACGCCATAGTGCGCGAGCGCTGCGTCGATCACGTTGCGCGCACTCGCATCGATCTCGTCGCCGACCACGAGGAAGCCGAGCCGGTACTCCCGGTAGCTGATCGCCAGGCGCTGGCTCGCCGGCACCGGCCAGGATCCGGATGCGACGTCTTCGCCGACCCGCCACGGGCAGCCGACACCGACGACGCGCTCGACCCGCAGGCTGCTCGATTCGTCCTGCGCCAGCAGCACGGCCATCGCGACGCCAGGCATCAGCTCCGCGAGCTTCTTCGCCATCGCGTCCGAGACTTCCTCGCGCGAGCGGCAGGCGTGCAGGCCGGCCAGCCCGACCGCGACCCCTCGTCCCACCGGCGTCGACTCGTAGACGGTCATCGTGTGCGCCTCAGCTCGCCAACTTGCTGAGCGCCGCGGCGCCCTCGGCCATGCGAGCCGCGACTTCCTCGGAGAGAACCGTCCAGCGGTCGTCGTCGAAGGCGAGCACCTCGAGATCCGACGCATGCGTGTCGACGACCGGCGCCTTTCCCGGGAGGTAACCGAGGCTGCGCTGATGCGCGATCGCGTCGGCGAGCCGCACGATCGCGACCGAGCGACTCGGTGCCGCGCACGCGGCGTCGCCATGATGCCCCTTGATGATCTCCTGGATCTCGGATGCGAGATTCCACTTGGCGACGACCAGCGCGCCGGCCTCGGTGTGGTCCAGACCGATGAGTCGCCGCTCGGCGGCTTCGAGGTCCTCGTCGGGCTGCAGCGCGAACTGCCGCTCGGCGAGGTACGGCGACAGCAGCAGCTTGCCGATGTCGTGCAGCAGCCCGGCGACGAACAGTTGCTCGGCAACCTCTGCACTCGAACCGGCACTGCGGGCGATCACCTTCGCTCCGGTCGCGACGCTGGCGGCATGCAGCCACAGCCCCTTCTCGCTGTGGCCGTAGATCGTGTAGTCGCGCTGCAGGAACCGAGCGGTGCTGGTGGCGAGCACGAGGCTGCGGACGCCGCGGAAGCCGAGCACCATGACGGCTTCTCGGATGCTGACGATCGAACGGCTCAGGCCGTAGAACGGCGAGTTGACCATCGCGAGCATCTTGGCGACCAGGACCTGGTCGTTCTGCATCAGCTCCTCGAGGTCGTGTGGCTCGGTCTCCTGCTTGTTCAGGATCGCGAGCAGGCGGACGACGAGATCGGGCAGCGGCGGAATCAGATCGCTCTTGTGGAGGATCTCGCGGCGCATCCGCTCCTGGACGGCGAGCTGGTTCAGCGTCGAGTTGTTCATTCGTGAGGCCTGGGCTGCCTGACCGGGCGTTGATCGGAATCCCCGCGCCAGACGCTGAACCCATAGCTGCGCATCCGGGCGCACTGACGGCGAAGCTCCCCTGCCAACGTCGGTCCGCCGCGGCAAACTTCGGGACTTCCCGCGACCGCGGGAAGACCCC
This sequence comes from Planctomycetota bacterium, assembly GCA_020425925.1. Taxonomy (GTDB): domain Bacteria; phylum Planctomycetota; class UBA1135; order UBA1135; family UBA2386; genus JAGQRA01. The sequence continues at coordinate 12,989 of JAGQRB010000952.1, forward strand.
GATCAGGGTTTGTGCCATTCGCGCTGCGATCAAGACCCGGCGCGCCGCGCGCCGATGCAGCGACATGCTGCACAGTCTCGTTCGCCGCCGCCATCGACGCCGCCCCACGGCGCCGGCGCGTCACCGTTTGAGCCGGACGCGCTTCGTCATCGACGCGCTGCTCGGTGCGACGCTGATGGTCCTGATCCACGTCTTCGTGCTGCAGGTCTCGATCGTCCGCGGCAGTTCGATGGAACCCTGCCTGCACGACGGCGACCGCCTCGTGGTCGATCGCGTCAGCTACTCGGTCGCCGAGGTGCAGCGCGGCGACGTCGTGGTGCTGCGCAACCCGCGCAACCAGGCGATCGACTTCGTGAAGCGCGTCGTCGCGCTGCCCGGCGACCGGGTGGCGATGCGCGACGGTACGCTGATCGTGAACGGCGAGGTCAACGACCAGTACGGCTGCATCCACGACCACGACGATCTGCGGTCGTTCACGGTGCCCGACGATCACTTCTTCGTGCTCGGCGACAACCGGCCCGTGAGCTGCGACTCCCGCGACTTCGGCCTCGTCGAGAAGGACCTGCTGAAGGGCCGTGTCCGCGTGCGCTTCTGGCCACTGCAACAGGCCGCCGTGTTCTAGCCCGCCCGAGATCCCGTCGGTACGAGATCCCGTCGGTACGCGGTACAAACAACAACC
>JAGQRB010000953.1 GCA_020425925.1 Planctomycetota bacterium
CACCCATCTGCTCGCCGGTGGTGCACCGTGCTGCGAGGCACTGTGCGCCTGGAGCATCGGCGCGCCACAGGACGGCAAGGTGCTCGCGGCGCTCGCCGCCGAGGTCGACGGCTCGGTGCGGGCCGCCGGGCCACCCGTGCTGGTGCGCTGGCGGCTCGGACGCGGCGACGTGCTCGCACTCGGCATCGCGCCGGCGGTCGAACACGCCGACGACGAACTGCGCGCCAACTCGCGCCGGCTGCTCGCGAACCTGCTCGCCGGCAGTGGTGGCCAGTCGCTGCTGCTCCGCGCACCCGCGGGCGAGGCGAGCGCCGCATCGCCGAGTCTCGCCGAGCAGCTCGCCGATCGTGAGCTGCCGTGCCGGCCGCTGCTGGCGCACTGGGGTTGGCGCGCTCCGATCGCCGTCGCCGGCGATCCCGACAGCGCGCGCACCGCCGCCGAGATCGCCGCCGAGGTGATCGCGCCGAGCTGGGCTGCGGGTGCCGACCTGGTCGATCTCGGGCTCGCCGACACCGGCGGCGCCTCGCCGCTCCCCTGGGCCGACGGCGATCCGCTGCGCCGGCCCGACGGCTACCGCGGCGACGCGTTCGGTGGTGGCTTCTCCGCCGCGGCGTTCGGCACGCTCGCCGACGAGGCCCACGGCCGCGGCATGCTGCTCTCGGCCTTCCTCGAGCCACCGCCGTTCGGCAACCGCACCGGCGAACGGCTGGCGTCGCTGCGCTTCTTCGCGCGCGAGCTCGCCGACGTGCGCCGGCTCGGCAGCAGAGCGCTCGACGCGTTCGGCCTGCGGCGCTGGTTCCACGATGCGGCCGGCTACAGCCTCGCGATGCTGCAGGACTTCCAGCCCGCCGCTGCGCTCTACGGCGCCGGCGAGCTCGGGCCGCACCTGGCCGGCGGCTTCGCGGCGCTCGACGCCGAGGACGGCGCGGTGCACGGGCTCGCCGCGGTCGGCCTGTCGGCGCGTTGGCGCGACGGCTTCCCGGCCGATCTCTTCCCGGGCGGCGTGCTCGACGCGCGCTCCGAGCGGCCGCTGCCATCCGAGGTCGGCGCCAGCCGCGGCGGCGGCTCGTACGCCGACTGGCTGGTGACCCAGTGCAACGACTTCGTGCGCGCGCGCGCCGGCGCCGGCGCGACGCTGTGGTGGCGGTCGCACGATCCGGCGACGCTCGGTCCGCACAACCGTGACTACGTGCACGGGCTGCTGCTCGACCCGCTGCGCGCCGCGGTCGCGGTGCAGGCGTCGGCGACCGGACGCAACGGCTACCGCAGCGCCGCGCGCGCGCTGATCGACGACGCGCCGGATGGCTTCGGCGGCGAGCTGCCGGTCGGCGCCGCGGTCCACCTGCTGCAGAACAACTGGTTCCGGCTGCTCGGCAGCGGCGGTGCGCTGCTGTTCGACCCGTCCGGCCAGGCGCGCTTCCGGCCGGGCGAGGCCGTGGTCGTCAGTCCCGAGTTCCTACACACGCGGCTGTTCGGTGGCCGCCCGCACGCCGGCGCGATCCCCGACGGCGACTTCGACTTCCTGCTCACCGGCAGCAGCCCCGAGGGCGGCTACGGTTCGGTCGCGGTCGTCGGGCCCGAGGTCGGCCAGGCCCGCCAGGTGCCGGCGATGCTCGCGTTCGACGACCGGCCGCGCTGGCCGCAGCGCGTCCGCATCGAGGTCACGCTCGCGACCGGCTACTACGAGCTCGAGCTGCTGCCGCGTCCGGTGCGGCACCGCGGCATCCTGGTCTGCTCGCTCGACGACACCGTGCTGCACTGCGAACCGTTCCGCTCGGAGCGCAAGAGCGAAGCCGTGATCGTGCCGGTGCACGTCGCGCGCTCCGGCCTGCGCGCGCTCGAGTTCGCGGTCGCCGAGGGCGGCGCGGTCGCGCTCGACCGGCTGCGGCTGGTGCGGCGCGGCGACGTCGCCGCCGAGGGCGAGGTGCGGATTCCCGCCGGCCATCTCGCGGTGGTCGGCGAACGTTCGGCGTCGAGCTATCACGAGGAGAGCGTCGAGCTCGCCGCGATCGCCGACTTCCCGGGTTTCGTGCTGCGCATCGACACCGCGACCGCGGCGCGCAACCTGCGCGTCGAACGCACGCTCAACCTGCCGGGCTATTCGGCGCTCGCCGCCGCCGCCGACGGCGCCGAACGGCTGCGCCGGCCGTTCGTGGTGCGCGCCGGGCATCGCGCGCTGCCCGACCTCGTGGTCGTGCCGCTGCAGCTGATGCGCTACGAGCACTTCCGCTTCGAGTCCGGCAAGCTCACGCTGCACGGCAATCCCGAGGCCGGCGCAGCGGCCCGCGTCGGCTTCTGGCTCGCGCCGCACGGCCGCGGCGACGACCTGCTCGCGATCGCGCCGACCCTGCTGCGCGCAGTCGATCAGCCGCTGCCGCTCGACCTCGGGGACCGCGGCGAAGCGACGCTGACCGGCGACCTGCAGGAGCCCTGGACGCGGGTGGTGCGCATCGCGACCCGCAGCCAGACGCCCTACCTGGTGCGCGAGAACGGTTGGTGGACCTGGCGTGGCGCGCAACCGCTGCCGGCCGCCGGCGGCGATCTGCTGCGCGTCTGCCAGCTGCCCGGCGACGCGGTCGAGATCGTCGGTGGGCCGGCGGTGCTGGCGCGCACCCGGCCAGGGCCCGGCGCGCTGCGCGTCGTCGCGCTGCGCGATGTCGAGCCGCTGGCGGCGACCGTCCGGGTGTTGCAGCGAAGCCGCCTTGCGCCGCCGTCCGTGACGTTCGCGAGCGACTTCAGCGAGGTGCTCGTCGACGGCCAGCCCTGGCGCTGGTTCGACGGTCGCACGGTGTTCCTGCCCGATCGTCCAGGCGACTACCGCGTCACCGCGAGCCAGCACGCCGCCGGCCGCGGCGGCTCGTCGCAGGGGCCGCGGATCGCGTGCACCCGCGCGCCGCTCCTGCGCTGTGAGTTCGACGACCACACCCACGAGCTCGTGATCGTCTGCGGCAGCGAACCCGGCCGTCCGATCGAGCTGCCGTTCACCGCGATCCTGCGCGGCGGCCGGCCGGTCGCGGTCGATCGCGGCACGCTGGTCGCCGAGACCGAACTGCCGCACGTCGACGCCGATGCGCGCGCGCGCGCCGCCGCCGGCGGCGTGCTGCTGCGCTTCTTCCCCGGCACCACGAGGGTCCGTTATGCGAATTGACCGCGCCACCTGGCTGTCGGCCGTCGCCGCGATCGGCGCCGGCCTCGTCGTCTTCCCGTTCCTGCCCGGACGCTGGCCGAGTCCGCTGCCGGAAGACGGCGAGCTGCAGCCGGCGGATCTCGGCGAACTGCGCGATGCCGCGCAGCGCGTCGACCGCGCCTGCGCCGACGGCGACGTCGCCGCGTTCGAGCTCGCGGTCACGCCGGCGCACCGCGCGCGGCTGCAGCGCCAGCTCGCCACGGTGCAACGCCGGCTCGACGCCGCGACGCTGCGCGATCTCGGCCGCGATCGCACGAGTTCGTTCGCAGCCTTGCTGAATCGCGAGGTGCTCGCCGCCGAGGTGCGCGGCGAACGCGCCGCGATCGCGGTCGACCGCTCGACCGGCGACGGCGTGCAGCTGCTCGAGTTCGTCTGGAACGGACGCCGGCTGCAGCTCGACGGTTCGCGTCAGGTCGCCGCCGTCGCCAACCGCGCGTCGGCGCGCGCGCTGGTGCAGGACGCGGTCGCGCCGCGGCGCTGAGCCGGATAGCCTGTGCGGTGATGACCGCGACGCCCGCCAGCAGCGCCCTCGCCGCCCCGACGCCGCGCGCGTGGGCAACGGCGCAGCGCCCCGAGGCCTGCCGGCTCGAGCTTCTGCTCGACCAGGCCCACCTCGAGAAGAAGGCGGCGGCGGGCGCGGTGACGTTCCTGTTCCGCGTCCCGTACGAGCCGCGCTGGCAGCGCGGGCTGTCGGCGCTGGCGCGCGAGGAGCTGGTGCACTTCGAGCGCACGCTGAAGCTGCTCGAACGCCGCGATCGCGGATTCGCGCGCCAGCAGCAGAGTGGATACGCCGCCGGGCTCAAGCAGGGCATCGCGTCCGACATGCCGGGCCGTCTGGTCGATGAGCTGTTGGTCGCGGCGCTGATCGAGGCGCGCTCGTGCGAACGCATGGACCTCCTGGCGCAGGAGCTCGGCGACGTCGATCGCGAACTCGCCGACTTCTACGCCGACCTGGTCGCGGCCGAGGCGCGGCACGAGCAGCTCTATCGCGAGATCGCGGCCGAACTCGCCGGTGCCGAGGTTGCGGCGGCGCGCTGGTCGGAGCTCGCCGCGCACGAGGCCCGGGTGATCGCGGCGCTGCCGTTCGCGCCGCGCCTGCACAGCGGACCCGCAGCGAACGAACTCACGCCCGAAGAAGTCACGGATGGCCGGTGAACCCGTCGACCCCGAACGCGCGCCCAGACCGCGCCGGCGCTGGCGCCGCGTGAAGCTCGCGTTCTTGATCCTGGTGGCGGCCTACGGCGTCTCGCTGCTCTGCGGCCTGCACTTCGCGTGGCCCTACGACGTGCCGGCGAACCTCGGCTCGACGCCGGATCGCCCCGAGCTGCGCGCACCCGACGACGGCAAGCGCCGCGTCGTCGTGCTGCTGCACGGCATCATGCGCTCGCCGCTCGCGCTCGGGCGGCTCGAACGCACGCTTCGTCGGCACGGCTACGAGGTGCTCAACTTCGGCTACCCGAGCACGAGCGAGACGATCGAGCAGCTCGCCGCGCGCCTCGCTGCCGCCTGCCGCGAGCTCACCGCCGAGCATCCCGTCGACGAGTGGGCGTTCGTGGCGCACTCGATGGGGGGGATGGTGATCCAGGAGTTCCTGCGCACGACGCCATCGATGCAGCCGTGGGCCTGTGTCTACATCGCGACGCCGCACCGCGGCGCGGTGCTCGCGGATCTGCGCAAGGAGTGGTTCGTGTTCCGCTGGTTCATGGGCACCAAGGCGGCGCTGCAGTTGTCGCCGGGCGCGGAGATCCACACCCGGCCGCTGATGTTCGCGGCGCGCTCCGGCGCGATCGTCGGCGACATCGGCGAAGGCAACCCGTCGATTCCCGGGCACGACGACGGCACGGTCGCGGTCGACGAAGCGAAGATGCCGGGAGCGAAGGCGATCGTGACGCTGCCGTGCAGCCACATGCGGATCGCGGCCGAACCGCGCACGGTCGAGCAGGTGTTGGCGTTCCTGCGGCGCGGGGAGTTCGAGGCCGTTGATCGGGTCGGATCGGGGAAGTAGCGGCGCAGGGGGGACTGCCCACCCCATCCATGATCGAATGAAGGAATCGCGGCCCATACCCCGGGTGGTGCGCATGCGGTACAATGTCCGCGGTCGGGCGAAGGTCGGCCAACAGAGGTCGGCCCGGAAAGCTGCGCAGTGGAGGACCCACCGATCCACCGGACGGACCTCCGTGCTTCGGCGGTCGGCCGTCATCGGATCCCAGTCAGCCAGGTGCCAGCCATGCGTGAATCTCCCCGTGAGACCGTTCTCCTGCCGCAGCTCGGCGCTCGCCCGATGGGATCGCTCGCAGCATCGCTCACCGCCACACTGTCGATCGGCCTCGGCGGTTCGCTCTGCCTGACGAACTCGCTGCCGGCGCAGTGCGGCACGGAGTGGGTGGCGGTCGCGGGGGTGCCCGGCACCGAGCACTGGGCCTATTGCTCGACGGCCTGGGATCCCGACGGCCCCGGACCGCGGACACCGGTGTTGATCCTCGGGGGCATGTTCCAAACCGCCGGCGGCATCCGCGCGGAGCACATCGCGATGTTCGATCCGGCGACCGGGTCCTGGTCGCCGTTGGATGCGGGGCTGACGGGCGCGAGCACCGGCTTCATGGCCACGTACGCGCTTCTGACCCTGCCGAACGGCGACCTCGTCGCGGGCGGCAACTTCGCGCTCGCCGGCAGCACCGCGGCGAGCAACATCGCGCGCTGGGACGGAACCTCGTGGAAGCCGTTCGGTTCGGGGATGAACGGCGCGGTGAGCGCGCTGTGCGTCGCGCCCAACGGCGACCTGCTCGCCGGCGGAGGGTTCACGCTGGCGGGGGGCGTGAGCGCTCAGGGTATCGCGCGCTGGGACGGTGCCTCGTGGCACGCGTTCGGTTCGGGTACGAACTCGACGGTCACCGCGATTGCGGTGGTGCCGAACGGCGACGTGGTCGCCGGCGGCTGGTTCACGTCCGCGGGCGGCACCCCGGCGAACTACATCGCGCGGTGGGACGGCGCGGCGTGGCATGCGCTCGGAGCGGGTCTGGCGCAGACCGCCGCGCCGCCGGTGAGCTCGCTCGCGGTATTGCCGACCGGGGACCTCGCGGTCGGAGGCGCATTCAACTTCGCGGGGAACCTGCTGAGCCCCTGTCTGGCGCTGTGGACCGGGACGTCGTGGTCGGCGTTCGGAAGCGGCGCCGACAGCACCGTCGACGCG
>JAGQRB010000954.1 GCA_020425925.1 Planctomycetota bacterium
AGGCCGACCTGAGGATCAACGCCCGCTGGACCATCACCATGAACGGCAACCGCGCCAGCGCGCTGGAAAACCAGGCCGTATTCATCAGCAATGGACGGATTCTGGCGGTTGAAAGTCAGCCTGACACACAGCTGCAGGCAACCGAGACACTGGATCTGCCGGACCACATCCTGCTGCCCGGTTACATCAATGCCCACGGTCATGCGGCCATGTCGCTGTTCCGCGGCCTGGCCGACGATCTGCCGCTGCTGCCGTGGCTCGAGCAGCGGATCTGGCCGCTCGAGCACGCCCACGACGAGGCCTCCACCCGACTCAGCGCGCGGCTGACGTTCGCCGAGCTGCTGCGCTCGGGCACGACCACGGTGCAGACGATGGAATCGGTGCGGCACGCCGAGGTCACCGCCGAGATCGCACTGCGGAGCGGCCTGACGGTGATCACCGGCAACTGCCTGATGGACGTGGCGACCGCCGCGATGCCCGCGGGCATGGCGACGACCGCGACGGCGGCACTGGCGGCGACCGACGCGCTCCGGCGCGCGTTCCACGGCCGTGGCCGGCTCGCGATCGCGGTCGCGCCGCGCTTCGTACTGTCCTGCAGCGAGGAGCTCGCGCGCGACGCCGCCGCCTACGCCGAGCAGCACGGGCTGCGGCTGCACAGCCACGCCGCCGAACACCCCGACGAGGTCGCCGCGGTGCGCTCCCGGTTCGGCCGCGACTACCTCGAAGTGCTGCACGACCAGGGCCTGCTCGGCCCCCGCACCGCGTTGGCGCACTGCGTGCACCTGTCGCCGCACGAACGTGAGCTGCTGGTCGCGACCGACACCGCGGTGCTGCACTGTCCGTCGACCAACCTCAAGCTCGGTTCCGGCATCGCCGCCGTCGCCGAGCTCGACGCCCGCGGCGTGCGGCTCGCGCTCGGCGCCGACGGCGCGCCCTGCAACAACCGGTTGTCGATGCCGACCGAGCTGCGCCAGGCCGCGCTGCTGCAGAGCCTGGTCGCCGGCCCCGGCGCCTGGCCGGCCGCACGCGCGCTGTGGACCGCGACCCGCGGCGGCGCGCTCGCGCTCGGCCTCCACGACGTCGGGCAGCTCGCGCCAGGCTGCCGCGCCGACCTCGTGCTGTGGTCGCTCGGCGATCCGCTGCTCGGCGGAGAGCCCGCCGCCCGCATCGTCTACGGCGCGACCGAGCGCCACATCGATCGTGTCGTGCTCGGCGGCGAGGTCGTCGACCTCACCGCGGACGCGACCGACGGCGAGCTCGGCGAACTCGCTGCCGCGGTCGACATGACGCTGCCGGCGGTGTTGGCGCGCGCCGGGCTGGCGCGGTGACTCGCACTGCGGTCGCCGCTACAGTGCGGCCGATGTTCCGCCGTGCCATGCTCGCCGCCGCCGCGATGCTCGTCGCCGCGGCCTGCTCGGCGGGCCCGGACGACGCCATCACGCCATCGCCGTCCGCCGCCGAAGCCGTCGACGCCGCGGCGCCGGCGACCTGGAAGCTGACGATGCAGCGCCTCGACCGCGAGCTCCTCGTACTGCGCCGTGAGCTCGAGCAGCCGGCGGCCGCCGACCTCGACGCGGTCGAAGCCGCGGCGACTGCGGCCGCCGGGTTGGTGCGCCTCGGCTACGGCCGCTTCCGCGCCGCCGAGGTGCGCGACTTCGACCGCATGGCGCTCGGCTGCGAGTCGTGGCTGCTGCGGATCGCGACCGAGGCCGGCCAGGGCCGCGGCGCGATCGCCGGCGACCTGTTCCGCGGCGGCGAGGAACGGCACTGCGCGCGCTGCCACGACGCCTGCGGGGTCCGCCGATGACGCCGGCCGCCGATGCCAGCGCCGGGCCGCGCGAGATCCTCGATCCGCTCACCGGCCGTCCGATCCTGCTGGCACCGGTGCGCCAGCATCGGCCGATGCACACCACCGATCGGACCGGCAGCCGGCCGTGCCCGTTCTGCCCCGGCAACGAGCACGAGACCCCGCCCGAGCGCGATGCCGCCCGGCCGCAGGGCGCCGGTGCGACCGCCTGGATCGCGCGCGCGTTCGCGAACAAGTACCCGGCGAGCCTGCATCACGAGGTGATCGCCGAGGGCAGCGCACACCGCGAACAGCCCGCCGACCTCGACGTCGCGACCTGGCGTGCGGTGCTCGGCCTGTGGCAGCGCCGCGTGCGCGCGCTCGAGGCCGAGGCCGACGTCGCCTGCACGTTCCTGTTCAAGAACGTCGGCGCCGCCGCCGGCGCGTCGATCGCGCACAACCACAGCCAGCTGCTCGGCCTCGCCGCAGCGCCGCCGCGCGTGCGGCTCGAGCTCGAGCACGCCGCGCGGCTCGCCGACTGCCCGTGGTGCGAGAGCCTCCGAACCGCGGCCCCCGAGGGCCGGCTGGTGTTCGAGAGCGAGCGGCACGCGGTGCTGTGCCCGCACCCGCCGAAGCTGCCGCACGAGACCTGGCTGCTGCCGCGCGACTGCGGCGACGACTTCCTGGCCACCGACCTCGACTCGCTGGCGGCGGCGCTGCACGCGTTGTTCCGAGCCGTCGACGTCGGCCTCGGTCGGCCCGCCTTCAACTTCTGGTTGCATCGGCTGCCGACCGCACCCGCCGGCGGCGGCCGCGCGCTGCACTGGCACTTCGAGCTGCAGCCGCGCACCGGCCAGGTCGCGGGCCTCGAGCTCGGCGGTGACATGTACATCAACTCGTTCCCGGCCGACGTCAGCGCGGAGCGTCTGCGCGCCGGTCTCGACGCCTGAGGATCCCGCCATGCAAGACTACGAGCTGACCGAGGCCCAGCGCGACGAGTTCGCGCGCTGCGGCTGGACGACCCTGCCGGGCTTCGTGCCCGAGCCGCTGCTCAGCGAGCTCGAAGCGGTCTACGAGGACCTGCTGCGCCGCCGCATCGCGGTCGATGGCCGCGACTACTGCGACATGACCGGCGACTACGAGCGGCCCGTCGAGGACTACGCCATCCTCAACGTGATGCTGCCGCGGCGCTACCACCGCGCGCTCGGCGGCAACGTCTACGAGACCCGCGCCGCCGCGGTCGCCCGCGCGCTCTGCGGCGAGGACATGGAGCTCGACTACGACCAGCTGGTCGCCAAGCCGCCGCACAAGCAGGAGGCCGTGTTCCACTGGCACCAGGATCTCGGCTACTGGCCGGTGACGCCGGACACCCGCACCGCATCGTTCTGGCTCGCACTCGACGACGTCGATCTCGACAACGGCTGTGTCCGGTTCGTCGACGGCTCCCATCGCGAAAGCGCGCTGCGGCCGCACGTGCCGCTGCTCGGGGCCCGCGGCGACAACCACACCATGGTGGCGGCCGTCGACCTCGAGCGCGACCCGATCCGACCGGCGCGGTTGCGGCGCGGCGATGCCACCGTCCATCACGAGCGCACGCTGCACGGCTCCGGCGGCAACACCAGCGACCGCTGGCGCCGCGGCTACGTCGTCGCATTCCGCAGCCGCGACACCGTCGCGCGGGAACGGGCGATGGGCTTCACCCACTCCCACAACGACCCGCCGGCAGTGCTCGCGCGCATCGCCGCGGACCGACGCGGCGCCGAGGGCTGACTTTCGCAGAAACCGCGAACGCCCCGACCCATCCGTCCGCTACCCCTATCGAGGCCAGGAGCCGCCGGTGCGGCGTCCCGGAAGCCGGTCGGACAGCCAGGTGGACATGCAGTTGAACGAGCACGCCGACAATCCAGAGCCCGATGCCGCCGCCCCCGGCCGGACGACCGGCGGTCGCCCCGCGTACGAGCAGCTGTTCGCGCGCAACCTGCCCGCGCTGACCGCGTACCTGCGGGCCCGCGTCGGCAGCGCGCTGGCGCAGCGCGAGTCGATCAGCGATCTGACCCAGTCGGTCTGCCGCGAGGTGCTCGACGATCTCGGCGAGCTCAAATTCGATTCCGAGGAGGCCTTCCGCGCCTACTTGTTCCTGCAGGCCTCGCGCAAGGTCGTCGACCGCTCGCGCTACCACAAGATGGCGAAGCGCGATCCGGCCCGCGAGGTCACGATGCCGACCGACGTCGAGTCGCGCGAGTTGCTGCGCAGCCTCGCGATGCTGGTGACGCCGTCGCGCGCCGCGGGCGCCCGCGAGGAACTCGACCGCGTCGAGACCGCGCTGCAGGAGCTGCCCGAGAACCAGCGCGAGGCGGTGCTGCTGAGCCGCATCGCGGGGATCTCGTACGGCGACATCGCCGCCCAGATGGAGCTCTCCGAGTCGGCAGTGCGCGGCCTGGTCGCACGCGGCCTGGCCCGGCTGGCGGCGATGCTCGGCCGGCCGTAGGGCGGCCGGGCCCGAACGGATCGCGAACGCGCTGAATCTTGTTCGGGCGACCCGGTTTCGCGGCGCCGTACGTGACGCGATCCTGGGGCGTGGTCTCGAGCTCTCCCCAGCAGCGATTTCCGCTGCAGTCCGAGTCCGCTCCCCAGCCCCCGCGAAGCCGATGCTACCGACCCGCGCGCCGCTCGTTCCGCTCACCACCCTGCTCTGCGCCACCAGCTGTTTGCTGGCCCAGATGCCGGAGCCGCCGGCCATCGCCCGCGACGTGCTCGGCGTCGACGGACTCGATCCGGCCAACCCGACGTTCACCCGGCCTCACATGCCCGGCCTGCGTGTCACCCACGACGGCCGCATCGGCGTGATGGTCGAGGGCTTGACGCCGGCGTTCGCGCTGATGATGCCCGAGAAGATGACGGCGCCGTTCCTGCTCAATCCGGCCGGTGCCTACACCATGAGCTCGACGCAGTGGTCGTACATGAACAACAACAGCGCGTGGAGCTACCTGAACGCCGAGTTCGCGCCCGGCGCCGACCAGCTCTACCACGCCTGCCTGTGGGACGACGGTCCACCGGTCGCGACGAGGATCGGCGGCATCCCGTACGACATCTACGACCTCAAGGTGCTGGTCACGTCGACGACCGACATCAATCCACCCAACCTCGACCGACGGATGCGGCTGCACATGACCCCGGTGCAGGTCCAGGTCGCGAACCCGAAGACCACGAGCGCCGCGATCACCTCGATCACCCGGACGGGGCCGACGGTCAGCTCGCCACAGCTGCCCTACTACTCGACCGGCTTCGAGCCGGTGGTCTGCGGTGACGGCCGCCTGCTGATCGTCCGCCTCGACGCCTGGCAGAACGGTGGCGTGCAGTGGACCGACCCCAACACCGGCGTGTCGCGCTCCAACGCCGCCGACATCGTCTACGCCTACTACCCGACCGGCACGACCGTCGACCCGATGCAGTGGATGAACCTGATCCCGATCACGTTCGCTCCGGAGGATCTCCGCATCAACACGAAGTTCGGCTTCGCGATGGCGCCGTTCCGGGACTCCGAGGGCAACCTGATCCCCGCGGCGCACGATCTCGGCGGTTCCTACCCGTGGATCGACCGCGAGGCCAAGAACCTGTTCTTCGAGACGCTGGGCGACCGCTCGAAGTTCTACTACGCCGAGAGCCCGCCCGGCACGTTCCTGAGCCGCTACTTCGGGATGCAGATCCAGAACGACCTGAGCTGGGCCCCGGCGATCGACACCGGCGGCAAGCACCAGGGCGTGAGCTTCCTCGGGCTGTGGAGCCACGGCAAGACCGTGATGATCGACAACCTCAACAACGACATCGACTACGCGATGGGCGCAGCCGCGCAGCCGCAAACCCGCGACGTCCGACTGTTCGACGACGGCGGGCAGCCGACCGAGTATCTGCGCATGGGCTACGGCCGCGCGACCACGCGGATGCCGCCGGGCGAGAACGACAACGGCAACATCATCGATTCGCTCGAGGCCCGCTTCACCTATCGGCAGGACTATCGGCCGATCGCGTTCAAGGACGTCGCCTGGCCGCTGACCAATGGCAAACAGGCCGACGAGCTCGGCTTCGACGACTATCTCGATCCCGACGCGCTCGTGATCATGAACTCGGCCGGCTCGCTGACGTTCACGAAGAACCCCTGGAACAACCAGAACACGATCCACCGGTTCGAGTACCACGACGGCTGGCTCGATCCCAACGGCCCGTTCAGCCAGCCGGTGCGGCTGCAGAACGCCGCCACCGGACTGACCTGGAAGGTCCCCGCCTACGGGCTGGCGCACGGCAACAGCCGGCTCGAGCCGGCGGCGACCGGCGGCGTCCACGGCAAGGGCTTCTGGCTCGGGGGCGACAACGGCGTCGTGTTCGACATGCCCGACAACGACGCCGATGTCGTGGCCACCACCGACTGCTATGCCGGCGTGTTCGTCGATTGCCGACATGCCGACGATCAGACCGAGCGCACCGTCCTGACGTTCCCCGACGGCACGTCGCTGCGGCTCTACGGCCGCCGTCAGGTGGTCTACGCCGACGCCGGCGGCGCGACCGTGCACCGGATCACGATGCCACCGGTGATCGCCGGCTCGATGGGTGACCTGCTGCCGGATCACGGCTGGGCCCACCTCGGACTGCAGATTCGCGCCGCGGGCAGCCGGATCGACCTCTGCCTCGACGGCCTGCTGTTCGATCGCTGGTCCGATCCGTCCGAGTCGCTGTTCCAGATGGTGGCGGGACCGCTGACGCTCGGCAAGGTCGCGAACGCCTCGACCGCGGGCATCGTCGGCTGGGTCGACGAGCTCAAGGTCTTCGCCCACACGTTCGATCCCGAGACGCTGTGCAACCTCGCCGGCGGCACGCTCATCGGTCTCGACCCGGCCTACGCCGGCGAGTGGAAGACCCAGTTCGCCGACCGGTTCCCGGCCTGGATCCACGGCGAGGTCACCGCCGCGCTGCGCAATCGCGGCGAAACGACGTATCCGGCCTACGCGTGTTACCACCGCTATGACGCCGACCACGGCGCGCACCTCGGCAATCTGCCGGCGCAGACGCACTCGCTCCGCGCCAGCGTGCATTTCCCGGAGGGCCCGCTCTACCACGACGCGCCGCGACCGGATTCGCTGCAGAACGCGTTCTGCGCCTACTGCCACCACCAGGGCGGCAAGCTCGGTCTCGGCCTCAAGGCCCTGATGCTCGACCCGACCACGACCGCCGCCAACGATGCGCGCCGGCAGCCGATGCAGCCGGCAGCGAAGATCCACGGCTGGGTCCCGGCGTTGCTGATCGACACGGTGAATCCGGCACAGCCGAGCACGTCGATGTCGTCCCCGGCGACCGGCTTCGACATCGACACCTGGATGATGCCGAGCTACCAGGGCCCGGCGACGGTGCAGTCGTTCACCGTCGTCGACCCAACCACGGGTGCGGAACTGTTCGAGCTCGACAACAACGCCACGATCGACCCGGCGATCTGGGGCACCGCGTCCGTGCGCCTACGCGCCAACCTCGATTCCGCGCAGGGCAGCGTCACCGCTGTGCTCGGCGGCCAGTCCGCCACCACCGCGACCCCGCCGCACGACATCGCCGCCACGCTGACTCCGGGCAGCCACACGCTGACCGCGACGCCGGTCAACGGCGGCACGGTGTTGCGCACGTTCACCGTGCCGACCGGGCCGCGCGTGCTCGCCAACTACCGCAACGGCTACCGGACCGGCTCGCCCGCGCCGCACTGGAGCTATGCCTGGAACGACGGCGGCGACGTGCTCGGCCCGGCGGCATACCGGACACTGTGCTGGAGCCCGACACAGCAACACTGGAACGCCAGCGGCCTGGGAGTGCCCGACGGGCTGACCCAGCTCGGTTGGGGTCTGTTCAACAGCTACGGCGGCCATCCCGGTCGATCGAGCTCGCAGCAGGGCGGCGGCGCGCCGGATCGGTTCGTACTCGCCGGCTGGGACGTGGTGTGGAACGGCACCTACGAGCTGCAGAACGCCTGGGTGCGCATGCCGAACGCGTCGAGCGACGGCGGTCGCATCGTCGTCCTGCTACGCGACGCGACCTCGGTCCAGGTCGCCTTCGACAGCGTGTTCCCCGCGGTCAGCACGTTCAACGTGCCGCTGCTCACGCTGCCAGCCGTCGCCGGGCAAACGATCTGGGTCGGCGTCGGACCGCGCTCCGTCGACTCCTACGACTCGTTCCAGCTCGACTTCGACATCGCGATCCAGTAGCGCATCCCGGCCGTGGCAGCGGGCCGGCGATGACCGCCGGGAATGCCGGCTTCGGCCGGCAGCCCGCCGGGGCCGGGATTCCAGCGCCCGCGGTCGCCGGCTTCCGCGAGTGGGCCAGCCCCCCCACGTGGCCGCCGCCGCGCAGGTGCCTTAGATTCGGACCCCATGGCGTCCGGCAGCGAACCCGTCTCGGACAGCGACGAACTCGCGTCGCTGGTGACGCGCTGCATCCTCGCGTTCGAGCGCGGTGGTGCGACCGAGGTCGACGCCGAGCTCGCCGCGCGCCCCACCCTCGCCGAAGTCGCTCGCGAGCAGCTCGCGCTGCTGCGCGACGCCGGCCTGCTGGTGCCGCCGCAGCCCGACCCCGAGCAGATCGGCCCCTACCGCGTGATCCGCCGGCTCGGCTCCGGCGGCGTCGGATCGGTCTTCCTCGCCGAGCAGAGCACGCCGGTCCGGCGTCAGGTCGCGATCAAGGTCATCCGCCCGGGCATGGACTCGCGCGAGGTGCTGGCGCGCTTCGCAGTCGAGCGCCAGACGCTGGCGCTGCTCGACCATCCCAACGTCGCGCGCGTGCTCGACGCCGGCACGACCGCGGACGGCCGGCCCTACCTCTGCATGGACTACGTCCGCGGCCAGCCGATCACGCAGTACTGCGACGAACGTGGGCTCGACCTCGGACGCCGCGTCGCGCTGCTCGCCAACGTCTGCGACGTGGTGCAGGCCGCGCATCAGAAGGGCATCCTGCACCGCGACCTCAAGCCGTCGAACATCCTGGTCAGCGATCAGGGTGGCCAGCCGTGGCCGACCGTCATCGACTTCGGCGTCGCCAAGTCGCTCGGCCCGCGGCTGCTCGATGTCACCGTGCTGACCGGCTACGGCCGGCTCGTCGGCACGCTCGAGTACATGATCCCGGAGCAGGCCAGCAACGAGATCGACGTCGACACCCGCACCGACGTCTACGCGCTCGGCGTGGTGTTGTACGAGCTGCTCTCCGGACGCCTGCCGCTCAGCTCGAGGCGACTGCGCAGCGCCAGCGCCGACGAGTTCGTCCGGATCCTGCGCGAAGAAGATCCGCCGGCGGCGAGCGCGGCCGCTGCCGCGGCGGAGGATCTCGAGCAGCGCGCCCGTCAGCGCGCCACCAGCCCCGCGGCGCTCGAACGCGACCTGCGCGGCGAACTCGACTGGGTGGTCGGCAAGGCGATCGAGAAGGACCGCAACCGGCGCTACGGCATGGCGGCCGAGTTCGCCGCCGACCTGCGCTGCTATCTGCGGCGCGAGCCGGTACAGGCCGGGCCGCCGACGACCTGGTACCGCTGGCGCAAGCTGGTCGCACGCCATCGCTACGAGGCGCTGTCGGCGGCCGCGATGCTGGCGCTGCTGCTCGGCGGATTCGTGACCAGCCTGATGTTCTACTTCGACGCCGCCAGGAAGACCGTCGCATCGGAAGCGAGCCTCGACATCGCGCTCGAGGCCGTCGAGCGCATGGTCCAGGCCGGCGAGGACCGGCTCGACATCGTGCCGCGCATGGCCGGCGTGCGACGCGAACTGCTGGCCGAGGCGCTCGAGCTGCACCGCCGGCTGGCGGCGACGGCCGGCGGCGAACGGGTGCAGTGGCGCACCGCGCGCGCGCTCGCCGGGCTCGCCAGGATCCAGGCCCAGCTCGGCGAGGACGCCGCGGCGATGGCGAGCGCCGACGAGGCGCTGGCGCTGGTTGTGCAG
>JAGQRB010000095.1 GCA_020425925.1 Planctomycetota bacterium
CGGGCAGGCGAAGGGCGCCGTGTTCGTGTCTGGAAAGCCTAGCACTGCCGCGGTGTATCGCAACCGTACCGGGCCTGGTTCGGGACGCCGCGGCGCCACCCCGGTACGATCGTCCGTGTGGCCTCCCGGCCGCGACCGGGATACGGCCACCCGCCACTCCGCTTTGCCGGACATCCCCGATGCAGCCGACGTCGCCGCTCGTTCTCCTCACCGCCCTGACCGCGGTCCTGCCGGCGGTGGCCCAGGACTGGCTCCCGATCCCGACCCCTTCCTCGCCAGGGGTTCGCAACCGCGCGGTCATGGTCACCGACGCGGCCGGCGTCGCGGCGCTCTTCGGCGGCGTACTGCCGCTGTCGGGCACCTACCCGCAGGACACCTGGACCTTCGACGGGACCGCCTGGACCAACGTCAGCCCGGCGATCCAGCCCTCGGCGCGCACCATGCACGCGATGGCACACGATGTCGGCCGCGGCCGCATCGTGCTCTACGGCGGGTATGCCGCGGTGACGACCGGTCCGCTCTACCCCACCGACACCTGGGAATGGGACGGAACGAGCTGGACGCGGATCCTCACGGCGCACAACCCGGGAGTGCGGCCGTCGCTGGCGATGGCCCACGACCAGGCGCGCGGGCGCACGATCGCGTACGGCGGCTGGGCGCCGCTGACGCTGCCAGCGGTCGTCGGGACGTGGGAATACGACGGGGTCGACTGGGTGCAGATGCCCGTCAGCATCGATCCGGGCCCGCGCCGCGAGGCGGCGATGGCCTACCTCCCCGGCAAGGGCACGGTCCTCTGTGGCGGCCTCGCCCACGACGAGACCTGGGTCTACGACGGCGCGAGCTGGACGCCCGAAACCCACCTCGCGCATCCGCCCGAAGTCCGGCTGGCGACCTTGGTGCTCGACCCCGGCACCAACGAACTCGTCCTGTTCGGCGGCACCGAGAGCCGGCCGTTCGGCACCGCCAGTGTCGATCGTACCTGGCACTACGATGCGATCACGGGCTGGCGCGAGCTTCACACGGCGACGCGCCCCGGCCCCCGCACTGCCCATGCGTCTGGGTTCTTGCCCGGCCACGGCATCGTCGTGAACGGCGGCTACGACACCGCCACCGGGTCGACGTACGGCGACACCTGGGTGCTCGCCGGGACGCGCGGCACGTACTCCACCTGGGGTGCGGGCTGCCAGGGGTCGACCGGCGTCGTCACGTTGACGCCGCAGACCGGTTCGGTGCCCGATCTCGGCGCCACGCTGCGGCTCGATCTGGACCACCTGCCCACGGCGCCAGGTCTGTTTGCGATGGTCTCGACGTTCGCCGCCGCGCCGACCGCTATCGACCTGTCGGCGGTCGGAATGACCGGCTGCTACGGCTTCCTCGCAATCGCGTCCGGCGCGATCGCCGAGTTCCGTGCCCACGCGGGCGGTGTCGGCAGCTGGTCGCTGGCGATCCCGGCCGCGACCGGCCTGCTCGGCGTGAGGATCCACCAGCAGGCGCTCTCGCTCGACCCGGGGGCACCGAACCCGGCCAGCGCCGCGGTCAGCAACGCCGGGACACTGGTGATCGGACAGTAGCGGCGAACTGCCGACTCACGCGAGCTCGGGCGACAGATCCCCGGCCCCGATCGCATCACCCTCGCAGAGCGCCGCCGCGCGCTGCATCTCGTTCTGCAGCTGCCGCACATTGCCCGGCCAGCTCGCGCGCCGCAGCGCCGCCAACGCGTCGTCCCGCAGGTGCAGAACGCGTTCCGCCTTCGCCGCGGCGTCCGCGAGGAAGCGCCGCGCCAGCACCAGCACGTCGTCGCCGCGGTCGCGCAGCGGCGGCATCTCGATGCGCAGCACGTTGAGGCGGAAGAACAGGTCCTCGCGGAACCGGTTCTGCTTGACGCGCTGCTCGAGCGCCTGGTTGGTCGCCGCGATCACCCGCACGTCGACCTTGCGGACCTTGCTGTCACCCACCGCGCGCACCTCGCCCTCCTGCAGCGCGCGCAGCAGCTTGGCCTGCAGCGGCAGCGCCATCTCGCCGATCTCGTCGAGGAACAGCGTGCCCTTGTGGGCGGCGACGAAGTGACCCGGGTGGTCGGCGATCGCGCCGGTGAACGAGCCCTTCTTGTGGCCGAACAGCACCGACTCGAGCAGGGTCTCGGGGATCGCGGCGCAGTTCTCGGCGACCAGCGGCTTGTCGTGTCGGCGGCTCAGCGCGTGCAGCGCCTGCGCCACCCGTTCCTTGCCGGTACCGCTCTCGCCGGTGATCAGCACCGGCGCGTTCGCGGTCGCGAACTTCTCGACCAGCCGCCGCAGCGCCAGCATCGGCGGCGAGCCGCCGGTCAGACCGTGCCAGTCGTCGCCGTCGGCGGCGGCGGGGACCGCCGCTGGCCGCGGCGGCTCGCCGTCCTGCAGCAACCGCTCGAGTTCGCCGGCGAGCTCGGGCAGCAGCGCGGGCACCTCGCGCCGGGCGCGCTCGACGATCTCGGCGAGCGCGGCCAGGATGTCGTCGCGCGCGCTCAAAAGCCGCTGTCCTCGAGCAGGTCGAGCCCCGCGTACTCGAGCACGAACTCGCGCTCGCGGCCGTCGTCGAAGCGTACCACCGCGCGCGCCGAGATGCCGCGGCCGGCGAGGCGCGTGACCTGGCCGCTGCCGTACTCCTGGTGGCGAACGCGCACCCCGACGCGCACGTTGGCGAGCTGCTCGGGATCCATCGTCACGGTCCAGCCGGTGTCGTGGTCGACGTCGTCGTCGAGCTCGTAGCGCCGCCAGGTCGGGGCGTAGTCGGCGATGCAGTCCTTCGGCAGTTCCTTGAAGAAGCGCGACGGCCGCATCGAGTCGAGGCTGCCGGCGACCATGCGCTCGCGCGCGTGCGACAGCATCGCCGTCACCCGGGCGCGGGTCAGCGCGACGTAACACAACCGGCGCTCCTCCTCGAGCGCGTCGGCGTCGTCGATGCTGCGGAAGCTCGGGAACACGCCCTCCTCGAGCCCGGCGATCATCACGTGGTCGAACTCGAGCCCCTTGGCGGCGTGCACGGTCATCAGCTGCACGACCGGGCCATCGCCCTCGCCGCTGTCGGCCGAGGTCAGCAGGGCGACGTGCTGCAGGTAGCCGGCGACTCCGGCCTGGGGTTCCTCGCCGGGCGCGGCGAACGGGTCGTCCTCGGGCTCGGCGTCGTCGAACTCGATCGCGTCGCTGATCAGCTCCTTGATGTTGTCTTCGCGCGTGCTGTCCTCGGCGTCGCCGAACGTCGTCGCGTGCTGCACGTAGCCCGTGGTCTTGAGGATCACCTCGAGCGCCGCGTGCACGCCGTAGCCGGCGGCGACGCGCGCGCGCTCGAGCGCGTCGGCGAGCTCGGCGAGGCCCTTCCTGCCCTTGCCGGTCAGCGCACCGTGCAGCGCCGGATCGGCGACGACCTCACGCAGCGACATGCCCTCCGAGAACGCGACCTGGCGCAGCTTCTCGAGCGAGGTCTTGCCGATGCCGCGCGGCGGCACGTTGACGATGCGCGCCATGCTGACGTCGTCGAGCGGGTTCACCAGCACGCGCAGGTAGGCCAGCAAGTCCTTGATCTCGCGGCGTTCGAAGAAGGTCTGGCCGCCGACGATCGTGTAGGGCACACCGGCGGTCTTCAGCGACTGCTCGATCGCGCGCGACAACCAGTGTGCGCGGTAGAACACCGCGATCTGGTCGAGCTCGACGCCGTCGTCGCGCAGCTCGGCGATGCGATCGACGATCGCGGCCGACTCCTCGGTCGCGGTCGCGGCGCGGAAGCGACGCAGCTGGTCGCCGTCGGGATTGTCGGTGCGCAGCCGCTTGTCGAGGCGCTGGCGGTTGTTGGCGATCACGTTCTCGGCGGCACGCAGGATCGTCGCCGTGCTGCGGTAGTTCTGCTCGAGACGCACGATCGTGCAGGGATCGTAGTCGCGCTCGAACTCCAGGATGTTGCGGACCTCGGCGCCGCGGAACGAGTAGATCGACTGATCCGGATCGCCGACGACACAGAGGTTGCCGGGCGGCGGACAGAGCCGCTTCATGAGGTCGTACTGGACCCGGTTGGTGTCCTGGAACTCGTCGACCAGCAGATAGCGGAAGCGCTCGCGGTAGCGCTCGGCGACCGCCGGGAACTCGCGCAGCAGCTGCAGGAACACCAGCAGCAGGTCGTCGAAGTCCATCGCTCCGACCTGCTTCATGCGCTCGTGGTACGGGGTCCAGAGCTTGCGCACGGCCTGTGCGATGTCGTCGTCGCCGAGCGCGGTGGTGTCGGGTGCGAGCGCGGCGTTCTTCAGCCGGCTGATGACGTTGCCGATCGCGGCCGGCTTGATCTGCGAGGAGCGCACGCCGTGCTCGGCCATCAGCTCCTTGATCAGCGTGTCGCGGTCCTGGACGTCGTAGATCGAATAGTCCGACGGGTAGCCGAGGTGGTGGCCGTCGCGGCGCAGAAAGCGCGCACACGCCGAATGGAACGTCGCGACCCGCACGTAGTCGCCGCCGAGCTGCTGCACGCGGTGCGCCATCTCGCCGGCGGCCTTGTTGGTGAAGGTCATCGCGAGGATCGCGCCGCTCGGCGTGCCGTCGCGCAGCAGCCGCGCGATGCGGCGGGTCACGACGCGCGTTTTTCCCGACCCGGCGCCCGCCAGCACCATCATCGGTCCGCTGCCGTGCGCGACCGCGCTCTGCTGCTGCTCGTTGAGGTCGTCGTAGATCGGATCCGACATCGAACCGCGCAGCATAGAGGCGACGGCGGGCACTTCCACCGCGTTGCACTGGACCGGCACGCGCCGCTCTGCTCCGCTCTGCTCCCCATGGCGAGCGAACCGCACGAGAAGCCCCCGCCGCTCGGCAGCTGGCCGCGGCTCTACGCGCTCGTCATCGTGCTGGCCTGCCTGATGATGCTGCTGCTCTGGTCGCTGACCGCGGCGTTCAACATCCGGATGCCGGCATGAGCACCGTCGACTGGATCGTGTTCGCGGCGTTCATCGCCTACGTCGTCTGGGACGGCATGCGCCGCACCGCCGGTAGCAAGGATCTCGAGGGCTACTACGCCGGCAACCGCTCGATCCCCTGGTGGGCCGCCGGCCTGTCGATCATGGCGACGCAGGCCAGCGCGATCACCGTGATCGGCACCACCGGCCAGGGCCACGAGGGCGGCCTCGGGTTCGTGCAGTTCTACTTCGGACTGCCGTTCGCGATGGTACTGCTCTGCATCTTCCTGGTGCCGCTCTATCGCAAGAGGGCGATCCTGACCCCGTACGAGTACCTCGAGGGTCGCTTCGGACCCGCCACCCGCGCGCTCGCCGGGTTGATCTTCCTGGCGTCGCGCTGCCTCGCGCTCGGCGTCGTGATCTACGCGCCGGCGGTCGCGCTCAGCGCGATGATCGGGCTCGAGACCTGGCAATCGGTGCTCGTGATCGGCACGCTGACGACGCTTTACACCGTCGTCGGCGGCATCGCCGCGGTGGTCTGGACCGACGTCAAGCAGATGACCGTGATCCTGCTCGGCCTCGGCTTCGTCTGCGCGATCCTGCTCTGGGACCTGCTGCCGCAGTTCGGCTTCGGCCAGCTGCTCGACCTCGCCGGCGCCGCCGGCAAGCTCAACGCGGTCGAGGTCCTGCCGGCCCACACCGGACTGGTGCCACGACTGCTCGACGAGGGCGGCGAGCCGAGCTTCTGGGAGTACAAGTACACGCTCTGGTCCGGACTGATCGGCGGCCTGTTCCTGCAGCTGTCGTACTTCGGCTGCGACCACAGCCAGGCCCAGCGCCTGCTAACCAGCCGCGACGTCGGCGAGAGCCGCAAGAGCCTGCTGCTGTCGGCGTTCGCGAAGGTGCCGATGCAGACCTTCGTGCTGTTCCTCGGCGTCCTGATGTGGCTGTTCTACGCGCTGAACGGCCAGCCGATGCTCTACAAGTCGGTGCACGTCGAGCGCGCCGCGAGCGCCGAGCTGGCGCCGATCGTGGCACCGATCCAGGCCGAGTTCGACGCCGCGCTCGCGGTCCGCACGACGCGGATGAAGCAGCTCGCCGCACTGCCCGGCGGCCCCGACAGCGATCCGGCGCTGCTCGCCGACTACCAGCGCGCGGTCGCCGACGTCGCCGCGATCCGCCAGCGCGCACGCATCGCGGTCAGCGCGCCGGGCCTCGACGGCAAGCCGCGCGACGAGGGCGACACCAACGACATCTTCTGCCGCTTCATCCTCGACCAGCTGCCGCCGGTGATCCTCGGCCTCGTGATCGCGGCGATCTTCGCGGCGGCGATGTCGAGCATCGACTCGGTGCTGAACGCGCTCAGCGCCGCAACCATCGTCGACTACTACCGGCGCTGGCTGCGGCCGCGCTGCAGCGAACGCCACGCGGTCACCGCCGGCCGCATCGTGACCCTGTTCTGGGGCGTGGTGTCGACCGGCATGGCGCTCTGGCTCGGCGGCGGCGGCAGCGTGATCGAGCGGATCAACCAGGTCGGCTCGTTCTTCTACGGCAGCCTGCTCGGGATCTTCGCGCTCGCGCTGTTCGTCCGGCGCGCCGGCGAGCTCGCCGGCGTGCTCGGGTTGCTGAGCGGCATGGGCGCGGTGCTGATCTTGTGGCAGACCGTGCGCATCGAGTACCTGTGGTTCAACGTCGTCGGCTGTCTCGTCGTGCTGGCGGTCGGCTGGCTGGTGTCGCGCATCACGCCCGCACCACCGCCCAGATCGACAGGTCCGTAGTCTCCCCCGCCTTCGTGATCGCCGCGCGCAGCACGCCCTCACGCACGAACCCGGCCTTGGCGAGCACGCGTTCGGACGCGGTGTTCCAGCCGAACACCTGCGCCTCGATCCGGTTGACGTCGAACTCGGCGAACAGCCACTCGACGAACGGCGGCACGATCTCGCTGACGATGCCCCTGCCCTGGAACGCCCGGCCGAGCCAGAAGCCGACCTCGAAGGTGCGCCGGCGGACGTCGACATCGACGCGTCCACCGATCGCGCCGACCGCCGCACCGGCGACGTCGATCGCAAACGCGGTGAGATCGCCGGCGGCGACGGCCGCGAGGTAGGCCCGCGCGTCCTCGACCGAGTACGGGTGCGGCACGCGATCGCGCAGGTTGCGCCAGATCGCCGGATCGTTCATGTGCTGCGCGATCGACCCGGCATCCGCGGCCGCGAAGTGCCGCACGCGCGAGAGCTTCAGCTGGCGTTCCACGCCGCGGATGCTACCCCGCAACGCGCGAGCGCCCGTTCGAGATCGGCACGGAGATCCGCGACGTCCTCGATGCCGACGCTGAGCCGCAGCAGGCCGTCGCCGATGCCGGCGGACCGGCGCGCCGCGACGCTCATCGACGCGTGCGTCATCGTCGCCGGGTGCGCGACCAGGCTCTCGACGCCGCCGAGCGACTCGGCGAGCGTGAAGTGGTCGAGCGCGGCGACGAACCCGGAGACCCCCGCCGGCTCGCGCAGCTCGAAGCTCAGCATGCCGCCGAAGCCGCGCTGCTGCCGCCGCGCGAGCTCGTGGTCGGGATGCGAGACCAGCCCCGGGTAGTGCACCGCAGCGACCGCCGGGTGCGCGGCGAGCAGCTCGGCGATCTCCTGAGCGTTCTGCTCGTGCAAGCGCAGGCGCGCCTCGAGCGTGCGCAGACCGCGCAGCGCCAACCAGGCGTCGAACGGCGCACCGGCGAGGCCGAGCGCGTTGGCCCACCACGCGAGCTGTTCGTGCAGCCCGGGCTCGCGCGCGATCACGGCGCCGCCGACGACGTCGCTGTGGCCGTTGACGTATTTCGTGGTGCTGTGGACCACGACATCGGCACCGAGCGCGAGCGGGTTCTGCCGCAGCGGTGACAGGAACGTGTTGTCGACCGCGAGCAGTGCGCCGCTTGCGCGACAGCGCCGCGCCAGCGCCGCGAGGTCGGCGACGCGCAGCAGCGGGTTGCTCGGGGTCTCGGCCCAGACCAGCCGCGGCCGCCGCGCGAACGCGGCCGCCAGCGCGTGCTCGTCGCGTTGGTCGACGAACACCGCCTCGAAATGGCCCTTCGCGGCCAGCGCCGTGACCAGCCGCCAGGTGCCGCCGTAGCCGTCGTGCGGCACGATCAGCAGATCGCCGGGCTGCAGGCACTGCAGCACCAGCGCGACCGCCGCCATGCCGCTGCCGGTGACGACCGCGCCGGCGCCGCCCTCGAGTCGCGCCAGCGCATCGCCGAACTCGTCGCGGGTCGGATTGCCGCTGCGGGTGTAGTCGTAGGCCGGCTTGCTGCCGAGCTCCGGGAACGCGAAGTTCGCCGCCAGCACCAGCGGCGGGCTCACCGCGCCGAACACCGGATCGGTCGCGATGCCGGCGCGCACCGCGATCGTCGCCGGTGAACACGAAGTGCGGACACTCACGACAGCACCTCCGCGAGAACGGCCGAGACCGCGACCGTCTCCTTCAGGAATCCGTCGTGACCGAACGGCGTCGCGATCTCGACGCAGCGCAGCAGCCGCGGCAGCGCGTCGGCGAACCGCCGCACGTCGGCGGGCGGCACGAGCTGGTCGCTGGTGAACGCCACGGCGGTGGTCGGCACGTCGATCGCTGCGGCATCGACGGCGTGAGCGTCGATCGAGGCGTTGAGACAGGTGAACTGTTCCGGGATGAAACGCTCGGCGAACGCGCGGCCGCGCGCCGCCAGCCAGCCGTGCAGTTCGGCAGGGTCCTCGAAGCGCGCCGCGAGTTCGCCGGGCGAACGATATGTCGTCATCGCCAGTCCGCGCGCGAGCGCGAGCGCAGCCTCGCCGTGGCCAGCAGCACTCCCGAGCGCGACGATCTCGCGTTGCAGCCAGCGCCACGCGCTCGCCTGCGAGTGACTGCGTTCGGCCGCGGCCAGCACCACGAGTCGTTCGATGCGCCGCGGCGCGAGCAGTGCGAGTTGCTGCGCGACCATGCCGCCGTAGCTCGCGCCGATCAGCGCGCGCACGCGCGCGACGCCGAGTTCGTCGAGCACGGCTGCGACGGCCAGCGCCTGATCGCGCGTCGAGATCGCGGGGAACGCTTCGCCTGCGGCCGGCGCGGTCGAGCAACCGGCGCCGCCCAGCCAGTCGATCGACAACACGCGGAAGCGCTCGCTGTCGACCGCGGCGCCGGTACCGACGACACCGGGCCACCAGCGCCGGGCGACGCGATCGGCCGAGATGCCGCCGAGCACGACGACGACCGGTGCATCCGCGGGCCCGTCGAGCTCGTAGGCGACGACCGCACCCGCGAGCGTCTCACCGCCAGCGAGCCGGAACGGCGACGGCAGGTGGCAGAGCCGCACGCCGGCCGGCAGGGTCAGTGCGGCGCTCACAGCGCACCTCCGCGCGCGCGGCGCTGGACGGCGGTGCGGCAGTCCTCGTGCAGTGCGGCCGCCGTGCGCTCGTGACCGATCGCGAGCCCGGTGTGGACGCGCACCCCATCGGGCAGATCATAGCCGTAGACCACGCGGTCGGGCGGGGCCGCCAGCGGCGAGCCGAGCGGCAGCTCCTCGAACGCGACCCGCAGTGCGCCGCCGCGGGTCGCGCGCGCAACCAACCGCGTCGTGCTGCCGCGTTCACGCCGGCGCCGCAGCTCGCCGGGATCGAGATCGGCAACGCGTTCGCGAACGATCGCGGCGAGCGGCACCGGCGCGAGCCAGCGTTCGCCGAACACCGCACCGTGCACCGCCAGCAGCTTGGTGGCTGCATCGACGCCGTCGAGGTCGAGGCTCCGGTCGGGCTCGAGCAGTCCGCGGCGGTCGGCGTCGGCAACGCCCTCGGCGACCGTCGCGCCGGCCTCGATCGCGGCGACGATCACGGTCGTCGTGACGTTGCCGACCAGCGCGAGCTCGCGGCAGCGGAGGCGCAGCTCCGGCAGCTCGCGCAGCAGCGACGCACCGGCGCCGCCGAGTGCGGCCTGCACACCGACGCGACCCGCGTTGGAGCCCGACACCAGCTCGGGCGCGGCCAGCGCCAGCGCGGTCTTGCCGGCGAGCGCGACGAACGCACCCGAACGCAACGCCGCGCGGGCCCGCCGCACCGCCGCCTCGGCATCGGCCGGCCGCGACGGCGTCGCATCGGCGACGACGTCGGCGGCAGCGAGCTCGATCGCGAGCTC
>JAGQRB010000955.1 GCA_020425925.1 Planctomycetota bacterium
CTGCGGCGAGACCGCGCGCGAGCGCTTCGTCCGCCGCCGCCAGGCATTGCGCCGCGGCGGCGGCCTCGGTCCGTTCGGCGCGCGCGATCGTGCCGCCGTGGACCAGCACGGCCCACGTCCCCGCGAGCGCGGTCGGCAGCGCGAGCGTCGCGGCGAAGGCCGGACCGAAGCGGGGGTGGACGGGGTTCACGTCGGGCAATGTAGCCCGCGGCCGTCCACCCGCGTCAGAGGCTTGTCAAACCGCTCGTGCCCTAGTTGCCGACGACGATGCTGAGGCCCGGCGAGGTGCCGAACGGCACCATGGCGGCCAGCGTGGTGTCGATGTCGTAGATCTGCACCGCGATCGGCAGGCTGGTGAGCAGCGAGTCGCACGGGATCGCGAGCGGCATCGACACTGCGCCGCCGGCGCCGTTCATGAAGAACATCGTCACCGCATTGACGTTGTCGATGTAGCGCAGCGCGCCGGCCGGTGCGCCCGGGATCTGCACGCCGGGAGTGAACGCCGCGCCGATGTTGAGCGCCATGACGCTCATCGAGTTCGGCGTCAGGTTCGAGCCTTCGATCGAGAACGTCGCGTTGCCGATCGTCGGCGCCCCCGTGGTGGCGATCGCCGGCAGGCCGAAGTTGGTCGGCGAGCCGATGCCGACCGAGGTCACCGCGGCCGGCGCGTTCGGTGCGATCACGAGCGCGTCGAGCGCGATCGGGTTGTGGGCGCCGACCGCGCTGACGTTCTCGCGATACTGGATGTAGACGCTGCCGAGGCAGCTGCTGACGCCCGAGGCGGTGTAGCGCACGCCGTCGTCGCAGCCGAACGTGCCGCCGAGGTTGCCGACGACGTCGCTGCCGACGACGCTGAGGCGGACGCGGCTCCAGCCGTCGGACGCGATCGGGATCGGGCCGGCGAGCACCGTGAAGTCGCTGCCGCCGTCGTTGAAGTCGACGAGGTAGAGGTTCGACGTCGTCTGCGTGATGATCTGGAACCAGGCGACGCCCGTGATGCCCGACTGGAACGCGAAGCCGATGTAGCCGTAGAGGCCGTCGAGGTCCGGCGGCTCGCCGAACGAGTCGGTGCTGCCGCGCACGCCGAGGCCCCAGGTCTCGATGTCGTCGGTGTCCATCGCCGCGTTCGGGCCGCGCAGGTAGGCGTAGCACTCGACGACCTGGTCGGCGCGCGATGCCGAGCTGAAGTAGTTGACGTCACCGCCGCCGGTCGGGTCGTACCAGACCGAGCAGTTGCCACCCTGCGGCGAGGCCGGGATGCCGAGCGTCGCCGGGTCCTCGGTCGTGCCCGGCACGAACGAGTAGCTGAAGTCGGCGTCCACGGTGCTGCCGACGACGTCGTCGAAGTCGTTGGCGTAGGTCATGCCGGCGGTGTGGGCGGCGTCGTTCGAGGTGCCCGGCGACCAGCGTGCGACGCGGAAGTCGCAGCCGTTGCTGTCGCTGTCGTAGCCGTCGAACACGCGGCTCGCCGACGACGGGTTGGTGTCGTTGTTGAAGAGGTCGCCGAACAGGCCGTCGCCCTCGAGCGAGGCGAGCGGCGTGTTGGTCCAGCCGCCGTACTCCCAGGCCACCGAGTCGATCACGAAGCCGCCCGGCAACTGCAGCTCGAGCGCGTCCGGGCCGGTCTCGAGCAACGTGTTCATCGACGGCACGTCCTGGTCGACATTCGGCACGCCGGCGGCCTGGCCGACGACGAAGAAGTCGCCGGGAAAGAGCACGGTGCCGGATTGGATCACGACCGAGCCGTTGCTCGGGTTGCTGGCGGTGCCGTCGATGCCCTGCAGCACCCAGCCCGAGATGTCGACCGGACCGGTGGTGCGGTTGTAGAGCTCGACGAAAACGCGGTCGTTGCCGCCGGTGTCGTCGTAGCTGAACTCGTTGATGACGATCGGCGCCGTCGAGCTGCCCTGGCCCTGCGGGGTGAGGGCGGTGGCGAGAAGCAGGGAAACGGTCAGCATGTCAGTCCTTCCTTTTCTTGGTGTCGGAACGATGGATCCGGAGTTCTCTCCCGGGGGCGGGAAGGCTGGCGAGTTCGCGGCAAGAGCGCGTTGTCATCGCGTTAAGATTCCGGCGGTCAGGGCACTTCGGCGGCCCGGATTGCGGCGCACGGTTTCACGAGCCCATGACAACGCCGGCGGCGCGATCGCCGTCAATACGCGCATGGCACTTCACCGAACCACTCTCCGCACGCGCGTCGCGCTGGCCGCGTTGTGCTGTCTCTCGCCGCTCGCGGCGCAGGTTTCTGCCGAAACCACTGCACGCCTCGCGGCCGCGAAGCTCGCCGAGAACGACGGTCGCCTGGCCGAGGCCGAGAGCGAGCTGCGCGCGGCGCTCGGCGAGGCGGCGCCGGCCCGGCAGCTCGAGGTCAGCGATGCGCTCGCCGCGCTGCTGCTGCGCCGCGGCCGCAGCGCCGAGGCGCTCGGCGTGCTGGGCGTTCCGGCGCAGAATCCGGCGGCCGGGCAGGACCCGATCGGGCGGCTGATCGCCGTGCTCGATACCGGCGCGGCGACGACCGAGAGCGTCAAGGACGCGATCAAGCAGCTCGAGACGCTCGGTCCGCTGGTCGTGCCGCCGCTGCTCGATGCGTTCCCGCAGCTCGGACCGTTCGGGATCCACAACGCGCTGCAGCTGTTGCGCCACCGATCGGATCCGCGCATCGTCGCGACCCTGACGCAGGCGCTGTCGACCGGCGATCCCGCCGTCGTCACGGCCATCGCGTCGCACCTCGAGCAGATGCCGCCGACCGTCGCGGTGCCGCTCGCGCACGAGCTCGTGCGACGCGACGTCGCCGACATGCGTTTCGCTGCGCTCGCCGTCCTCGTGCGACACGACGCCGACGATCCCGCGACGCGGGCGCTCGCGATGCGGCTCGCGGAGTCGCAATCGACTTCCGACCACAGGCGGCTCTGGAGCACTCTCGAAGGAACGAAGGCCGGGTGGCTCGAAGACGTCCTCCAACCGCTGATGACGACCCCGGACCGGGGCACACGGGCCGGCGCGACGCTGCGCTACATCCAGCTGCGGGAGGACATGACCGAAGACCGTGCGCTCGAGCTGATCGATCGGATCGACGACGACTGGCTCTACATGCTCTACGACCTCGGCCAAGAGCACCCGGACTGGGTGCGCGTCGGTGCGAAGGCCCTGGCCCGGCCGGCTACGGCCACGATGTCGGCGGATCGGATGGGTGATCTGGTCCGCACGTTCCGCTGGGAGGAGGCTCCCGAGCTCGCCGTGTCCGTGTTCCTCGGGCTACCGCTATCGCCGACCAGGGTCCAGCAGCCGGTCCTGGCCATGCTGCGCGGGTTCACGAACTCCGGCTGGAAGTTGCCGGCGGATCTCGATTCTCGCTTCGCGGACAAGGTGATCGCCGAGCCCGGGTTGGACTGGCGCTGGTTCGTCCGCCTGCTGCCGGACGACGCCGAGGAACGTGCGCTGGCGGTGTACCGCGCCCGGCCCGGTGAATGCGGCGGCTTCGTCGAGACCGTCGTCGAGCGCGGCCGGCCCTGGCACCGCCTCGTCGCCGCGCGACTGCTCGCCGCGCGGAGCTGGGACGACGTGAGCTCGGAGTTGCTCGATCGCGACTGGAGCGGCGTCTCCGCGGATACGGTCGCGCAGCTCGTCGAGTTCGCGTCGCGTTGGCCGCGGCCGCCCGTGAACACGAGCAACTACTGGGATCAAGCGCTGGTTCGCGCCTTCACGCGCCATCGCGAGCTGCCGCCAGCCGTGATCGAGCCGCTCGTCGACCGCGACAACTTCAAGGCCTGGAAGGCGCTCGCGGATCGCGAACCGCGCGCGGCGCTGGAATGGGCCAAGGGTCGTGCCGAACTCCTGGAGTATCAGGCGGCCGACTGCCTCGACCTGGTGGCGCGTCACGGCGGACGCGACGACCTGCCGCTCGTGCTGCGGGCGCTGATGACGCAATCAGTGGCCTACAACACGAACGAGTACCACGCGCTGGCGCGCTGGCTGCAGGCTTTCGCGCCCGGCCACCCGGCCGTGATCGCGTTGGCGAAGCCCGATGCGCGCATCGCCCCCGAGTCGCGCGAAACGTGTATGCACCTCGCCGAAGCCGCTGCTTCCACGGCACGGATCGAGAACCTCGCGGCGTTGCTCGCGCTGCTGCCCGACGTGCCGAGCTGCCGCCACGCGATCCTCTCGACGCTGGCGCCGCAGGCCCGCTCCGAGCACGCGCCGATCCTGCGCGACTTCCTCGCCACCGAGATCGAGCGCGACGAGCCGCTGACCTACGAGCTCGGGCGTGACTACTCGCGCCGCTACGTGCTCGACGACGTGATCGGCATGCTCGTGTCCCCCGGTGCCGCGACGGCGGTGCCGGTGCTGCGGCGGTTGCTCGATCGTCCGCGGCTGTCCTATTCGGTGCGGAGGACGGCGGCTCGCAAGATCGTCGAGGCGGCGGCGGACGAGCGTGAACCGCTGATCCTCGCGATGCTCGAGTCGGAGCATCCGGACGTCGTGCATGCCGCGTTGTCGGCGCCCGAGCTCGCCGCCGCCGCGCTGCGCGAGCGCGCGACGGCGGCCGTGATCCGGATGGGCGACCGGCTCCGAGGTACCGGCGCGATGTTCGACACCCTCGCGGCCGAGGATCGGGTCGAGGTCGCGAAGACCATCCTCGACAGCGATCGCCTGCCCGAGTTCGACAACGGCGTCATCGAATCCGCGATGGCCGCGTTGGCGGCGACCCGCGATCCGCTCTACGTCGCGCAGTTCGCGCGCGTCGCGATGCACCCGGACGAGAACGTCCGACTCGAGGCTGCGCGGCGGCTCGGGAACTCGTTCGACGAGCGCGCCGTGCCGCACCTGCTCGCGCTGCTCAAGGACGAGGAGGACGGAGTGCGCGCTGCCGCGCAACACGGCCTCGACCAGATCGCGAACTACCTCGATGAGCGCGCCAAGTGGGAGAAGCGCTTCGGGGGCAAGTGATCGCGACCGCTACTGGCCGAGCAGCTTGTCGAGCGGCCCGTCGACGTAGGTCGGGCCGTGCGACGGCAGCCACTCCTGCCCCTTGCTGATCCCCGGGTCGCCCTCGAACACGACGACGCCCTTGCGATCGAGCAGCAGGAAGCGCGGCAGGCCGAAGAACCCGGCCTTGATGAAATACGGCTCGTAGGTCTCTGCGTACTCGTCGATCGCGATCGCGGTCGCCGGCACCGGATGGGCCTCGAGGTATTGCTTCAGGACGTCCGGCTTGGTGCCGGGCTCGCAGATCAGGATCACCGCGAGCTGCTGCGCCGCACCGCGCTCGATGGTGTGCCGCAGCCAGCTCGTGCAAGGAATGATCTCGTCGACGCGCGGCGACCAGAACGCCAGCATCACCGGCCGCCGGCGCAGCTCGCCGAGCGTGACCGGCGCGGTCTGCCACTGCAGCTCGCCGAAGTCCGGCGGGACGAAGCCGCTGAACGTGCCGGGCTGGCGTTGGCTCGGATCGGTCAGCACCTTCTGCATCGCGATGTCGCGCTCGATGCGCGCCGCCGGGTCGAACGGATCGCGCGCCAGCAGGCGCACGTTGCGGAACGTCGCCTGGCCGGGACCACAGATCAGCCCGAAGCCACCGCGCACCGCGCTCGGATCCGGGAAGTCGAGCGAGCGCACGTAGAGCCCGTCGAAGTAGACGTCGAGCTGGTTGCCGGTGACGTCGATGCGCAGCTCGTGCCAGCTCGTGCCGACCGGCATGCTGCGGTGGTCGTGCACCGTCCACTGGCCGCCGCGGTTGGTGCTGACGTCGAGGAAGCCCTTCGGGTGCAGCAGCACGGCGTGGTAGCTCTGGTCGCCCTTCCTGCCGAAGCACAGGCCGACGAGCTCGCCCTCGAAGCCTTCGCCCTTGGCATCGGCGGCGATCTGCATCTCCGACGACAGCGAGAAGTCGGCGTCGAACGTGACGTCGGCGGTCAGCTCGCGCGTCACCATGCGCTCGCCGTCGCGCTGTACGTTGGCGCGCAGCAGCTTGCCGTAGGCCTGGTAGGCGCCTTCGCCGCCGGACCAGCCCGCGAGACTCTGCTCGTCGTAGGCGACGCGCCAGCGTGCCAAGCTCTTGCCGGTGCGGGTCGCGAGGTCGGCGTAGTACTCCATCGCCTCGGGCACCGAGAAGCTCGCGGTCATGCGGCGCGCGATCGCGAGCGCCATCGTCGGCAGCGCGCGTTCCTCGTAGCTCTTCGCCAGTGCGAGGCCCTTCTCGGCGATGGTTCCCTTGAGCTGCTGGTAGCGCTTCACCAGCGCGTCGAGCCTTAGGATCCGCTTGGTCGCGTCGGCGAGGCGCGGGTCGTCGGTCACACCCTTGGCCTCGAGCGCGCGGCGGAACTCGCGCAGTCGCGCCGCCGCCTCGCTCTTCTGTTTCTTCTGCTCGAGCGCGCCCGCGAGCTGCCAGAGCACCTCGGCGTCGCCGGGAGTGCGATCGCGTGCCTCCGAGAGGAACTCGATCGCGAGGTCGAGGTCCTTTCTCGCCAGCGCGGCCTCGGCCCACTTCAGCAGCTCGTTGCCGACGTCGAGCTTGCCGGTCTCGCGGTCGCGCAGCCGCAGGATCCACTCCTTCCAGATCGGGTCGAGCTCGTCGATCGACTGCACCGGTGACAGCGGCGCGGCCTGCAGCACGACCTCCTCGAAGTGCTTCGCGGGATCGGCGCGACGGCCGCCGCGGAACGACTTGTAGTAGGCATGCAGCGCGTCGCGGTAGACCGTGCGGCCGTCCTCGGCGCGGTAGTTGTAGAGGAAGTAGACCACGCCCCAGGTCGGCGCGTACCACGGCGGGCCCCACTGGTAGGCGCCCTCGACGACCATCCGGAACGGCGGCGCGCGCTCGGGTTCCTTGAACTTGCCGCCCTCGGCCGCGGCCTCGCTGATGTCCTGCATCCAGCCGGTTTCCATGCGCGACGCCAGCGGGAACAGGCGACCCGGCGGCACGCGGTTCCACTTCACGCTGCCGTTGCTGAGGATCACGCAGCCCTCGAAGAACGATGCGTAGGCCTCGTTCAGCCAGCCCGGAACCATCGGGCCGGTCAGGCTCACGAACTGGTGCGCGGCCTCGTGGAACAGCGTGCCGTACATCGAGCGGACCGACTCCTTGCCGTCGACGCCGCCGGCGTAGGTCTCGACCGCGCTGCCGATGAAGTGTCCCGCCGACCACTCGGCCGGGCTCTGACCGAGCTCGAGGTACTCGTCGCGGTTCTTGAAGATGCGGATCTCGATCTTCGGCGTCTTGCCGCCGTCCTCCATGAAGTGGAAGAAGCGGCGGTAGAAGCCGTTCATCTGCTCCATCGCCAGGCGCGAGGTCTCGAGCACCAGGAAGCCCGCGTTGGTGCGGTAGCGGTAGTTCTCGCTGTCGCCGGTGTAGGCCGCCTTCCAGTCGAGGTGCTTCTTGTCCATCGCCGCGAGCTCGTCCTCGGACATGCCGCCGGTCGGATCGGTGCCGCCGTAGACGTCCTCGACCGCGACCTCGCTGCCGCCGGTGGTGCGGATCTCGTGGATCGCCGCGAGGCCGTCGGGGTGGTTGGGCGCGACCTCGAGCAGGTGGGCGTAGACGTCGAGCGCGCCGAGCAGGTCCTTCTTCTTGCGGTACTGCTTGCCGAGGTCGAGCAGCCCGCGAACGTAGTCGTCCTGCAGCTTCGACCAGGTCGTCGCCTCGCTGTCGATCGGCGCGAGCGTCTCGTGGATCGCCTTCTGCTCCGGCGTCGCCTTGCGGGTGCGGGTGTCGTGGACCTCGAGCCAGCGGTGCAGGGAGTAGACCGCGACGTCGTTGTCCTGCTGTTGCTGGGCGATGCGCGCGAGCAGCTCGAGCGCCGCGAGGCTGTTGGGGTCGCGCTCGAGTGCGCGTTCGGCGGCGGCGCGGGCCGCGCCGAGGTCGCCGTTGTCGAGCGCGCCGCGGGCCTCGGTCAGGTACGACGCGACGAAGCCGGGCGATTGGTCGGTCGGTGGGCGCTTGCCGTGGGAGCCGTCGACCTGGGCCGGGACGAACGCGGCGAGCGAAACGAGGGCTGCCAGCGTGAGACTCAGCGGGAGGCGGGAACGGGAACGGATCGGGTCGATCATCGTCGGTCGGGACATTCTGCCGTCGGTCGGAGCGGGTGAAACCGGCAGGGGGCCAGACAGGTTCCCATCCGGTAGAAACTCCGCGGGTCGAGGGTTCTTCCCGGGTGGTCAGATACCCAAGGGGCGCAGGGAAGCCACGAAGTTCTCGTAGTCCTCCACGCCCAGCTCACGATGTGGCGTGGCCTTGGCCCGCCGGATCGCAGCATCCAGGTCGGTCTTCCTGGCGCCGGCATCCGGGAAGGCGCGGACGGCGGAGCCATCCGGATCGAGTTGGACGAACTTGCCGCTCCCCAACACGAGGTTGACGAAGAGCATCTCCGAGAACTGGTTGCCGGATCCGAGGAGCGAGGTGTTGACGACTACGCTTGCCTGAGGTGCGAGCGCGAGAAACCATGCCAGCCAGTTCTCGGGCGAGGACCGGATCGTCATGACGCCGGGGAACGGCGACTGCCCGCCGATGATCGCGATCGGTATGACACGGCAGTTCGCGCAGGATCGTGCCAGCTGCTCGAGAATCTCGGTGCGCGGTCGGTAGGGCAGCGGGATGAGGTCGCCAGACGAATGCAGGATGAGCGCGAGATGGGGCGGTGTCGGTTCGCGGCTGCGGCATTCCGCGACGCGATGCAGGTAGTCTCGAAAGGCCGATTGCGATCGCGTGACTGACAAGATCGACGCCACCGGGAACGTCGCGGCCACATGTTCGAGCCGACGCCGGATG
Organism: Planctomycetota bacterium; assembly: GCA_020425925.1. Classification (GTDB taxonomy): domain Bacteria; phylum Planctomycetota; class UBA1135; order UBA1135; family UBA2386; genus JAGQRA01. The sequence goes on from JAGQRB010000955.1 coordinate 8,762, forward strand.
GCGCTCGGCGTCGGCCGGCGCTCGAAGTCGCCGCGAAACAGGGCGACCGGAAGCGACACGAGGAGCCACCAGGCGGCGGCGAGACAGAGCCAGACGCCGACCAATAGCCCGACAACGACCAAGACTCCGCCACAGGGAGACAAGCCAGACCTCCTCGGGATCTCTCCGACACGGCTTCCGAGCGACCGGGCCAGTATAGCGCCGAATCCGGTCCGGAATGACGGCGCTGCGACGCTCGGAGAACTGTCATGAGCCGATGGATCGTGTTGCTCTCTCTTCCGTGGACCTGTGCCGCCGCTCCGGCCCAGTGGCTCGAGGCCCCGTTCGCGCCGCCGACCGCGATGCGCGGCGCGACGCTCGCGTTCGACCCGACGCGCGGTGAGCTGCTGCGGTTCGGTGGCTTCGACGGTGCCGCCTACCTCGCCGAGACCTGGAGTCTCGGCGATGCGTGGAGCCAGCTCGCGCCGGCGCACTCGCCGTCGCCGCGCTGGGGCATGGAGCTCGCGCTCGACAGCCATCGCGGCGTGATCGTCGGCTTCGGCGGCGCGTTCTCGACCACGATCCTCGCCGACACCTGGGAGTGGGACGGCAGCGACTGGCGGCAGGTAGTGACCGCGAACGTGCCGGACCGCCAGCTGCAGGGCTTCGGTGGCCCGGGGCTGATCCGGCATCGCATGGTCTACGACACCGCGCGAC
>JAGQRB010000956.1 GCA_020425925.1 Planctomycetota bacterium
CGAGTGTGTCAGCTGCAGGCCGACGATCTGCTCGCCGCCGCCCGCTTCGGCACAGCCGCCGCGCAGCTCGGCGAGCAATGCCGCGAGATCGCGTTCGCTGTCCGTGCCGAGACACAGCTGGTTCGGGTTGGCGCGGCCGTCGGCGCGCACCGCGAAGGCCTCGCCACCGAACACGAGCGCCGCACCGCTGCGGCCGAAGTTGCGCCAGCGTCGCAGCGTGTGCGCCGTCGGTCGGCCGTCCGCGGTGCCGTCCCAGCCCTCCATCGGATGGGTGCAGAAGCGATTCGCGAGCGTTCGGCCGAACAGTTCGAGCGGCGCTGCGAACGGCGCGGCTTCGACCGCGTCGACCAGGTCGTAGCCGGCGCCGAGCTCGCGCAGGCGGGCGCGCACGGCATCGGCTGAACGCAGGTGTCCCGGGGGGGTGAACAGCATGGCGGGATCATGGCCGTGGTCGCGCCCATTCTCGAACCGGATCTGCTCTCGCGGCCGATTCCGTCGCGCGGACCTTGCCGTGGCGGCGGTCGGTCTGAACACTCACACCATGCTGCGCAGCGCGTCCCTGTCGCTGCTGGTGGCGGCGGCCTGCTCGACCACCGGCGTGTCCTTCCAACCGACGCCCGTCGGCGTCGCGGTGCGCGCCGACGGCGGCCTGTTCGCCGACTACCGCGCCGACGGCAAGCGCGGTCCGGTGCTCTGGCCGCTCTGCGCGGTCGGCGACGCCGCGATCACGCGGGCCCATCCGCTCGCCGACGTCGAAGGCGAACGCCGCGATCACCCGCACCACGAGAGCTGCTGGTTCACCCACGGCGCGGTCGACGGCGTCGATTTCTGGGCCGGTTCGGGTGAGGTCGTCGCGGTCGGCGAACCCGAGATGGATGCCGCTGCCGGCATCCTGCGCCAGGGTTGTGAGTGGCGGCGGCCCGACGGTCGACTGGTCTGTCGCGACCAGCGCGAGTACCGCTTCCGCAGCGACGCTGCGACCGCGACGCGCACCATCGACGTCAGCGTGCGCGTGCTGGCCGCGGCGGATCGCGAGCTGCACTTCGGCGACACCAAGGAAGGCACAATGGCGTTGCGGTTGCGCAACGAGTTCTGTCTCGACGGCAAGGCTGGCGCAGCCGGCAGCGTGGTCAACAGCGAAGGCGTGCGCGGCAAGGCGGTCTGGGGCAAGGCCGCGCGCTGGGTGGCCTACTCGGCCGAGCTCGACGGCGTACCGCACGTCGTCGCGATGTTCGACGCGCCGGGCAACCACGGTCATCCGAGCCATTGGCATGCGCGCGACTACGGCCTGTTCGCGGCGAACCCGTTCGGGCTGCACGACTTCACCGGCGCGCCACCGGGCACCGGCGATCTCGCGATCCCGGCGGGTGGCGCACTGACGCTGCGGTATCGCATCTGGATCCGGCGCGGTACCGCGACGCCGGACGAGCTCGAGACCGCCTGGACCGAGTTCGACGCTGCCGCCGACCGGTGAGCACACCGGCGATCGGGTAAGGTGCAGCGATCTCCCGGTCCTGCGCCCGATTCCCACCATGCCGCGATCGTTCCTCCCGTTCGTCTTCCTCGCCCTCGCTTCGCCGGCCGCGGCGCAGCTCACGCACGTCATTCCGGACGGCATGGCCAACGCCGTCGGGGCGTCGTCCAATGCCTTCCCGTGGGGCACCGCCGCGACGTCGTTCCCGGGGCTCCGGATCCTCGCCTGCTACGACAGCACGAACTTCACCAACGCGCAGATCACCGCGCCGATCCTGATCACCGGCCTGCGCTGGCGCGCGGACAACACCTCGTCGAACTGGGCCGGTGGCCACTTCCTCGACGCCAGCGTGAGCCTTTCGACCGCTGCCGTCGACGTCAGCGGCGTCACCACCAACTGGGCCGCGAACCACGGTCCCGACCTGACGCTGTGCTACTCGGGGCCGGTGACCGTGCAGCCTGGCGTCGGCAATGGCGGTGGCGTGCCCGGCCCGTACCACGTCGCGCTGCAGCTCACTACGCCGTTCCTCTACGACCCGCAGCAGGGTGATCTCTGCATCGACACCGACTTCCAGACACCGAACTTCGCCGGCAACTCGTTGGTGGCGATGGACATCGACAACACCCCGGGTCGCGCCAGCCGGGTCTACGGCAGCACACAGTACCCGTCGGCGAACGGCACCTCGCAGAATCACGGCATCGTGGTCGAGGTCAGCTACCTGCCGACCACCGGCGGCACCGCGGTCGCGGCGCCGTACGGCGCCGGTTGTTACGACGTCACCGCGTCGTTCTACGAGGCATTCGTGCCGAACGCGTTCGACCTCGGCAACAGCGGCCTGACGCTCGCGCCGACC
>JAGQRB010000957.1 GCA_020425925.1 Planctomycetota bacterium
CGAGCTGTTGCCGGTCACCGCGTCCCACGCCAGCGTGCCGTAGTCGATCGCGACGCCGCCGGTCGGCGTGACGGTGAACGACACCGTGCCGCCGACGGCGTTCCAGTCGGTCGTCAGGCAGAGCCAGACGTCGCCGCTGGGGCCGCCGTACATCCAGGTGTTGCTGATCTGGAGGTCGGAGACGGTCGCGAACGACGGCTGTGGCGAGCTCAGCGTGAACGAGTCGAAGTCGAACTCGGCGAGGGTCTGGGCGGCGAGCGAGGAGGCCAGCAGCACACTGCCGGCGGCGAGGGCGAGACGTGGGTCCATGGTCGTGAGGCGAGGTTTGGGGGCAAGCGGCTCGACGGACGAGCACGACAGTGGACCATAACAGAAGATTCCGGTCCCATCGGCAGGTCGCGTCAGCCAGCCAGCCACTCGAGGCTGGCGTCGGTCGCCCGGCCGCCGAACCGCTCCGCCATGACCTCGGTGCGGTAGCGGAAGATCCGTTCGACATCGCGGCGCACGAACAGCCGCATCGCGAGGCCCGCTAGCGGGCCGCCACGCGGCCGCATCTCGATCTCGTCACCGATCTCGGTGCCGCCGGCGACCGCGACGAAGGTGTGGGTGTGGTGCCAGAGCGCGTACGGCCCGCGCAGCTGCTCGTCGGCGAACGCGTGCGGCGGCTGCCAGCGGCTGATGCGCGTGCGCCAGCGCAGCGGGATGCCGTGCAGGCCGATGCGGTAGTCGATCAGGGTGCCGACCTGCATCGCGATCGGCGTCGGCGTCTCGATCCGGAACGACAGCCACGGCGGCGTCAGCTCGCCGAGATTGGCGGCGTCGGCGAAGAACGGGAAGATCGCGGCCGGCGGGTGGGGCACCCGGAGCACGCTGCGCAGTCGCCAGGTTCTCACCGCTTCGCGTTCGCGCGCGACGGCCGTTCGGATGCGGCGATCGGCCGGGCATACTCCGCGCTCCATGACCGCCGCCCTCGACGCCGGCTCGCAGCTCCTGCTCGCGCGGGTGCTCTACTGGGCCATGCCGCTCGCGCTCCTGCTGTGGGCGGTCGCCGCCGTGCGGCGCTTCGGCGCACGCGAAGACGCCGGTGGCAGCGGTCCGTTCGCGTTCGCGCGTCGGCACGCCGCCGGGCTGCTCGCCGCGCTGGCGCTGACGGTTGCGACGCCGTTCGTGAGCGCGCCGCGGATGCGCATGCAGTTCGACGAGACCAGCCTCTGCGGCACGGCCCAGAACATGCACCTGCACCGCACCGCGATGATGGGCATCGCCGCGCTGCCCTCCGGCGACGGGCTCGAGCTGCTCGACTGGAACCTCGACAAGCGCCCGCCGCTGTTCCCGTTCCTGGTCAGCGTCGCGCACGATCTCACCGGCTACCGGGTCGAGAACGCGTTCGCGATCAACCTCGGGCTGCTGTTCCTGCTGCTCGCGACGCTCGCCGTCGCCTGCGCGCGGCGGCTGCCGGCGAACGTGCGCGCGCTCGGCGGCGTCGCGGCGCCACTGCTGGTCGCGGCGGTGCCACTGGTGCTGACGGCGGCGACCTCGGCCGGTTTCGAGCTGCTCGCGACGCTGCTGCTGGCCTGGACGATCGTCAGCGCGATCGACTACGTCGAGGCGCCGTCCGCGGTGCGCGGCCAGTGGCTGCTCGCCAACGCGCTGCTGCTCGCGCTGTCGCGCTACGAATCGATCCTGCTCGCTCTGCTGGTGCTCGCGCTGGTCTGGCTGCGCAGCGGCCGGCGGCTCCTGCTCGGGCGCTACGGCCGCGTGCTGCTCGCCGCCGGCATCGCGCTGCTGCTGCCGATCGCGGCGCTGCTGTGGCATTCGCTCGACGCCGGCTTCTACCTCGAGGCCGGCGGTCGCCAGCGCGTCGGGCTCGGCAACCTCGCCACCAACTTCGCACCGTTCGTCGGCCGGCTGTTCCACCCGTTCGGGGTGCAGCCGTTCCCCGGCCTGCTCGCGGTGGTCTCGGCGGTCGTCTACCTGCTGTGGCTGCTGCGGCGGTTCGCGCGCTTCCGCGATCTGCTGGTGCTGGCGCCGGTGCTCGCCGTCACCGCGATCGTCTGGTTGTGGTTCTACGGCGACGTGCGCGAAACGACCGCGCTGCGGCTCTACCTGCCGATCGCCGTGCTCGCCGCGCTCGGGCCGGTGCTGCTGCTGCGGCTGCTGCCGTGGCGGCCGGTCGGCTGGCTCGTCGCCGTGTTCGCCGCCGCACTCGGGGCCTGGCGCTGGACTGCGCTGGCAGCGGGCGAGATGCCGGCGGAGAACCGCGCGGCGCGCCTCCTCGACGCGTTCGATCTCGTGCTGGCGAACGTGCCGCACGATCCGGCGCGCACGGTCTGGGTCACGACTGCGGCACAGTACCTGATCGTGCGCGGCCACGCTGCGATGCCGCCGGCGGTGTTCGCGCAGCGCACCGAAGCCGGCAGCGACCCCTTCAGGGACCTCGACGTCTTCGTCGTCACCTGGCCCGAGGACGAACGCCTGCCGTGGTTCGGCGACCCGCGCAGCGTGCTCGCGGGCGGCGGCGCGGCGTTCCTCGGCAGCGTCGACTCGGGCGCGGATGCGGCGCTCGAGGTCTACCGGCTGCGGCGGTGATCGGCGATGATCTCGCCATGAGATCGCTCGCCCTGACGCTGCCGTTCGTGTTCGTGCTGCCGCTCGCGGCCCAGAAGGTCGACTACGAGAAAGACGTCGCGTACGCGATCGACGCGATCGGCAAGCAGTGCAAGACGCTGCTGAAGAGCAAGCGGATCGACTGGAAGAAGGTCACGGCGCCGCTGCGCAAGCAGGCGAAACAGACCGAGACCCCGGCCGAGCACCTGCTGCTGCTGTGGCGTCTGCTGGCGCGGCTGCAGGACGGCCACGCCGCGGTGCAGCCGCTCGACGCCGGCAAGGGCGTGCAGCTCGATCTGCCACGGCGCGACTGCGGGCCCGGCCTGTTCCTCTGCCGCATCGGCGACGGCGTGTTCGTCAAGAACGCCTGGGGGCCGGCGAAGGCTGCCGGCATCGAGCCGGGGCAGGAGGTGCTCGAGATCGATGGCGTGGACGCCAACGAGTGGCTCGCGACGCGGACCGCCGAGCTCACCGACCTGCTGTCGTTCTCGACCGCGCAGCAGGCCGATTTCTACGCGCGCCACTGGGGCCTCGCCGACGTCGCCGGCACCCGCGTCGAGTTCACCGTGCGCGGCGGCAGCAAGAAGGGCGCGGCGAAGAAGAAGCGCAAGGTCGGCTACGAGCGGCTCAACCAGACCGCGCAGGGGCCGGCGTTCTGGCCCGCCGGCAGCAAGCGCCACGACAACGTCTACTACGGCGTGACCGAGGGCGGCTTCGGCTACGTGCACGTGCGGCGCTGCAAGGGCACGCTGCCCGAAGAGATCGACGTCGCGCTCGCCGCGCTCGGCGACGTCCGCGGCATGATCCTCGACTTCCGCGGCAACTCGGGCGGCGGCTTCGACCACCGCGCGCTGTTCGGCCGCTTCCTGCCGGCGGGCACGAAGTGGCAGGTCGGCAGCGGCTACGACAGCCAGGGCGAGCACCCGTTCGGCGGGCCGCTGGTGGTGATCATGGATGCGACCTGCCGCAGCGCCGGTGAGACCGGCGTCGGCCAGTTCACCGAGGACGGTCGCGCCTACGGCATCGGCGAGAGCCCGACCGCCGGCATGTCGGCGAGCAAGACCACGATCGAATTGCCGTCGAAGCTGTTCGCGCTCTACGTCGCCGTGGCGTCGAACAAGGCGCGCTTCCAGGACGGCAAGGGCATCGAGGGCGTCGGCGTGATCCCGCACGAGCTCGTCGAGTTCGATCCGGCCGACCTCGCCGCCGAGCGCGACACGCTGATCCGCCGCGCCGACCAGCTGCTGGCGAGCTGGCCCGACGGGCCGGAGTGGAAGCAGGTCAAGTACGACCCGCGCGAGCACGGCTTCGCGGCGACCGACCGCTGAGCCGAGCGCACCGCCGCGGGCCGATCCTCGCCCGGCACGCTGCCGCGCATCGGCAGCAGCGCGAGCGTTGAGTTCTACTCGCTGCCGACCGCGGCGCCCTTCGCGTTCACGCTGGTCAACTTCACGACCGCGCCGTTCGACCTCACGCCGCTCGGCTACCCCGGCTGCACGATGTATCCGGAGAGTCCGATCAACCGGCTGGTTGCCGCGAGCGGCGGGGCGGCCGCGTGGTCGCTCGACCTGCCGGCCGCGGGCTGGCTCGTCGGTCTGACGATCCAGATCCAGGCCGCGGCGCTCGACCCGACCGCAGCCGCGCCGCTGACGATGAGCAACCTCGGCACGCTGCACATCGGCCAGTAGGTCCGTGGGTTTTCCGCGTGCGTTTCACGCGCGGCGGTCCTTCGGGGGGTGGCCGGGTGAGCCACCCCCGGCCGGCCGGACCATGAACCACACCCTGTCGCTCTCCTCGCTCACCGCCCTGCTCGTCCCTCTCGTCCCGCTCGTCCTGTTCGCCGGGGCGACGGCACCGGCACAGACCAACACGCTGCTGATCATCGCCGACGACGTCGGCATCGACGCGGTCGGTTGCTACGGCCTCGGCAGCAGCCCGCCGCCGACGCCGAACATCGATGCGCTCGCGGCCCGCGGCGTGCGCTTCAGCAACGCCCAGACCTGCCCGGTGTGCTCGCCGACCCGCGCCTGCGTGATGACCGGCCGGCACGCGTTCCGCACCGGCGTCGGCAGGCCGCTGACGACCGGCAGCCCCGGGCTCGATCCGGGCGAGGTGCTGCTGCCCGAGGTGCTGGCGCCGGCCGGGATCGCGACCGCGCTGATCGGCAAGTGGCACCTCGGCGACGACCTCGGTCCGCTGACGCCGACCGCCGAGGGCTTCGGGCTGTTCACCGGCACGATCGCGGGCGCGATCAACGACTACTCGCACTGGCCGAAGGTCGAGAACGGCGTCGTCGCGTTCGAGACCAACTACGCCACGACCGACGAGGTCGACGAGGCGCTCGCGTTCATCACCACTGCGACCGAACCGTGGTGCGTCGTGCTGTCGTTCCACTCGGCGCACACGCCGATGCACGCGCCGCCGGCCGGGCTGCACACCCAGAACCTGCTCGGGCTCGACCCGGCGATCACGCCGGTGCCGTTCTTCAAGGCGATGATCGAGGCCATGGACACCGAGATCGGCCGGCTGCTCGCCACGATCCCGACCCAGACCCTGGATGCGACCAACGTCGTGTTCCTCGGTGACAACGGCACCGAGGACATCGTCACCGAGGCGCCGTTCGATCCGACGCACGGCAAGACGACGGTCTACGACGGCGGGGTGCACGTGCCGCTGATCATCGCCGGACCCGCGGTCGCCGGCAGCCCGCGCGTCGAGACCCATCTGGCGCACTCGGTCGATCTGTTCACGACGTTGGCCGAGCTGCAGGGGGTCGACGCCGGGGCGGCGCTGCCGGCCGGCGTCGCGCTCGACGGCGTCAGCCTGGTGCCGCTGCTGCAGGCCGCCGGCCAGCCGGCGGTGCGGCGCTACGCCTACGCCGAGAAGTTCTCCGGCAGCGCGGCGATGACGCAGAACGGCGACCAGGAGGTGATGCGCAGCGAAACCTACTCGCTGCTGCGCTTCGTCGAGGCCGGCGTCGTGCGCGAGGAGATGTACGACCTCGTCGCCGACCCGTACCAGACCACCGACCTGATGCTGCAGAGCGGCGGTCCGCCGGCGAACGCCTACCGCAACCTCGGGCGCGCGATCGCCGAGCTGCGCGGTGTCGCCTGGACCGCGCCGTTCGGCTACGGCTGCAGCGGCGGCGGCATCCAGCCGGTGCTGCGGACCAACGACCTGCCCGAGCTCGGCACCACGTTCACGATGCGGGTCACCGGTGTCGGCGTCGGAGTCCCGGCGGTGATCGGCACGCTCGGGCTGTCGAACGACACCTGGAACGGCAACCCGCTGCCCTACGATCTCAGCGCTGCCGGCATGCTCGGCTGCATGCTCTGGTCGGCGCCGCTGACGACACGTTTCGTGTTCCCTGTCGGCAGCGTCGCGCAGTGGTCGGAGTCGATCCCGGTGTCGCCGCTGTTCGTCGGGCTGACGCTGTTCGCGCAGGGCTTCGTGCTCGCGCCGGCCGCCAATCCGGGCGGTGCGCTGACGACGCGCGGTCTCGAGATCCTGATCGGCGAGTAGCCCGATCGGCCGCGGGGCGGCAATCTGGCCGGGTCGCGGCGTATCCTGCGCCGAACCAACTGCCATGGTCTCCTCGCGACGTAGTGCGGCGCTGGTCGTCCTTGCGCTGCTGGGCGCCGCCGCGATCACGTGGTCCCTGCTCGACGCCGGCGGGGCAACGCCGCCAGCGGTGGCGCCCGGCTCCGACTCCGCGGCAGCGCGGCTGTCGGTCGAGGCCGACCGCGCGCACGGGGCTGCCGACGGGGCGGTGCCCGCCGATCGCGCCGCCGACCGCCGCGACGCGGAGACCTTGGAAACCACCGCGGCGCCGACGTTCGTGCAGGTGCGGGTCGTCGACGCCGAACAGCGGCCGATCGCGGCCGCCGAGGTCGGCACGTTCGTCTACCGCGAGGGCGGCGACGCCGTGCCGGCCGCGCAGCAGGAGCCGATGGCCTGGGCCGGCGAGCTGCTGCAGTCCGATCGCGACGGCGAGCTGCGCATCCCGATCGCGGCCGGCGTCACCGGCTGGGTGCTGTACGGCCGGTTCGAGGCGCTCTGGGGTGTGCACTACGTGCCGGTCGCCGCCGCCGCCGAGCCGCAGACGCTCGTCCTTTTGCGCGACCTGACGGTGCGGGCGCGCGTGCTCGATGCCGCCGGGCGCCCGCTGCCCGGCGTGTGCGTCGGCTTCTGCGACGCCAGCGCGGCTGCCGGCGGTGCGGGCAGCGTGCTGCGCGAATCGACCGCGCCCGACGGCATCGCGACGTTCGAACATGCGCAGCGGTTCGTGCGGCCCGAGTGGGGCGGCGACGCGGCCGTCCGGCTGGCGATCCCGTTGCGCGCGGCGGTGTTCGCGCCGCTCGACCTCGCGGCGTTGCCGGCCGAGCCGGTCGAGCTGCGGCTGCCGGCAACCGGCGAGGTCGTGATCACGCTGACCGATGCCGCCGGTGCCCCGATCGCGGATCTCGCGGAGCCGGTCCAGGCCGAGCTCTACGAGCTGGCGTCGAACGGTGAACGCGAACACTGGCTGCCGTTCGCGGGCAACCGGCTCGAGCTGCGGCAGGTCGGCCTCGGGCTGCGCTTCCGGCTCGAGCTGTCGTCCGCCGAGGTCCGCGGGCTGCTCGAGTTCGACGGGCCGCAGCAGCCGCGCGAGCGGATCGAGCAGACGCTCGTCGTGCAGCGGCAGCCGACGCTCAGCGGTCGGTTGGTCGACGTGCACGGCGTGCCGCAGCAGGGCTACTGGTGGGCGACCAACGTGCGCGACGCGGCTGGGTTCTACAACCAGTACTTCGAGACCGGCGCCGACGGGCGGTTCCACACCGCGGTGCCGCCGCTCACCGACGATCCGGCGGCGGCGCGTGGCGTGCTGTTCCGGCGTACGCTGCCGGACCCGACGCGGCAGGCCTGGCTCGACCTCGCGGCGATCGGGTTGCACGACGGGCGCAACGAGCTCGGCGACATCGTGCTCGACCGCGCGCCACTGCTCGCCGCCGGCCGCGTCGTCGACGACGCCGGCGAGCCGGTCGCCGGCGCCGAGCTCGGCGTGCTGCAGGGCGATCGCGAGACGGCGTGGACATTGCCCGGATACGACAACCTGCGCTTCGTCAGCGACGCCGGCGGACGGTTCGAGATCCATGCCTACAGCCTGCGGCGCGACTTGATGCTCACGGCCGCGCTCGGCAGCAGCAACGGCGAGCCGCTCGCGTTCGTCGGCGGCGCCACCGGCATCCGTTACGTGTTGCCGCGGGTGGGCGAGGTGGCGATGCCGGTCACGTTCGACGGCGCGCTCGGCGCCGAACGCGCGCTGTTCTTCCGCGTCGATCGTGCCACCGGCCTCGAGGCCGGCTACGTCGCGCACTACGTGCTGCGCGACGGCGTCGTGCACTGGCGCGGCATCCCGCCGGGACGCTACGACTTCGGCGTGCGCGTGCTCGGGGTGCGCGAGCCGCTGGTCCGGATCGACGACGTCGAGGTTCGCGGCGGCGCCACGGTGAACCTGCCGGCGCAGGAACTCGGCGCCGGCCTGCACGCGATCACGCTGCGGATCGTCGGCCCGACGGGCGAGGCGGTCGAACGCGCCAGCGTCGTGGTGGATCCGCCGGCGGTCGGCGGTCCGCTCCGCGCCGCGCTGCGGGCTGCTCGCGGCGAGGTCCGGTTGCTGCTACCGCGGCTGCCGTGCGACCTGCTGGTGGTGGCGCCGGGCCACCGTTCGCAGCGTCTGCGCGCGATCGCGCGCGACACCACGGTTCGGCTCGAGGCCGGGTTCGCGGTCGAGCTGCACGTGGCGCTGCCGCCGGGCTTCCCCGCGGCCG
>JAGQRB010000958.1 GCA_020425925.1 Planctomycetota bacterium
CCGGAAGTCGCTGTCGCCGAGCTCGAGCGGATCGAGCACGAGCTCCTTCACCGCGGTCTCGAACGGCTTGCCGGTGACCTTCGCGACCACGGCGCCGACGACGCCGATGCCCGGGTTGCTGTATTTGAACGCGCTGCCCGGCGCGTAGACCAGCGACGTGTCGTTCAGCGAATGCACGGTCGCGGCGAGGCTCGGCTCGCTCGGATCGAAGTAGTGCCCGACCGGCGCCTCGCGCACGATGCCGGCGCGGTGCCCCATGAGGTGGCGCAGCGTGACCTCGCCGTCGAACGGGTTGTGCGGCGCGAAGTCCGGCAGGTACTTCGAGACCGGCGCGTCGAGGTCGAGCTCGCCGCGTTCGACCAGCACCATCGCCGCGGTGTCGCTGAACAGCTTGCTGATCGACGCGACGCGGTGGATCGCCGCGCTGTCCATCCCGGTCGAGCCCGGGCGGCCGTCGCGGCCGAAGCCCTCGCACCACTGGTGCGTTTCCCCCGTTTCAGGGTCGACGTCGAGCACCGCGACACACGCGCCGGGAATGCCCATCTCGCGCAGCTGGCGTTCGACATAGGGCCCGACGTCGGTCGCGACGCGCGCGAGCGCCGGATCGCTCGGCGCCTGGGCGAACAGCGGGACCACCGGCAGCAAGACGGCGAGGAGCGAGCGTCGCGGCATGGCGTGACAGTATCAGTCGCAGGACACGATCGCCCAATCGCCGACCCGGTGAACGTCGCGGTGCACCGGGTAGTCCTGCCCAGGCCAATAGAACAGCGTCTTCTCCACCATCGGGAACTGCTCCCACGAGAGGCCGAGCTGCCACGCCGGCGGCGCAACCGCAGCCCGGCCCGCCAACGCGAAGCGCGCGCGGTCCAGCGCGTAGCCGAACTCCGGAGCCAGGGCGAAGCCGGTGCCCGGCACCGCCGCCAGGTAGTCCGGCACGAGGTCGGCGAGCACCCGCGGCGGCGCACCGCGCTCGGCCGCGAAGCGCTCGATCGCCGCGATCAACGGCGCCGCACGCGCGGGAATCGCGCCGACGTTCCGTTGCCGCGCGGCGCCGTGGATCGCGACCGCGAGCGCCATGATCACGAACGCCGGCGCCGCCGCCGCGATCAGCTGCAGGCCACCGGCGCGCCAGCGCCGGAAGAACCAGAGTGGCGCGGTCGCGACCCCGCAGCAGCCGGCGAACAGAGCCACGAGCATGCCGACCACGGCGACCATCGCCGCGATCTCGGCAGCCGCCACGAACCCGAGCCACTCGCAGACGACGGACGGCAGACCGCAGCCGAGCGCTGCGATCGCACCGAACGCGAAGGCGGTCTTCACCGCCTGCGAGGCCACCTCAGTCGGCGACGTAGATCCAGTCGCCATAGCGCGGTCGCGACCAGCCCGGCGACACACGCTGCTCGACCGCAAGCGGCTGGTAGACGAACAGGTCGAAGGAGAGGAAGGCCGTCGGGCACGAGATCGTGAGCTCGAAGTCGGGATCGGCCGTCGGCGCGCCCGGTTTCGCCGGCAGCCGCGCGTAGTCGAACTCCGGATACGCCGGCATCCCCGTCCCCGGCACCGCCGACAGCAATGTCGGCACGAGTTCGGCGAGCCGGTCGGGCGCGTGCCCGTAGATCTGGCGATAGCGCTCGATCGCACCGACGAGGTCTCCGGCGCGCGCCGCACAGCGCGCGAACGCGAAGCTACGCGCCTGCCGGGCGAGCAGCAGCAGCGTGAACCAGACCGCGAGCACCGCGATGCCGGCGACGCAGAGACCGGCGCCGTGGCGCCAGAACGGCGCAAGCACGGCGCCGAGCGCGAACGCAGCGACGCCGGCGACCAGGACGAGCAGTCCCGCAACGAAGCAGCCGCCGTGACCACCCCTGCCGACCGCCTCGAGCACGACGCCCGGCAGCAGGACCAGGAACGCGGCACCGCCGCCCGCGCCGATCCAGGGCCGCAATCGCGCAAAAGGCGGCGGCAGGTTCTGACGGATCGTGGCGTTGGCGGTCACTCGCGTCAGCGTATCGCTCACGTCACGACGCCGCCGGATTTCTGCAACAGCGGCACCTCCCCCGGACACACACCGAACGCGTCATGCACTCCCCGTCCGTACGTCGGCGCCTGCATCCCCCCGGGGTGCTCTTCCTGTTCCCGGCCCGCTCCAACGCGCCCACGGAGATGGAACGCGAACCCCATGACGGCGGCGACACGGAGCCACCCACGAACTCGCGCGACCCACTCGCGCGTAGCGGCCCGCCATCCGCGAACGGCCCCATCCCGCTCTGCCCGGCGTCTGTCCTGCCCTGAACAGTCAGGACGACCCGAACGCGAACACCAACGCCTCGATGTTCCCCGCGGCTGCCCGTGGCCAGGTCCCGACGGCGCCGCGGGGCCAGCGGCTGCGATTCGCCCAACCCCCGCACCCCGCGTTGCGCCGTCCGACATTGGCCTGAAGGCGTTGCGCCGCCCTGCGGCGCAACGCCTTCAGAACCCGACGCGCTCCTCGCCCGCGATGCGCTGCTTGAGCGCCGGGTCGACCCCGCCGCGCTGCGCCGCCGGTGAAGCGCTCGCGGCCGCACCCGGGCCGGCGACCTCGCCGCCGTCCTGGAACGAGTCGACCTCGTGCAGCGCGACCGCGATCCGCGAGCTGATGCCGCGGCGCTGCATCGTGATGCCGTAGAGCACCTGACACTCCGCCATCGTGCGCTTGTGGTGGGTCACGATGCAGAACTGCGTGTCGGCGGTGAACTCGCGCAGCACGCGCAGGAAACGCTCGACGTTGGTGTCGTCGAGCGCGGCGTCGACCTCGTCGAGGATGCAGAACGGGCTCGGCCGCACCTTGAACAGCGCGAACAGGATCGCGACCGCGGTCAGCGAGCGCTCGCCACCGGACAGCAGGTTGATCGACTGCAGCTGCTTGCCCGGCGGCTGCGCGACGATCTCGATGCCGGCCTCGAGCAGATCCTCGGACTCGCCGAGGAACATGTCGGCGCGACCGCCCTGGAACAGCTTGCGGAACAGCTCCTGGAAGTTCTTGCGCGCGGCGTGGAACGTCGCCTCGAACAGCGTGCGCGACTCGACCTCGAGCTTCTTCAGCGTCTCGAGCAGCGCGCGGCGGGCCTCCTTGAGATCCTGCACCTCCTGCTCGGTGTGACCGAACTCGCCCTCCTCGGCCTCGAGCTCGGCGACCGCGTCGAGGTTGACCGCACCGAGCCGGTCCTTCTGGCTCTGCAGCACCTGCACCGCCTTCTTGGTCTCGGCCGGATCGAAGTCCTCCTGCTGCCACAACCGCTGCATGCCGGTGTAGAGCGCGACCTCGTCGGGTGGCAGCGGCGGGCCATGCAGGCAGGTGACGACCTCGGGCGGCGCCGCCGGCCCCTCGAAACGGAGCCCGCCGGGCAACGTCGCGCCGACCAGACCGAGGCCCTGCACCTCGCCGAGGCAGCGCAGCAGCTCGATGCCGGTCTCCTCGCGCAGGCGATCCTCGAGCCGCGCGAAGCGGTGCTCGACGTCGGCGACCTGCAGCCGCGCCTGGGTCAGCATCTCGGCCGCGAGCGAACGGCGCTGCTCCCACTCGTGCACCTGCTGCTGCACCCGCGTGCGCTCGGCGCGCGCCGAGTCGACCGCCTGCTGGCGCTCGTCCTTGCTGCCCTCGAGCTCGAGCACGCGATCCTCGACCACGGCCGCGAGTTCGGCGAGCCGCTGCTGCTCGGCCAGTGCGCGGGCGAGGTCGTCCTCGGCCTCCTGCAGCCGGTCGTGGATTTCCTGCGCCGCGCGCTCATGGTCGCGCAGCGCCTCCTCGTGCACGCGGATCGCGCGCGCGAGACCCTCGCGCGCCTCGCCGGTCTGCACCTGACGCAACCGCAGCTCCTGCTCCTTCTGCTGCTCGGACTGGGTGGTCGCCTCGGCGGCGGCAACCTCGGCGTCGAGCGCCTCGTCGGCGGCCTCCACGGCGCGCTCGCGCCGCGCCAGCAGGAACTGGTCGAACAGTGCGACGCCGAGCGCACCGAGCGCGCCGGCGCGTGTCCGCGACAGCTCGGCGGCTTCGAGCGCGAGCTCGGCGA
>JAGQRB010000959.1 GCA_020425925.1 Planctomycetota bacterium
AGCCCCTTCGGATCGGCGCCGGCCTTGGCGCCGAGGTACTGCCCCCAACACTGCCACTTGACGTAGTCGCGCGTCCACTCGAGTGCCGCCTGCTCCGCGGCGGGTGGCAACTTCAGGCTCCGGACGTAGTCGCAGTGCTCCGCGGTCGCATGTGGGATGCCCTGCTTCACCGCCGCGCGGGTCGGGATGCCGACGAGCCCGAACAGGCGGTGGAGGTTGCGGTGATCGCAGAACGTGCGGCGGCCCTCGTCCCAGGCGCTGCGATCGTGGCTGTGCATCACGACCGCACCGCCCTGGTGCGCGAGCGCCAGCCCGGCGTCGATCGCGCGCTTGCCGAACCAGATGTCCTCGCCGAAGCGGCGCGGTCCGAGCGGAAAACGCTGCCAGGCCGAACGCCGGACGGCCGAGGCGACGTTGTCGAAGGCGCAGAGGAACAGCTGTTCGAACGGCGGCAGATCGGCCAGCCGCTGGCCGTCCGTCAGGCGCTTGACCGTGACCCCGTCGCCCCAGCCCGGCCAGCCGCGGATCCGCCGATCGAGCACGGGCTGGCAGCCGGGTCGCGGGATCTGCCGGCACCAGACGCCGGCGACATCGGGGTCCGCGAACGGCGCGACCATCTTCGCGAGCCAGTCCTCGCCCTGCATCGTCGCGTCCTGAACCAGCAACACGACGACGTCGCCGGTCGTCGCCGCGATGCCGCGGTCGCGCGTGCTGCCGTGGTCGAACTCGCGCTTCGGGATCGACTCGATCCGGAAGCCGGCGGCCTGCAGACGCTCGAGCGTGCCATCGGTCGAACCGCTGTCGATCGCCAACAGCTCGTCGAAGCCGGGGTCGCGCTGCGCCTGGATCCCGCGCAGCACGTCGTCGAGCAGCGGCCCGGCGTTGAGCGTCGGCATGACGAGGGAGATTCGCACGGCGCGGGATGCTAGCCGGCTGCGGTGGCCGCCGCGATCCCGGGCCACAAGTCCGTGGCTCCGCTCCCGATACGGTTCGCGAGCGCACCGCGTCGACGATCCGGGAACAGTTCACCGAGTTGCGCGCCGGTCCGCCCGGAGGTTTCTTGCGGGCGGCCGGCCCCGCGGCGCTGTATCGCTATTCGTCGGAAAGCCCCGGCTTCTGGTCCGGAGACTGGCGCCCGGGGTCATGTCCCCATCGTCGCCCCGTTCGCGGGCGAGCCAGACGGACAAAGCCATGGGAAACGAATCCGACCGTGGGGCCAGCCCCCTTGTCTGCCGCCGTGACGTCGAGCGCGCCGAGCGCGACAGACTGTCGACCGGGTCGCGAGCGCTGTTGCCGGTTGCCGCGGCCCTCTTCGCCGCCGGCCTGAGCGCACAGCTGACGCACGTGATCCCGGACGGCATGGCCAGCGCCGCGGGCGGTTCCGCCAATACGTACCCCTGGGGCACGCCGGCGTCGGGCCTGCCGGGGCTGCGCGTGCTCAGCTGCTACGACAGCTCCAACTTCACGACCGCGAACATCACGAACCCGATCCTGATCACCCGTCTGCGCTGGCGCGCCAATGACTCGTCGGCGACGTGGAGCGGCGGCGTGTACACGTTCGCGACCGTGAGCCTGTCCACCGCCGCGGTCGACGTCAGCGGCGTGACGACCACCTGGGCAGCCAACCACGGCCCCGACCTCACGATGTGCTACGCCGGACCGGTGACGGTCCAACCCGGTGCCGGCAGCGGCGCCGGCGTGCCAGGCCCGTTCCACGTCGACGTGCTGTTCACGACCCCGTTCCTCTACGACCCGCAGCAGGGCGATCTCTGCATCGACACCGAGTACCAGGGTGGTGCCTTCGTCGGGGGTTCGCTGGTCTCGTTGGACGTCGACAACAGCGGCAGCGGCAAGGCCAGTCGGGTCTACGGCAGTACGATGTACCCGAACGCGAACGGGACGACCCAGAACCACGGCCTCGTCGTACAGCTGACCTACACGCCGATGGCCGCGAACACCGGCAACGTCGTGATCAACGAGTTCTCGTACGACGACACCGGCATCGACGACCGCGAGTTCGTCGAGCTCTACAACGCCGACGCGGTGCCCGTCGACCTCTCCGGCTGGCAGCTCGTCAGCTACGACATCGGTGGCCTCAACGCCGCGTACGCGATTCCCGGCGGCACCGTTCTCGCGCCCGGTGGCTACTACGTGATGGGCGCCAACGTGCCGAACGTGAACCTCGTGCTCGGCGCGACCAACCTGTTCGAGAACGACACGGAGTCATTGACGCTGCTCGACGGTTCGTCCGCGGTGGTCGACTCGGTCGTGTACGAGGCCGCGAGCGGCCCGGCACCGCCCGGCCACGGCGAAGGTGAGCCGATCTACCCGGAACACGTCGCCGTCGACACCCACGAGACCTCCTGGTCGCGCCTGCGGGACGGTCAGGACAGCGACGACAACGCGCGCGACTTCCGCGTCGCGAGAGCGTCGCCGGGCACGACCAACGACGCGCCGACCACGCTGTCGTACAAGGAAGCCGGTGACGGCACCGCTCCCGGGACCACCGTTCCGGGCTGGTACGGCGGCAGCAGTGAGCCGGTCTTCACCGACCCGATCGCGGCCGGGATCCCGTCGTCGCCGCAGGGTGGCAACGTGCTCGAGTTCCCGCTCGGCCCCGGTGACGACGGCACCGCCTGGATGGAGGCCGACCCGCAGGTGGGCTCGTACTTCCGAGCCGAGGTCTACCTCGACGCGAGTCCGCTGCCGATCGGACAGCAGCGTGCCTGGAGCATCGGTGTCCGCGGCGGCACCGGCACGCCGTTCGTCGTGCCGGACCCGACCTGGTCGTCACCGGTCGGCTCCAACAAGAACGGCAATCGCGGTGTCGCCTGGACGTTCGTGGTCGACGGCGGCAACGGTACCTTCCCCCCATCCGCGACCCTCTACCTGCTCGACCACGGCGACGGCGGCGAAGACCACGTGCGGCTGCTGACGCTACCGGTGACCGGCTCGGGCTGGCAGACGCTCGAGCTGCACGTCACCGGTCAGCGCTGCGTCGCGACGGTCGCCGGCGTCTGCTACCACCGGCTCGTGCACTGGACGGAGGGCGATCTCTACGTCGCGCACGGCGCGTCGACGCCCACCGCGCGCCGTCCGCTCTACCTCGACGACGTCTGCCTGCAGCTCAGGGACGACGTCGTCAATCCGGTGGGTCTCGGCTGCCAGGGCAGCTGTCTCGAGCAGAACTTCTTCGCCCACACGCTCGACAGCGGACCGACCCGCGAGCGTGGCGCCGGCACCTACGCCATCGAGGTGCCGGGGACGACGGCCCGCGTCACCTACGCCTGCGTGCTCAGCGGCACGCGCACGGGCCTCTCCACCACGTCGACGATGACGATCCGCGCTGTCGATCCGATGGGCAAGCCGGGTGCGATCCTGCGCGGCCCGATGCCGCTCCTGGCGGTCGGCGCGCCGACCCCCAACCGCAACGAGGGACCGGCGTGGTGGGCCGCCGATCTGCGCACGGCGGGCAACGGCGCCTGGCCACTGCCGACGAGCACGTTCTTCCTCGAGTTCGCGATCGACCAGAACCTCTACCTGCCGATCGCGAGCGAGGAGGGCGGAGCGAACGCGTACTCGCCGGAGCAGAGCACGATCTGGTTCAACGGGACCAGCGGTTGGACCCAGATGAGCCAGGGCCGAGGCTGGGCCTGGGCGTTCGTCTGCGAGGACGACACCGGAGACGCGCAGGCCGACACCACGAGCGAGCTGACGCCGGGCTCGACCGCAGTCCTCGTGTTGCGTGGTGGTTCGGCGACGACGACGACTTCGACCGGCTTCGGCATCGGCATCCTCTCGACGCTGCCAGGGGCGGTCTCGATGGCGCCGTTCGGCGCGCCCGGCTGCACGCTGTACGCCGATCCGTTCGCGGCGCTCGTGGTGACGGCATTCGTGCCGACCAACGGGCTCGGCGAGGCGCAGTGGCTGCTGCCGATCCCGAACACGCCGAGCGTGACCGGACTCCAGCTCTACTCGCAGTGGCTGGCGTCGGATCCGGGACTGAATCCCGCCGGGTTCACGACGACGAGTGCGATCCGGATCGAGATCCAATGACCGGCGCACCCGCGTGACCGCTGCCGATCCCGATCGTTCGCCGGCGAACCCGGACGACGCCGACCCGATCGCGCGCCTGCTCGGCGCCTGGCGCGCACGTTCGGCGGGCCCTCCGCTCGGGCTCGGCGAGCTGCTCGCGCGCCATCCCGAAGCCGCCCGCCTGCTCGCCGCCGGACTCGTCGACTTCGAGCTGGCCCAGGACCGCGCGGCCGAGGGATCCCTGACCACGGGCGCCCCGGACGCCGACCAGGCCGTTGCCGGCCCGCGTCGCCGCATCGGCAGCTACGAACTGGTACGGGAACTCGGCCGCGGCGGTCAGGCAGCGGTCTACGAAGCGCGCGATCTCCGCCTGCCGCGCGCGGTCGCGCTGAAGATCCTCGACCGCGGCGTGTTCGCGAGCAGTGCCGCCGAGCACCGGCTGCGCGCCGAGGCCGCGATCGCGTCGCGGCTCGAGCACGCGAGCATCTGTCCGGTCTACGAGATCGGCGAAGACGCCGGCTATCTCTATCTCGCGATGCGCCTGATCGAGGGCGAGACGTTGGCGCAGCGGATCGCAGCGGCCCGGGGTCGCACCGGGTCGAGCGCGTTCGAACTGCGACTGACCGACGAGCCCGACGCGAGCGGGCCGTCGACTCGCGGCGCACGCACCGTATCGATCACGGTGGCCTGGTTCCGACACTGCCTGGCAGCGTTGCAGGTCGCGCACGACGCCGGCGTGCTGCACCGCGATCTCAAGCCCGGCAATCTCATGGTGCAGCCGAACGGCGCACCCGTGATCCTCGACTTCGGCCTCGCCGGCGATGCCAATCGTCCCGACCGCGGGCTCACGCGCACCGGCGACGTGTTCGGCACGCCGGCCTACATGGCTCCCGAGCAGTTCCGCGACGCCAGACTCGCCGATGCGCGCACGGACGTGTTCGCGCTCGGCGCGACGATGTTCGAGGCGCTGACCGGGCGACGCGCGTTCCCCGAGGAAGAGGCCCGACCCGCCGGCCGCCGGGCGCACGCGGCCGCGACCCCGAACCCGTGCCGTCTGGTGCGCGGCCTGCCTTCGGATCTCGGCACCGTGGTCGGGCGTGCGCTCGACCCCGACCCCGACCGGCGCTACCAGAGCGCTGCCGAGTTCGCCGACGACCTGCAGCGGATCCTCGAGCTGCGGCCGATCCGAGCCGTGCGACCGAGCCCGTGGCTGCGCGCGCAGCGTTGGCTGCAACGGAACCCGGTGTGGGCGGCGCTGGCGGCGGTGATGCTGGCCGCCGCCGGCGCCCTGCTCGCGGTCGTGCTCTGGGCACGGACCGTCGTCGACGACTTCGGTCGCCTTGCCGAGGACATCCGACTCGACGAACTCGAGAACGAGCTGCGCTCCGACCTGCTACCCGTCGCCTTCCATCTCGACGCCGCCCGAGCCTGGCTGCTGCGGGCCGAGGCGATCGCGGCCGGGCTCGACGACCACCGCGCGCGACTGGCGGCGATCCGGCGCTCCGCGCGCGCACCCGACGAACGTGAGCTCGATCGGTTGCGGACGGTCGCACCCGATCGCGCGGCGCTGCAGCGGCTCGACGAGATCGAGAGCAGCCGGCGCGAACGCCTCGGAACCGCCGACGCGCTGGCCGCGGCCGATGCGACCGCGAACGAACGCCGAGAGCGGAGGGCCCGGCTCGAGACCGCGCTCGAGGCCACGCGGGTCTGGGAGTTCGACGACGCCGAGACCCGGATCGTGCACGACGCACTGGCGCGGCTGGTCGCCAAGCTCGAGGACTTCACCGGCGAGAACGGATCGCTGCGGCGGGTCCGGCGCGAGATCGCACTCGGAACCTCGGCGACTCGCGTCGCGCGCGACAGCGAGCTCTGGCAGCGGGCGATCGACGACATCGCCGCACCGCGCTCGCGCTACGGCGGACTGCGCATCCGTGAGCAGCGCGGCCTCATACCGCTGCGCAAGGACCCGACGACCGGTCTTTGGGAGTTCCTGGTGACGATCACCGGCAGCGAGCCCGCCATCGGCAGCGAAGGCGCGTTCCGCCTCGACGCGGCGACCGGGATCGTACTCGTGCTGCTGCCCGGCGGTCGCTTCGAGCCCGGGGCGACCGACCCGAATCACGGCCGGACGTGGTTCGGCGTCGAACTCGACCCGTCGCAGCTGCGGCGGAGCAGTGGGGCCGTTCATGTCGACCTCGAACCGTTCTTCATCGGCAAGTACGAGGTGACGTTCGCGCAGTTCGATCGCATCCGCTGGGGCGGCGGCGAGCGCCGCTACCAGTCCGTGACCGCGCGCGGAGCGAAGCCGCTGTCGCCAGTGCATCCGGTCGGTGAGGTCGGCCACGAGGAGGCACGCGAGGCGCTCGCGGTTGCCGGTCTCGTCCTGCCGACCGCGATCCAGCACGAGTACGCGACCGTCGCCGGCACCGTGACCAGGTACTTCACGGGCGACGCCCTCGCGACGCTCGAGGGCTACGCCAACCTCAAGGACGGCGACCAGGAGTTCCGCGACGGTCACGTCGGCACCGCGCCGGTCGGCTCGTTCGCGCCGAACCCGTTCGGGTTGCACGACATCGTCGGCAACGTGGTCGAATGGTGTCTCGACAACAAGGCGCAACCGTGGGAGGTGCTGCACCGCGCCGGCGACGGCCTGCTGCTGGTGCCCGCGAGCCGCCAGTGGATCGTGCGCGGCGGCGCGTGCCAGGCGCCGTCCTGGTACGCCGAGTCGGCCAACTGGGACGGGTTCCTCGGCGGCCCCGATCCCAACCTCGGATTCCGCGCGGCCCGCACGCTCGAATAGCGGGGCGACTACCATCGCAGCAGACTGATCCTCCCGACCCGATGCCAGCCGACGAAGAACGCGACGACACCGACCTGCGCGCTGCGCTCGAGGAGATCGCACCGCGCCTGTTCGCGTGGGCGCACTGCCGGCTCTACGGGCGCGCGGCACAGGAGGCCGACGACGTCGTGCAGGAAACGCTCTGCCGCGCGCTCGATCGGCTCGATCGCTTCCGCGGCGGCTCGCTCGCGGCGTGGCTGTTCACGATCGCCAACAACGTCGTCCTCGAGTTCCTGCGGCGATCGCGCCGGCGGCCGCAGCTGCTCGCACCGGCCTCCGAATCGCGCGATTCGCCGCTCGCGAACGTGGTGGCCCGCGCGACGACGCTGACGCGGGCGGTGGCCCGTCGCGACGACGTCCGCGCGCTGCTCGAGCTCGCCGAGTCGTTCGACGAGACCGATCGACGCATCCTGTTGCTCTGCGGCCTCGAAGACCTGCCGGCGCGCGAGGCGGCGATCCAGCTCGGCAGCAACGAGGAGGCCGTGCAGAAGCGTTGGTACCGACTCCGGCAGCGCCTGCGGTTCGTGCCGTGGATCCGCGCCGAGGCCGGCGACGGGTCCGGCTGAGCGGGCGCCTGCCCGTACTCGCCTCGGCGTCGAGCCCCGGCTACGTTGCCTCGGCGAGCCAGCCGCGATGCGCCTCCTCTACGTCGTCCACCAGTTCTTCCCCGACTGCCACTCGGGGACCGAGCAGTACTGCCTCGCGGTCGCGCGCGCGGCGCAACGGCACGGCGACGAGGTGACCGTGCTGTCGCTGCATCCGTGCCACGAGGACGAGATGCCGCCGGTGCGGCTGTTCGATCAGCCGTACGACGGCGTCCCGGTAGTGCGACTCAACCACTGGCGGCGGATGAACCCCAACGACGTGTTGCGGGACTACGAGAACCGCCACCTCGACGGCTGGTTCCAGGCGGTGCTCGACGAAGTGCGACCCGACGCGGTGCATTTCTTCCACCTGCGCCAGCTCGGCTCCAACCTGATCGCGGTGGCGCGGCGCAGCGGCGCCCGCACGGTCGTCAACCTGATGGACTTCTGGTACCTCTGCCCGCGCTTCACGCTGCTCCGGCGCGACGGCACACTCTGCGGCGGCCCACCCGACGGCGGCAGGGGCTGCGTCGCGTGCGAATACCCCGAGCTCGCCGACCACGCGCCGGCCACCTCGAGCGCCGACGATTCGCCGGCCGCCCGGCTGCGGGCGCTGCTCGATCGCCCCTCGCGCCAGCTCGAGAACCTCGCCGGCGCCGATGCGATCATCGCGCCATCGCGGTTCCTCGCCGGTGTGTTCGCCGACAACGGCCTGCCGCGCGACCGCATGACCGTCGTGCCGTACGGGCTCGCGCCCGACCGCATCGTGCCGATCCCGGCGACGCGGCCGCGCGCGCCGCTCCGGCTCGCCTTCTGCGGCGTGCTCTCGCCCTGGAAGGCGCCCCACCTCGCGGTCGAAGCCGTGCTCGGAACCGATGCCGCCATCGAACTCACGGTGCACGGCCGCACTGCCGAACCGATGTTCCAGGACTACATCGACCGGACCATGGCCCGCGCCGCCGACGACCCTCGGATCCGGTTCGCCGGCGCCTACGCTGCCGCCGACACGCCGCGTGTCTTCGCCGAGATGGACCTGCTGATCGTGCCGAGCACCTGGTACGAGAACACGCCTTTCGTCGTCCTCGAGGCGTTCGCTGCGGGAGTTCCCGTACTGGCGTCCGCTCTCGGCGGCCTCCGCGAGGTCATCCGACATGACGAGAACGGCGCATTGTTTCCGGCCGGTGACATCGACGCGCTGCGTAGGGCGATCGAGCGGATTGCCGCCGAGCCGAGCTGGTTCGGTCATCTCCGGATGAAGCCGCCCGCCGGCATCGCCGATAACTACGACGTCTTCCGCGCAGCCTACCGGCCGACCGGAGCCGACCGGAGCTGACCGGGGCTGACCGGGCCCCGATCCGCGCGGTGGACGATCGCGGAGCACCCGTTATGGTGCTCCCACCCCTCTGCCCACCCGACCCGAGCGATGCCCGTCCGTCTGATCTACAACCACATCGAGCACCACGCGGCCCATTCGGGCTACGACCAGCTCGCCAAGTACGTCGACGCGAAGCCCTACGTCGACGGCCCGCTCTACCGCCTGACGGGCAAGATCAAGCACGAGCGTCTCGACAGTACGAAGGCCTACCACACGCCGTGGTACTCGGGTTGGGCGATGCGGCGCGAGATCGCGATCTGCGCGCGCGCCGCGATGTTCCCGGCGCACCTGCTGTTCCACTGGTTCTACGCCGAGAACGACGTCCGCATCTGTTCACAGTGGCGCTGGCGCTGGAACAACAAGTTCGTCGCCTCGTTCCACCAGCCGCCCGAGTTCCTCGACGGTCACGTCGAGGACAAGACCTACATCCGCGGCCTCGACGGCATCATCGTGATGGCGGAGTCGCAGATTCCGTACATGAGCCAGTTCGTGCCGCGCGAGAAGATCTTCTGCGTGCCACACGGCGTCGCGGTCGAGCACTGGAAGCCGGACGCCGCGGTGCCGCGGCGTCCGGAGCCGACCTTCCTGTTCGTCGGCGTCTGGCTGCGCGACATCGAGATGGCGAAGGCCACGATCAGGAAGTGCGCCGCGGCCGGGTTGCCGGCGAAGTTCCGGATCGTCACGTTTCCCGACCGCGTCGCCGAGTTCGAGCCGCTGCCGAACACCACGGTGATGACGAAGATCCCCGACGCCCAGCTGCTCGAGGAGTACCGCAGCGCCCACGCGCTGTTCCTGCCGCTGTCGATGTCGACCGCGAACAACGCGATGCTCGAGGCGATGAGCTGCGGCACCGGCGTGATCAGCACCCGTACCGGCGGCACGCCCGAATACGTCAGCGAAGGCTGCGGCGAGCTCGTGCCGCCCGGTGACATCGACGCCGCGGTCGCCGCGATCCGCCGCATCTGCGACAGCCGTGAGTACACCGCGCGGATCGGCGAAGCCGCCCGCGCGCGCGCGCTCGACTTCGCCTGGGAGAAGATGGGCGAATTGCAGAATCGCGCCTACCGCGACATCTTCCGCGGCGGGCGCAAGCTCGCGACCGCCGGCGAGCGGGAGCGTCCCGAGGTCAGCTCGGCGCCTTCCCCGGCCCGATGAACTTCTTGCTGCCCGGCATCACCTTGCGGGCGACGTCGAACAGACCGAGCTTGCGGATCATCCGCACGACGCCGAGCTCCTTCAGTCGCATGTGCTCGTAGTAGACCTTCTCGAGCGTGGCGAGATCGGCCACCGGTGAGACGTTGCCGTTGTTCGCGGGCGTACTGGCGGCCGGCTGCTGGCCCTCGCTGCCGGCGGCGGCAGGCGCCTGAGCCGGCGGCGCCGGTGGCGGCGCGACCGGCGCGTTCGGGACCTCGACGAGGTTGCCCACCATCGTCATCCGCCGCGGCATCAGCCCGAGGATCTCGAGGAAACCGATCGCGCGCAGCTGAACGTCGTCGCTGACGAGCGGCAGGTCGCCGTAGAAGTCGCCGAGCACCTCTCCGGTGTGCTGCAGCATCATGTCATTGGCGGCGGACACCGCCGCGAGCAGCGCGGCGAGCCGCTGCGTCGCCTCGAACAGCCCCGACAGCGACCGCACGCGCCGCAGATGCCGCGCCTTGACCGCGAACACCGGCGGCAGCACGTGACCGCCGATCAGCAGGTCCTCGAAGCCGCAGTCCGGCGAGTAGGGGAAAACCTGGGCGCTGGCCGGACGCAGCCAGGCGAACGAGCCGCACGGCACCGGCGCATCGCCCGGCTGGTGCGCGACGTCGCGCAGGCGGCCGAGATCGAAGCGCACGCCGGCGAGCACCCAGACGACGGTGTCGTCGTCCTCGAGCTCGTTCCAAGCCGGCGCATCGATCGTCGTGCGCGTCGTCCAGCCGGCCGGGGTGTCGACGCTCTGGCTCGGATCGCGGAGCACGACGACCCGCCATCCCGGCGAGCCGCGCAGCTCGGCATCGATCGAGGCGCGCGTCGAACCGTAGCGGTCGGCCGGCTGACCACCGGCGTCGATCACGACGACGCCGCGACCGGGCAACGCCGGCGGCACGTCGAGCGGATGCAGCGCCGGCGGCAGGAAGAAGCGATCCGCCAGCGTCGTGCGCGCCTCCGCCTCGCGCGCCAGCATGGCCTCGAACAGCTCGATCTTGGCTGCCACCAGCCGCTCCGCATCGGTCAGCTCGAGGGCGTGGGCCCGCGCCGCCTGGCGCCAGCCCGCGACCGCGTCGGCATCGTCGAGCGCGGTCCGGATCGCCGCGACGAGACCGTCGACGTCGCCGGCGCGGTGGACCAGGCCGGTCCTGCCGTGCTCGACCATCTCGGCCTGTCCGCCCTGATCGGACACCACGCACATCGCGCCGACTCCCATCGCCTCGAGCGTGGCACACGGATAGTTGTCCCAGGGTGCCGGGTGCAGGAACGCGGCGGCGCGCTGCATCGCCGCCAGCGCCTGCTCGCGCGGCACGTTGCCGAGCCGGAGCACGCGGTTCCGGATGCCGGCCGGTACCAGCGCCTCGACGACCTCGTCGACCGACTCGCCCTGGTGCCACATCTCCTTGCCGAGGAATGCCAGCTTGAGGTCGGGGTAGTCGCTCGCCAACCGGGCGAATGCGCGCATGGCGTCGTCCGAGCCCTTGCGTGGTTCGATGCGACCGACGCACACCAGGAAGCGACCGCCGCCCTCGAGCTCCCGCGGCAGCTGCTGCCCTGCCGACGGCAGGTCGAGGAAGTACGGGATCGTGCGCTGCAGCTCGGGCAGCCGGTCGCCGAACTGCTCGCGGTAGCGCGCCATCAGCGCGTGCGACGGCGTCAGCAGTGCATCGGCGTTCTGCACGCAGTACTCCTCGCGCAGCATCATCTGCCGATGCGGGTGGTAGCCGAGTTCCCACGGGTGGCGGTTGGTTGCGAACGCGATCCGCGAGCTGACGTGGCCGTGCACGCAGACCGGCGGGAAGCTCGCTCGGCGGCCGCTGTGGCGCGCGCGGATCACGTAGAACGCCTCGGCGAAGAACTCCGGGCTCTCGATCACGTCGAGCCCGCGATCGAGGTGGAGCTGCTCGACGTAGGCGGCGGCCTGGATGCCCGCGATGTTCGAGGACTCAGAGGCCCACAGCCGACCGCGATCGCCGTAACGGTGCGGCACGACGTCGAGGAACTGCTGATCGCGGCGGACCTCACGGCGCTCGTCGAAATGGAACAGGCGGTGGATCGTCAGATTGCCGTCGGTCCAGAGCCGGTGCGTGTGCTGCGGCAGATAGCTGCCGTGATTCGCGAAGTTGGTGACGACGTGGACCTCGTGACCCGCGGCCGCGAGGATCTTGGCCGCGGCGTTGTGATAGGTCGCGATACCGCCGCCCGGGAACGGCTCGTACTCGTAGCTGATGATGCAGATCTTCATCGTGTGTGTTCAGGCTGCGGCGCCTCGCCGCGCGCGAGGACTCGCGCATTGTCGAGCCACCACTTCAGGCGGTTCTCGAGGTCCTGCAGGTCCTTGTAGTCGTTCATCAGGTGGTGCAGCTCGCCGAACTTGACGTGCGCCGGGGTGGTGTGGCCGTGGCGTCGCCAGTCGAGGCCGGCGACGAGGTGCTTCAGCGCGACCAGGTCCTCGGCCCCCCTGGTCTCGAGGTAGCGCTCCACCGGCGCGACCAGCGGTCGCAGGCTGCGCGCCAGCTCGATGTCGGGCGGCGGCACGAAACCCGCGGGCGCGCCCCACTCGTCGAGCTCGACCCGATCGCCGAGGATCGGACGCTTGCGCATGCCGCGCACGTACCACGGGACCGAGCGATCCTCGACGAACACGCGCTCCTCCTCGATGTGGTTGCGGCCGTAGGTGTCGTTGAAGACGCCGATATTGCGCCAGGCGCCGCGGCTGCCGAACAGCGTGTCGTGCGGGATGTGGAACAGGTAGGCCCCGGGGTCGGACACGCATACGGCGCCAGCGCTTTCCGCCGACAGGCTGAACTGGAACTCGTCCATGCCGTAGGCGCCCTCGTAGGCCCGGTCGAAACCGCCGAGCCGTTTCCAGGTCGTCTTGCGGAACGAGAAGTTCGCGCCGACCGGCGTGCAGTAGTGGCCGGCAGGGAAGTGCGCGTACTCGAGCGTCTGGAACGTCGCCTTGAACGGCCCCGAGTTGCCCTCGAGATACTCGTAGCGCGGCCCGGTGCCGATCGCGAACGGGTGCTGGCGGTGGATCTCCCAGTGCGACTCGACGCAGTGCTCGCCGAAGATGCAGTCCGAGTCGGAGATGAAGACGACGCCGTTGAGCGCGTTCGCGACCACCGTGTTGCGCATCGTCTGCAGCCGGAAACGACCGACCCGCAGGTTGTGGATGATGCGGCACGGAATCCCGAACTTCGCCGCCGTGCGTTCGGCGACCTCGGTGGTCCCGTCGCTCGAGCCGTCGTCGGAGATCACCAGGAAGTCCGGGCGCATGCTGCCCTTCGCGGCCGACTCGATGGACAGGTCGATGGTGTCGTGCTTGTTGTACGACACCATCGCGAGGGTGATCGGGAGATCGCGCTTCATGAGGTTGGCGAGCGAAGGGCCGCTCGGCGGCAGCCGCAAGAACTATCGTCCGCCCTGCGAGATTACCTCCACCCGTTCGCCACAACAGCGTGCTGCGGTCGCGTCGGCGCCATGGCGTCGACCGCAACGGGCGCTGCCGACCGGCGCCAGGGTCCGGACAGCGCCCGCCCGACGGAGAATCGACGTCGCGCCGCCGGTGCGGAGACGGTAGGTTGTCGAAGGGTGCCACACCGCAAGCTGCGGCCCCGACCTCGCCCTCGCGCCGGACGGCGACGGCCATCCGTGAAGATCCGATGATGCTGACTTCGGTCGACGATCTCGAAGCAGCCCTCGACCGTGGGGAGCTCGAGGCGCGCTGGCTGCTGCACCCGGGCTCGTGGTTCGAGCTGCTCGAGGTCGCCCGCCGCTGCGGCGACGCGGGGGCGCGGCTCGAGCTGTCGATCCGGGACGGCGACGACGCGGTGCCGATGGCGGCGCTGCCGATCGCCGAGTTCACCGCGGCGTACGAGACGATCCGCGACTGGTGGCCGCAGCTCAGCGGCGAGTCGCGGCCGCGCAGCCTCGGTCCGGACGCCTACAATCAGCTCGCGGGCGCGCTGTGCGCCGCGCTGGCGGCGACCGCCGATCGCCGCCTCGCCGGCTCCGACCGCGGCGACGCGCGGCTGGGCTTCCCGCCGCTCGGCC
>JAGQRB010000096.1 GCA_020425925.1 Planctomycetota bacterium
CCCACTACACCTGGAACGGATCGGAGTTCGTCGCCGGCGACGAGACCTCGCACTGAGGGCGCGGATGTCCCATGGGTCAGGTCCAGGCGGCGACGCCGACGTGCTCCTCTGCCACTGCAACACGGTCACCCGCCGGCAGGTGATCGCCTGCGCCCGCCGGGGGGCGCGGACCCTCGAGGAGGTCGCTATCGCCTGCGACGCCGGCAGCGGCTGCGGCTCTTGCCGGGGGGCGATCCAGGGGATCCTCGATCAGGAGGCGACGGGGTCGACGGCCGCCGGCCGCGCGTGGGCGGCGCGCACCAGGTCGTTGGTCGAGATCATGCCGACCAGCTTGCCGTGCGCGTCGACCACCGGCAGCCGGTGCACGCGCAGTCGCTGCATCGTCTGCATGACGTCGCTCAACGGCTCGTCGGGGCGACAGGTGGCGAGCTGCTGCGACATCACGGCCGCAACCGGGATCTCGGTCAACGACCGGCCCTGGGTGTAGGACGCCATGCAGAGGTCGCGATCGGTCACGATGCCGACCAGCTCACCGCTCGCGTCGACGACCGGAACGACCCCGCAATCCGCTTCCCAGAGCGTCCGCGCCGCGGCGTCGAGTCGATCGACGACCCGCACGGTGCGCGGCGCCGTGCTCATGACTTCGATGGTTTTCATGGCGCGCGATCCTCGCCCACGGCGAACACCGACGCGAGGGAATTCTACGCCAGGCGACGGACCGCCTCCTCGACGTCGCCCTTGCTGCCGAGGAATAGCGGCGTGCGCTGGTGCAGCTGCTCGGGCACGATGTCGAGGATCGACCGGGTGCCGTCGCTGCCGAGGCCGCCGGCCTTCTCGCACAGGAACGCGAGCGGGCCATTCTCGTAGAGCAGCCGCAGCTTGCCGGCGGGCTTCTGAACCTCGCCGGGATACATGTAGATGCCGCCCTTCAGGAGCGTGCGGTGGAAGTCGCCGACGAGCGCACCCGAGTAACGCGCGGCGCGCGGACCGCAGTCGGTCTCACCGCGCCGGAACGCGCGCACCATCGCCTGCGTCTTGTCGCTCCACTTGCGCTCGTTGGCCTCGTTGACGGCGTAGGCACCGGCGCCTTCGGGAATCCGGATGTTCGGATGCGTCAGGAAGAACGTGCCGATCGAGCGGTCGAGCGTGAAGCCGTGCACCGGCCCGCCGGCGCTGTAGACCATCATCGTGCAGGGTCCGTAGAGCACGTAGCCGGCGGCCACGAGGTTGCGGCCCGGCTGCAGGAAGTCCGCCATCGTCGGTCGGCCCGAGCTCGAGAGCCGCTTGTAGATGCCGAAGATCGTGCCCATCTGGCCGGCGACGTCGACGTTGCCGGAGCCGTCGAGCGGATCGGTGGCGATGATGTACTTGCCGTCCTCGCAGCCGTCGGGCAGATGGACGTCCTCCATCTCCTCGCTGGCGATGCCGGCGATCATCGGGATCGCGTCGAACACCGTGTTGACGGTGTCGTTGCCGATCACGTCGAGCTGGCGGACGTTCTCGTCCTGTACGTTGGTCGTGCCGGTGTAACCGAGCTTGCCGACGAAGCCCGCGCGCATGATCTCGCTGGCGAGCATGCGGCCGATCAGGCTGAAGCGGTTGAGCACGGTCGACAGGCCACCGGTAGCACCGTGGTCGGCCTGGTCGCGGAAGAACTGTTCGCTGAGCGTGAGGCGGCTGGTCATGGCTCCCTGACGAGGTGTGGCCGGATTGGAGCCCAGGCGACGCCGCGTCACAACCTCGGCAGGGTCAATACCGGCGTCGTTTCGCCGCGTACGAACAGTCGCCCGCTGCCGAGCCGCGCCGGCGGCACGAACACGACGATCGCGCCGTCGACGGCCGCGACGGCGAGCGCGGCGCGCTCCCCCGCCGCCGACTCGCTCTCGAGGGTCTGCCCGACCGCGGCGGCCCACAGCACTGCCCGCCCGCCGGCGAACGGGCCGAGATCGCGCGACCGGCTCGGGATCGGCGGCGCGACGCCGCGGCCGACGCGCCAGTAGAGCACTGCCGGCGGGTGATCCGGCACCTCGAAGCGCGCGAGCACCCGCAGCGCAGTCGCGGCATCGAAGTCCGGCGCCAGCCAGCGGCCGTTGGCGTGCGGCTGCCGCGGGTCGCTGGCGAACTGCCGCGGATCGTCGACCAGGAAGCGCACGTCGAGATCGTCGAGCCAGTCCAGCACCGCGTGACGCTGCAGCGCCGCGAACGCGCGGGCGTCGACCACGCCGTCGAGGTTGACGACGCCGCGCGGCGTGCCGTCGCCGACGTCACCGCGCGGCAGCACGTCGGCCTCGAACGTCAGCAGCCCCGAGTTGAACGACGCCACCCGTTCGCCGGCCGGCAGCAGCTCGCCGAGACCGTGCGCCGCGAGCGCCATCGCGCGCTGACCGCCGAGCGGTTCGGGGCGAATGCGCACCAGGTCGACGAGCTGGGAGATCGCGACCACCGTCACGAGCCAGCGCACCCGACCCAGGCGCAGCAGCGCCGCGATCGTCAGCAGCGCCAGCGGTGCTGCGTAGTAGTCGCGCGGATACCACCGTACCGCCCAGTGCAACGCGACGATCGCCCCGGCACCGAGCACCAGCGCGAGCAGATCGCGCGGCAGCGGCCGGCTGCCGTTCGCGGGCAACACGAGCGCGAAGAAGCCGGCGAACAGCGGAACGACGAGGTCGGCGGCGCCGAGCGCGAGCGCGATCACGACGGCGGCGAGCGGCAGGCCGCGCCAAGGCACTGCGCGGTGCCCGACCACGGCCCGCAGCAGCACCCCGATGCAGAGCCCGGCACCCGCAGCACCGGCGAGCTGCCACGGCCCACCGAGCAGGGCCGGGCGCCCGAACCACCACCAGCGCGCGAGTGTCTCGCCGGCGGTCGGGTCGGTGGCGGCGAAGTTGGCGTGCCACAGCCAGGCCATCGGTGCGCCGGAGTCGGGCAGCACCGAGCCGCCGAGCGCCCGGTTGATCGCGAACAGCGCGGCGAGCGTCGCGGTCGGCGCGAGCAGCGTGCGCCAGCCGTGCCGCCGCAGACGCGCCAGCGCGAGCAAAGCGAACAGTGCGAACAGATCGGTGCGGGCGAACGTCGCGAGCGCGCCGCTGACGAAGAACCAGCGCTCGCGGCCGCGCCGCGCGAACCACAGCAGGACGGCACAGAACGCCGCGAGCGCGGTCTCCTGGCCGTTCTGCGCCTCGCGCACCAGCAGCGGATTGCCGAGCCAACAGAGCGCCGCGGCCGCCGCCGCCAATGCGCCGGACGAGCGCCGGCCGGCGACCGCGATCACGCCGG
Source organism: Planctomycetota bacterium (assembly GCA_020425925.1). Taxonomy (GTDB): domain Bacteria; phylum Planctomycetota; class UBA1135; order UBA1135; family UBA2386; genus JAGQRA01. The sequence goes on from JAGQRB010000096.1 coordinate 3,277, forward strand.
CAGCGCCGAGGTGCAGCAGCAGGCCGAGCCACGGCGCGACCAACGGCAGCGCCGCGGCGCCGCAGCAGAACGCGACCGGCACCAGCAGCACCGACCACAGCAGCTGCACGCCGCTCGTCGTCACACCATCGCTGACGACCGGACCGCGGCCGGCGGCGACGTTCGCGGCCCAGCTGAACTCGTAGAACGCGTCGTCGCGCAACCGGTCGGTGTAGTCCGGCTGCCACGACAGCCCGGCGAACAGACCGAGCAGGCCGACGAGCAGCGCGAGGCCGAGCGTCGCGGCATCGAGGCCGCGCGAGTTGCGCCGGAGCTTCAGGGCGACACCTTCATCGGGTCAGTCGCCGCGCAGGAACCGGCCGATCCGATCACCGACCGGATTGCCGGGTTCGAGCGGCAGGTCGTTGTGGCCCGCCGCGGGAACGCGCACGAACTCGGCGTTCGCGAACGCCGCCGCCAGTCGTTCGCCGAGCGCGATCGGCACGATCGCGTCGGCATCGCCGTGCACCACCAGCACCGGGCATTGCACCTGCGGCGCGATCGCGGTGCTGTCGAACCGGTGCCGCAGCAGCAGACCGATCGGCAACCACCAGAACCGCGCCCGCGCCGCGTCGACCAGGTTGGTCGGCGGTGCCGCCAGGAACAGCCGCGCGACCTCGCGCTCGGCGGCGACCCGCACGGCGCAGAACGAGCCGAGCGAGATGCCGCCGACGACCAGCGGCAGCCCGCGCGCGGTGGCGATGCCGGCCGCGTACTCCGCGGTGCGGAGGGCGACGTCGTGCAGCGACGCGACGCCGGGTTCGCCGGCGCTGCCGCCGTAGCCCGGGTACTCCGGGGCGATCACGAGCAGTCCGTGGCGCGCGAACCCGGCGGCCCGACGCGCGGCGCTGGCGAGGTCCTCGCCGTTGCCGACGAAGAACAGCAGCACCGCGCGCGGCCGTTCGGGCGCGCGCTCGGCGACCCGGAACGGCCCGGCCGCCCCCGCCAGCTCGAACGTCCGGACCCCGCTCACGTCGACCGGTCGGTGGCCGCGCCAGGCTCCGGGGAACACGATGCGGTCCTGCAGCAGCCAGAGCGCGAACGTCAGCAGGAGCCACGCACCGGCGGCAACCGACAGGAAGATCAACACGCGGCGGCGCATCGTGACCGAAGTCAGCCTACCGCGCGACCCTTGCCGATGGTTGCCCGGGTTCCGTCGCAACCCGCGCGCCCCCGCCCTGACGCCCTGACGTCGCCCCGTTACCCTGGCCACCGATGCATGCCTGCCGGATCCGAACCATCGCGCCCGCCGCGATCCTCCTCGCCACGTTCGTCGCCGGGCTGGCGGGCGGTTGCGCGCCCGAACCCGAGCGCATTCCGGGCGCCGCGGCCTCGACGGGGGCAGCGGCGGCATCGTGCTGCGCCGAGGAGCACGTCGAGCTCGCGCCGCTGCCGGCCGACGCGTCCGACAAGGAACGCTGGCTCCGGCGGATCCACGACGAGGCGCCGGACGTCGCCAGCAACGTCTTCCTGTCGACGCGCTATCTCGACGAC
>JAGQRB010000960.1 GCA_020425925.1 Planctomycetota bacterium
GCGGGTCGCCGGCGACGAGCACGGTCCGGATCCCTGCCGCCGATCCGGCGGTCGTGACGTCGATGCTGGTGCAGCAACGCAGCTCGCCGCCGCGCACCGCGCCGCGCTCGCCGGCGACGTGGATGCGCGGAGCGTGCACCGAGGCCTGCATGCACTGGTCGGTGATCTCGATCGTGTTCTCGGCCACGAGTCGGGCCGCCGTGGCGTGGTGACAGCGGATGTCGGACCCGCTGCGCGCGCTCGCGGTGGCGCCGACGATGCCGCGTTCGACCTCGATCCGGCCGCCGGCGCGTGCCTTGCTGCCCTGCAGCGTACCGGCGATGACGAGGTCGCCGCCGGCGGTGACGGCGAAGCCGTCGCCGACGTCACCCTGGACGACGAGGGCGCCCTTGGTGTGGAGGTTGCCGGAACGGTAGTCGACATCGCCGGCGTGGACGTGGAGCGGCACGACGTCGATCGTCGTGTCGGTGCAGAGCACGACGCCGTCGACGGTCGCGATCAGCGCGTCGCCCTCGCGCCGCACGCCGCGCCCGGCCTTCTGGCGGTGCGGCTTGCCGGGTCGACTCGGCAGCGCGCGACCCCGCACGTCGTGGCCCGCCGTGCCCGTCGTCGCCGGCAGGATCTCGGCGACGACATCGCCGACCGCGGCGGCGCGCAGTCCGTGGCGTTCGCGGAAGTCGATGCTGCCATCGGCGGCGGCGACACCGGCGATACGGCCGCCGAGCAGGTCGCCCTGCAGGCGGCCGTCGTCGCCGTCGATCGGTGAGCTGCCGTGTGCGATCTCGAGCGCGAGCTCGGTCAGCGGGTCGTCGAGCCGCTGCGCCAGCCGTTGCAGCGCGGGCTCGTCGATGCCGCGGACCACACCGGCGGCGGCGAGGGCGGCGCGCAGCTCGGCGAGCGCGGACGGCGGGCCCCGGTGCACCTGCACCCGCGCCAGCATGCCGCCGTCGGCGATCGTCACCTCGAGACGCCCCATACGGGCGTCATCGGCATTCGGGTGCCGCTCCCTGTTCTGGTGGGGTGTATCGCGGGCTACAGCACGTAGAGCCCGACCGCGTCGTCGAGGTAGGCGGCGCCGGCGGCCGGCACGGCCAGCGCCTGGAAGCCGAGCTCGAGGCCGGCGAGGGCCGGGTCGTTCGGCAGCGCGAGCGCGGCGGTGGCGAGCTCGCTGCCACCGGGTGCAACCAGCAGCAGCGTCGCGAGCGGCGCCGAGATCCGGAGCTCGCCGAGTCCCGCGATCGGCGTCGCGGTCGCGGTGAAGAAGCCACCGGCGAGCACCGCGATTCCGCCACCGGCGAGCGCGACGGTGAAGCGCGCGTCGGCGCCGCGCGGCTGGACGCGGCGGAACTCGGGGAACTGTGCGCTCGGCAGGGTCCCCGGCACCGCCGCGTGCGCGAAGACGTGGGTCGCCGTCACGACGCGCGAGCTCTCCGAGTTCGCCCGCCCGTTGGCATAGATCTCGGGCAGCGAGAGCGAGTCCCAGACGCCGGCCTGCGTTCCGAAACCGTGCGCGGTCGCGCCGTCGATCGCGTACATCGCGGTGCGCCAGATCTGCACCGTCGGCGGGCCCGCCGACGTCCGCGGCTTGCTGCGCCAGGTGTCGGTGCGGGTGTCGAAGGCGTGCAGGTGGGTCGCGTCCCAGGCCGCCGCGACCGCGCTCTGGTCGTTGCCGACCAGCACCAGGCCTGCGCCCGGCAGCGGCACGAACGCGCCGGTGCGGGCCGAGAACGCGTAGGCGCCGTTCGCCGCCGCGAGCAGGACGCAGTTCGAGGTCGTCAGCGGGGACTGGGGCGGAACGCCCGCCGGCACCTGGTACCAGCTGCCGAGCAGGCTGCTGTAGACGTGCGGCAGCCCGGTGCCGAGGTCGACCGCGGTCGCGACCGCGCTCGCCACGGTCTCGCCGGCCGACGCGACCTGGATCGAGGCGCTGGTCGCGAGCGCCGCGCTGTAGCCGATCACCAGGGCGCCGTCGGAGAACACCGCGGTCGCGGCGCCGGTGCGGGTCACCGCCGTGGTCGCTGCCCCGGTCGTCGTGAACGTGCCGCGCGGCGCCGAGAAGGCGACGAAGCCGGCCGCGGTCGCGGCCAGTGCGAACAGATCGGCGCGGTGTGGCACCGCGCTGGCCCCGAGCGGCAGGCTGGCGAAGCCGGCGCGGATGCCGCTGTAGCCGAGCATCTCGGCGCCGCTGTAGAACAACGCCCAGTCGTCGTCGCGCGCCAGCAGCGCGCCGGCCGGCAACGCGTGGGTCTGCCAGGTCCGATGCAGCGCCGAGAAACCGTGGACCTCCTGCGCGTCGAAAGCGAGGCCGACGCTGCCGTCGCAATCGAGCGCCAGCGGTGCGTTCGCGACCGTCACATCGTGCCATTGTCCGCTGAAGGCATCGAATCCGCTCAGCTGGTTGCCGTCGGCCGCGAGCGCGACGTGGCGACCTACGGCGAAACCCGTAGAGGAACTCACCGAGCGCGGAACCCACGCGCCGGTGAAGCAGCTGAACGCGTGCGAGGTGTTGCCGTCGACGACCAGCAGGATCGAGTCGTTGACCTGCGAGGCCGGGTTCACGAGCACCGCGGCCGCGGAGACCGCGAGCGGCGCGAAGCGGCCGGTGTAGCTCGAGAACGCCGTCCAGGTCGCGCCGTCCTGCACCAGCAGGCAGTCGTTCATCAGCCGGTAGGCCGCGTTCGGACCGGCCGTCAGGGACTGCCAGCGGCGGTGCTGGGCGCCGAAGACCCGCAGATCGAGGCCGTCGCGGTAGAGCACGATCTTGCCGCGGCTGTCGAGCCTCGCAGGGTCGATGCCGCCGGGGACGGCGAGGTCCTGCCAGGTCGCGGGCCGTTGCGCCGTCGCGGTGGCGGCCAGGGCGAGCGCGGCGAGCGGGGCGAGCAGAGCGTACGGCGAGAGGTGGCGCATCGGGTCGGGTGGGTCCGGAGAATCCCGGATTGTTCGCACTCGGCGGGCGGGCGCAACCACCCCCGTCCGGAGCGGTCGCCACGGTGTCTCCATTCCGTGCTCATTCCGGTCGCGCGAGTGGTCGATGAATGGAGCGATGAGTATCGCGACCGCCGACCTCTCCCAGATCTTTGCCCGGAAGATCGCCGAGAAGCAACTGCAGCTGCCGACGATGCCCGGAACCGCGGCCGAGGTCATGAACCTCTGCCAACAGGAGGACACCGACGCAGCCAAGCTCTCGTCGGTGATCCACAACGACCAGACGATCGCTTCGAACGTGCTGCGCGTCGCGAACTCGGCGGCGTACGTCGGTCAGGTGCCCTGCACCTCGTTGCAGCAGGCGGTCAGCCGACTGGGCCTGCAACTCATCACCGAGATCGCGATGGCGATCTCGGTGCGCGGTCGGATGTTCGGCAACCCGGCGTGCGCCGAACTGCTCTCCGAGCTCTGGAACCACTCGGTGCTCTGCGGCTTCTTCACCAAGGAGATCGCGCGGATGCGTCGGCGCAATGTCGAGACCGCGTTCATGTGCGGCCTGCTGCACGACATCGGCAAGGCCGTGCTGCTCGACAGCATCGACCGTCTGGTCGGCAAGCGCGCGCTGCGCATCGGTGTGCCGGAGCTGCTCGGCGCGGTCGAGGATCAGCACCTGGCGGCGGGCAAGATGCTGGCGGTCGAGTGGCAGCTGCCCGATCAGATCGGCGAGGCGATCGAGTTCCACCACGACTGGCAGAAGGCGACGAGCTTCCAGGAGATGGCGATGTCGGTCTGCCTCGCCGATCGGATCGCGAACCACGTCGTGCCGAGTCAGTTCTACGACCAGACCTCGCTCGACGAGCTGCAGATCCACCCGGTGCTCGCCGGACTCAACATGTATTCCGATCAGCTCGACGAGCTGCTCGGTCTGAGCGAACGCGCGTTGCTGGTGACGGAGGGGATGCGGTGACGAACGGATCGACAGGCGAGCCCGATCTCTGGGACGTCGTCGTGATCGGCAGCGGCCCGGCCGGCCAGAAGGCCGCAGTGCAGGCCGCCAAGGTCGGCAAACGTGTCTGTGTGATCGAGCGCGATCGCGGCGTCGGCGGTGCGTGCGTCCATCGCGGAACGATCCCGAGCAAGACGCTGCGCGAGACCGCAGCGCACCTGATGGGGTTCCGGGCCCGCATCGGCCACCACATCGACATCGAGGTCCCCGGCGACACCCAGCTCGCGAGCCTCATGGACCGGATGGAACGCGTCGTCGAGGCGCACGTCGGCTACATGGGGCAGCAACTCGAGCGCAACGGCATCGAGCAGATCCACGGCCGCGCCAGCTTCGTCGACCCGCACACGATCGCGGTCGAGTCGATCTACGGTGCGATGCGGTTGGTGCGCGGCGAGATCATCGTGATCGCTGCAGGCTCGCGGCCGCGCTCGCCCGGCGAGATCCCGATCGACCACGAGCACGTGCTCGACAGCGATTCGATCCTCAGCATGGCCTATCTGCCGAAGTCGCTGACCGTGCTCGGCGGCGGCGTGATCGCCTCCGAGTACGCGACGATCTTCGCGGCCCTCGGCGTCGAGGTCACGATGGTCGACCGTGCGCCGCGACCGCTGTCGTTCCTCGACCAGGAGATCCTCGAGATCTTCGTCGACTCGTTCAATTCCCACCCTGGCTGCACCTACCTCGGCGGCGCGACCGCGACCAAGGTCGAGTGGGACGGGGTCGACTGCGTGCGCACCACGCTCGACAACGGCTGGGAGCTGAAGAGCGACAAGCTGCTTTTCGCGCTCGGGCGGGTCGCCAACCTCGAGGGCCTGTGCATCGAGGCGGCGGGACTCGAGGCCAGCGCGCGTGGCCACGTCCCGGTCGACGCCGATTGCCGAACCGCTGTGCCGCACATCTTCGCGGTCGGCGACGTGATCGGTCCGCCGGCGTTGGCGTCGGCGGCGATGGACCAGGGCCGACGCGCGATGCGGGTCGCCCTCGATCTGCCCCGCCACGAGACCTTCGATTCGATTCCGGTCGGCATCTACACGATCCCGGAGATCTCGAGCATCGGCCTCGACGAGGTCAAGGCGGCCGCCCAGTTCGGCAGCTGCTTCGTCGGTCGCTCGCGGTTCGCCGAGCTCGCCCGCGGGCAGATCGCGAACGTCCCGGACGGATTGCTGAAGCTCATCGCCGCGCCCGACAGCCTGCGGGTCGTCGGCTGCCAGATCATCGGCGAGGGCGCCACCGAGCTGGTCCATCTGGCACAGATGGCCATCATGAACGGCAACGACGTCAACATCTTCCTCGAGTCGATCTTCAACTTCCCGACGCTGGCCGAGGCCTATCGGGTCGCGGCGCTCGACATCCTCGGGCAGGTCCAGACCGCGCGCATCGTGGTCGCAGCGACTCCGTGAGCCGCTGATTCCCGGCGCGTCGAAGCCCGGGCGCGATGGGTGACGGGGTCGCGCCGGGCCTGCATGATGGCGGCATGGCACCGAAAGTCGCCGTCGTACTCTCCGGGTGCGGATTCCTCGATGGAAGTGAGATCCACGAAGCGGTCCTGACCCTGATGCACCTGCAGCGCCACGGGCTCGAGACGGTGTGCGTCGCGCCGTCCGGACCGCAGGCCGACGTGATCGATCACCGTCGCCGCGCGCCCGATACCGGCGCCGGGCGCGACATCCTCACCGAGTCGGCGCGCATCGCGCGCGGCCGGATCACGGACCTCGCCGAGCTCACGGCTGCCGCGGTCGACGCCGTGGCGCTGCCGGGCGGCTTCGGCGCGGCGAAGAACCTCAGCGATTTCGCGAGCCAGGGCGCGGCCGGCAGTGTCCGACCCGAGCTGCTGCGCCTGCTGCGGGAGGTGCACGCGGCGAAGAAGCCGATCGCCGCGCTCTGCATCGCGCCGGCCGTCGTCGCGCTCGCCCTCGGGCGTACCGCGGCGCCGCGGCTGACGATCGGCCGGGACGCCGACACCGCCGCGGCGCTCGTGGCCGCCGGTGCGCGACACGTCGAGTGCGCGGTCGACGATTGCGTCGTCGATGCCGACAACCGGATCGTGACGACGCCGGCGTACATGTTCGACGCGCGGGTCGACGAGGTCGCGACCGGGATCGGCAAGGCGATCGACGCGCTCGCCGGCATGCTGCGGGAGGCGGTCTGATGGCGCGCCGTTGCCTCGTCACGGGTGGCGGCACCGGGATCGGCGCCGGCATCGCGGCGCGGTTGGCCGCGGCTGGTCACCGGGTCGCGGTGCTGGGACGACGCGGCGAGCCGCTCGAGCGCACGGTTGCGGCGCTCGCGGCCGACGGTCTCGAGGCGGTTGCCGAGGTCGGTGACATCACCGACGAACGCGGGATCGCGGTGGCGGTCGATCGGGTCGCCGACCGCCTCGGCGGGCTCGACGTGCTGGTCAACAACGCCGGTGCCGGCGGGCCGAACGCCTGCGCAGCGGACGGCCCCGAACGCTGGGACACGATCGTGCGCACCAACGTCGACGGCACGTTCTTCGCGACTCGCGCGGCGCTCGCGCACCTGCCCGATGGCGGCCGCATCGTCAACATCAGCTCGGTGCTCGGTCGCTTCGGCGTGCCCGGCTACACCGCCTACTGCGCGAGCAAACACGCGGTCATCGGCTTCACCAAGGCCCTCGCACTCGAGCTCGCGGAGCGACGCATCACAGTCAACGCGATCTGCCCGGGCTGGGTCGAGACCGAGATGGCGCGCGAAGGCATGGAGCTGATGGCTCGCGGCATGAGCGTGAGCTACGAGGAGGCGCGCCGGACCGCACTCGGCGCGGTCCCACTCGGCCGCATCCTCGAACCCGAAGAGATCGGCGAGCACGTCGCGTGGCTCTGCTCCGACGGCGCGGCCGGCATGACCGGGCAGGCGATCGTGCACGACGGCGGCCAGATCATGTGGTGACGGCGCCGCCGCTCCGGGTTCGCGTTGGTCTCGATCGGAGACTGCCGCAGATGGGCGGTACCAGCGGCGCCATGATCGCGGCGACGGCCCTGCCGTGCCGGCGTCGCCGGGGTGCTGCACGGCCGTGGGCTAGCCTGCAATACCGGATTCCGGTGTTCTGCCCATGCACCTTCGCTCTCTCCAACTGCTGACGCTGGCTGCTCTGGCCGGCTGCGCTTCTTCTCCTTCGCCCGAAGGGGCCGGCTGGCGCGAGATCCAGGCTCAGCGGCTCGCGAAGCTGCACTCCGGCCGCGACTATGCCAGCGCGCTGGCCCGCGTCCGGGCGCTGGCACCGACGGCCGCGGCCCGCCGGCCGCAGGAACCCGCGCCTGCCAGTGCCGGCAAGATCGACCAGCGGCTGCCGGCGCGGATCGACGCCGGGCCGCGGCGCTACCACGGCGTCGCGGAGCCGGTGCGGATCGAGGTCGAAGGCGGCGTCGGCAACGTCGAGGTCATCGCACCGCGCGCGAGCCTCAGCGATCGCACCGAGGCCGCGTTCCTGCGGGTGGGTATCGACGGCAAGGCCGACTCGGCAGCGGGGCCCGGCCTGCGCGCGACCGGCTGGTCGACCGACGACGACCTCTTCGCCGGCTCCCAGCTCAACAACGGGGTGGTGCCGCGCCGCGCCGCCGCGCGCGCGGTAGGTGTCCGGGTGTTCCCACACCTGCGGCTGAACGCGATGCACGACAGCGACTGGCAGATGCCGATCCGTCTCGGCCTCGGCGTCGACTACACCGACATCGAGCACGACGTCGCCGGAGTCGACCGCAAATGGCTCACGCTCGGCCCCCGCGTCGAGTTCGAGCCGCAGGTGCCGCTGCTCGGCTCGAAGGGCAACCGTCTCGACCTGCTGGGGCGCTTCGGCGCCGGGGTCGGCTACGGCGCGTTCAAGGAGGAGTTCGTCGGCGGCGACGACGACGACAGCGTCTGGCAGTGGTCGTACGAGGCCGGTGTCGGGCTGCGCTGGAACCTCGAGGACTGGTGGCTCGATGCCGGCTACGAGTTCGGCCAGGGGCGTATGACGTCGACCGACACGCGGCTCTACGACGGTCGCGGCCTGCGGCTCGAGCAGCAGCAGGTCTGGCTCGGCGGCAGCATGATGTTCTGAGTTCGCCACGCGCGATCGGCTAGCGCGGGGCCTTGTCGAGTTCGAGCCGGAATCGTGTTCCGTGCGGTCCGCTCTCGAATCCGAGGTCGGCGCCGAGCTTGTCGACCTGCTTCTTGACGATGTAGAGCCCGAGGCCGCTGCCCTGAACCGGCCCGCTGTGGAAGCGCTTGAACATCCCGAAGACCTCGGGCTGGCGATCCGCGGGGATGCCGAGGCCGTTGTCCTCGACCTCGATCACGAACCTCGATTCGTCGTCGGCGGTGCGCACCTTCACCGACCTCGACGGTTTCCCCGGGTCGCAGTACTTCGCGGCGTTGCCGATCAGGTTGTCGAGGACCTGGGTCAGTCGGGCGGGCTGGACGACGAGGTCCTGGCGATGGCCGAACTCGAAGACCAGGTCGACCGCGGCGGCCTTCAGCAAGGCACGGAACTTGTCCTCGGCGAGACTCGCGAAGGCCGTGAAGTCGAACGCGGCGATCGGCTCGTCGGCGATGTCGACCTTCGTCAGGGTCAGGATGTCCTCGACCAGTTTGAGGAGCTTCGCGGCGAGGCTTCCGATCCGCTCGACGCCTTGCCGCGCCGAACTCGGGTCGTGTGCGGCGAGATCCTCGAGCACGCAGTCGGCCATGCCGACGATCGACTTCAGCGGCGAGCGCAGATCGTGCGAGGTGCGGTAGGCGAACTCCTCGACCTCCGCGCTCTTGCGTCGGATCTCCGCCTCGGCGGAGCGACGCCGCGAGATGTCGACCACGGAGCTGATCACGAACGTCTGCCCCGCGGCCGTCAGCGGCTGCAGGCCGACCTCCACCGGCACGAGTCGGCCGGTCCGATGGCGTCCGAAGAGCTCGCGGCCCATGCCCATGGCCCTCGGCACCGGGTCGTCGAAGTAGCCGGCGACGTACTCGGGGTGCGGCGCCTTGACTCCGTCCGGGATCAGCAGCTCGACCGTGTTGCCGAGGAGCTCGTCGCGCTCGTAGCCGAAGATCTCCTCGATCTTGCGGTTGCAGAGCAGCACCTTGCGATCGCGACCGATCAGCAGCATCCCGTTCGGGGCAGCTTCGAACGCCGCGCGCAGCTGGTCGACGTCGTCGTGCGGCGCGGCGCGGTCGATCACGGCCGCGGTCACGCCAGGAATCTCCCGATCGCTTCCCGGATCTCGGTGAGGCCGACGCCCTTGACGAGATAGTCGTCGGCGCCGAGCGCTGCGGCCCGATCGCGGTCCCGTTCCTGGTCCGAGGAGGTCAGCATCGCAACGGGCCGGACGACCTGCAGGCGCGGGTCGTGCTCGCGCAGGGCCGCGAATGCGGTCAGGAACGCGAACCCGTCCATGACCGGCATGTTGATGTCGACGAAGACCATGTCGGGCAAAGTCGATTCCGCTGCGAGCAGCTGCTCGAAACCGGTCAGCGCTTCCGATCCGTTCAGTGCCGTGAGCACGTCGGCGACGCTGCCCATGCCGCTGCACACCCGACGGACGATGTGCAGGAATGCGTCGTCATCGTCGATGAACATCACCGTCTTGGCCATTGGTCGCTCTCCTCATGGGGCCCCATCGCCCGTGGATTGCGGCTATCGGCGTCGGTCCCGTCGCCGGTGTTTAGGGACAGTCCCGCACGGGCTCGCCCTAGCCCGGGCGAGGCTCGGTCATCCGGGCCGGCCCCAGCGATACTCGACGCGGACCGCGCGGTGATCGTCGGGCATGAGCTGCACCGGGGTGCCGTCGGGCAGCGTGATCGCGACCTCGACAGTGAACGTTCGCACGACCTCGGCGGCGAGCAGGACCGCCGCGCCCGCGAGCAGGAGCTTCGGCCGCAGCAGGTTCGCGCGCTCGAGCAGCGCCGCGACGCCGAGCATCACCACGGGCACGCAGAGCGCGCCCTGGCGCGCATAGCCGAAGAACAGCACGACGACCGCGAGCTTGCTGGCCAGAAACAGCAACCAGGGCCAGAGCCAGGGTTCGCGGCGAAGGCGCCAGAGTCCGGCGATGGCCGCCGCCAGCAGCGCGAAGCGGTAGAGCCAGGCCAGCGTGCCGTCGGCGGTGACGAGGTCCACCGGGCGCCGGCTACCCGACAGGCCGATCGGCAGGGCGAGGCCGCCGAGGCCCGGCAGCGCGCCTTCGGCGGCGTGGGCGAGCTTGGTCGCCGTGCGGGTCAGCGCGCCGGCCGGATCGGCGGTGATCTCGGCCAGACCGTCGCGGTAGCCGTGCACGAGCCGCTCCAGGTGTGGCGGGTAGCTCAGCACGAGGTTGCCCTGCTGCGGCAGCACGGTGCGCAGTCCCGGCGGGTAGCGCGTGTCGCCGCCTCGCAGCGGCGGCGGTCGGTGCAGCGCCGCCTGCGAGAAACCGCCGTCGGCCTCCGGCGAGTTCGCGAGGAAGAAGTTGAGTCCGCCGTAGAGGCAGACGAACGCGCACGACAGCGGCTCGGGCCAGCTGTCGTAGGCGTCTTCGACGATCGCGAGGTCGCCGGCGCCGACCGCGGTGCCGCCGCGCACCCGCACGGTGTCGGTGACGAACTGGAACACCGGGCCGCGTTGGAATGCCGGTAGCTCGGCGATCCGCGCGAGCGCCGCACCGTCCCACGGCAGCGCGCCCGGCACGCGTTCTCCGGCACCCGGCAGTCGGGGGGCGTTGCTGGTGTTGTAGGCCGCGACCCGGCCGCACATCACGATCTGCCATGGCACCAGCGCGGCGGCGAACCCGAGCGCCGCGATCGCCAGTGAACGGCGCCAGGCCGGCGCGCGCTGCAGCGCGAGCAAGCCTGCGAACGCCGCGAACGTCAGCGCGTGCTCGGCCCGCAGCAGGCAGATCAGGCCGTGCAGCAGACCCCAGCGCAGCGCGACCGGCCAACTCGCCGCGGTTCGCAGCCGGTCCTGGTCGAAGAGCGTGACGAGCACGAGCACGAGGTAGAGCACTTCGGAGTGCGGGCCGCTGCCGAGCGCCAGCAGCGAGCTCGCCGCCGCGGTCAGCCCGGCGGCGGTGCGCGCCGTGCGCTCCGCGACGTGACGCCGCAGCAGCAGGTAGCAGAGCGGTGCGATCAGGGCCGCGAGACCGGCGAACACCAGGCGAACGCTCCAGGCCGAGGCGTCGCCGCCGTCCCAGATCGCGTCGACGAACCAGGACATGCCCGGCGGCCGCAGCGGCAGACGGAACAGCTCGTGCTCGACACCCGCGTTCGCGGCCTGCGCCAAGGCCTGCCAGACCGGCGCGTCGCCCTGGAACACGGCCGCGAACGGTTCGCCGCGATCGCCCGTGGCGACCCAGAACAGGACCCGCAGCAGCAGGCCGAACAGCAGGAGCAGCAGCGCGATCCGCACGGCGGGGACCATACGCGAACGGGCGCCGAGGCAGAGCCTTGGCGCCCGTTCCTTCGTTCAGGGCGAGAGATCGCCTACGGCGTCATCGTGAACAGGTTCAGGAACTGGTTCGACGTAATCAGCGCGGTGTTCGTCGGATCGAGCGTGATGACCTGGCTGTACCAGGTCGCGCCCACCGCCGAGCCGATCGGCGGCGCGTTGAACGAGAAGTTGAACGTGCCCGTCGGGCTCGAGAACGCCGGCAGGTTGGCGAAGATGTTGCCGACCAGGATCGGCGGCACGCCGCTGAAGATCGTCGGGCCGGCATTGCTGCCGATCGCGAGCACGAACGGCCGGGCCGCGCCCGCGGTGGTCACCGCGACGTTGACCGGAGCGTTCTGGACCTGCTGCTCGGGCAGCATCTCGAGGGTCGCGTCGAGCGGCGGCACGAACAGCTCGCCGAGTTCGAGGTCGTCGATGTTCCAGCCACCGAGCTGGAGGCCGGCGTCGCTCTTGAGGCGGAACTCGATCTGCACCGACGGGTTGTTGTCGGCCATCGGCAGCGAGTATTGCAGCGACTGCCACGAGGTGTCGATGGTGTGACCGTTCTGCTGGTTCTGCCAGACCTGGATGCCGTTGACCGACAGCGTCGCCTGGTCGTAGATCGCCTCTTCGACGGTCAGCCAGCGCTTGAAGCGGATCGCGACACCGGTGCGGCCGCTGCAGTTGATGATCGGCGAGCGCAGGTAGTTCTCGACGTTGGCGGCGTAGGCGCCGTTGAAGCCGGTGCCACCGAGGTCGTTGGCGTAGATGCTCGCGCCGGAGACGGCGCTGCTCGGATCGGCCCACGCCACGCCCTGGCTGGTGCCGCTGCGGCCGGCCGGGGTGCCGTTCTGCCAATCGTCCTGGGTCGCGACCTGGGCGTGCGTCCAGCCCGCGGCGCCGCTGTCGAAGTTCTCGTTGTAGAACTGGGTGAACGTGCCGCCGGTCGACGCGTCGACGACGTAGCTGTGGTTGCCGGTCTCGGGCGAGCGCACGGTCGTGGTGCCGTTGTGCACCGCCTCGATCCAGTAGGTCACGAGACCGCTCGAGACGCCGGGCAGCATCGCTTCGTAGCCGTCGGCCTGGCCGTTCGGGTGCATGTTGCGCACCTGCGTGCCGCCGCCGTTGGCGCTGTAGTGCAGCGTCACCGACGTGATGGCGCCGGTCGACACCGGCGCGGCAGTGCAGACCACCTTGCGCGGCGTCACGCGCACGCTGGTGTTCGCCAGCGGCGTGTGGTTGACGAAGGCGAGCATGAGCTGCGGGTAGGGAATGCCCTTCGCGATCGCCGCGGCGCTGAGCTCGGCGTAGTGCGGCACGCCGTTGGCGAGGTTGCCGTCGTCGTCGTCGGCGATGAAGACCTCCATCACGGCGTTGGCCTGGTTGGTCGCGTCCGCGACGATCGAACCGACGACCGTGTCATCCGAGATCGCCAGCGCGGCCGGCGTGCCGAGGTTGGTGCGCAGGTTCTGGCGGTAGCGCCAGGCGAAGCCCATCCAGATCTCGCCGGCGGCGTGGACCTCGGTCTGGGTGCCGTAGAGCTTGGTGTTGTTGCCGTTGCGGATGCCGACGCCGGCGGTCTGGAAGCCGCTGCCGAGGATCGGGCTGTCGACCAGATACATGCCGATGATGTCACCCCAGCCCTCGCTGAGGCCGTCGCCGCTCTGGTTGCTGATGCCGCCGAAGCGGTCGTCGAGGCCGTGGCCCCACTCGTGCGACACGACCGTCGAGAACGCGGTGTTCGCGCAGCCGCCGCCGGCGTTGTAGAAGTTGATCGTGTTGCCGGTGTAGTAGGCGTTGCACGTCGACGTGATGTTCACGCGCGGGCTGATGCCGCTGATCGTGTTCATCGCCGTGATGTTCGACGGCAGGTTCATGTCGAGGATCGACCGGACCCATTCGTTGGTGCGGTCCACCCAGTAGGCCGTCGTGGTGTGCGCGGCCTCGTTCGTCGTCGCGCCCGAGCTCAGCAGCTGGATCGTCGCGTTGACGCCCGGGGTGACGCTCGTGGTCGCGGTCGGCGCGTTGGCGCCGCTGATCGGCACGAAGTGCGTGCCGTCGAGGCCGTTGATCGAGATCGAGACCGCGGAGGCGATGTCGATCACGAACTGGCCGTTGGCGTCGGTGGTGCGGGTGCCGATACCGGGGACGGTGACGACGATGCCCTGCAGCGGCGTGTTGACCAGCGCGCTGTAGGCGTCGTCGCCGGTGCGGGTCCAGGCCATCAGCGTGACGGTGGTCGGCACCGGCAGCGGCAGCGCCAGCGGCGCCTTCGGCGCGAACAGGCGGTGGCTCTCGCCGGTGCAGCCGAGGTTGCCGCAGTCGTGCTTGTCGTTGGCGTAGTGCAGCACGCCGCCGTTCTGCGCGTCGACGTAGAAGCGCCCGATCGGGCCGTCGCCGTTCTGGTCGACGTTGCTGATCGGGACCTCCCAGGCGAGGAAGAACGGCGCGACGTCGGTGGCGTTCGCATCGCCCCAGATCACCAGCCGCGGCTGCCGGCGCGCGCCGGGCTGCTCGACACCGGTGAGCTCACCGACCTGCTCCTGCTGCCACGCGGTCGCGACCGCGAGCTGCTCGCCGATCGCCGGCACGGTGTTGAAGTTCGCCGGCACCGGGAACGCGACGCTGCCGAGCATCGCGACGACGCCCCGCATGTTGATCCGCACGTCGGCGCGGCCACCGATCACCGGCAGGCCGTGGAAGTACTGGTCGAACTTGAACGACCAGGTGCGGCCCATGCGCGCCCCGATGCTCTCGAGCCACGCGGAGGTGCCGAGGCCGAGCAGCGCGTTGTAGCGCACGAGCAACGCGTTGGCGTGCTCGCGGGCGTGCTCGAGCGAGTTCTGCTGCCAGTTCTCGAGCACGATGCCGTTGCCGTAGATGGCGCTCGGCGTGACCGTGGCGGAGTTCCACTGCGCGACCCACGGCCCGGGCGTATCGCGCAGGAACGCCTTGTAGGCCTGCTTGGGCGAGGAGAGATTCGGCTGGAGGGGATCGCCTTGCACCTGGGCAAAGGCGGACACCGCGAGCCCGAGGCTCGCGAGGAGGACTAGACGCATGAGCTGAACACCTGAAAGGCTGGGATCCGCGCCGAGAATGGGGAACGACGCGGAGGAGACGTACCAGCGGTTCCCAGGACAGGGGAGAGGAGACCGTCGGCGGTAGCAGGCAAGGGAAGTATTCGCCGCTTTCGCAGACTGTCAACTGCGCCCGGGTCGATTGCGGTGGCGGCGGCGGACCGTTCGCCCGCTGCCACCGCGGTTTCGCCTTACCGCAGCGTCAGCGGATCAGCACCGCGAGCCCTTGCGAGGTCACGATGCCGGCGGCGTTGGCCGGCGTGTCCAGCACGGCGAACTGGGCGGCGAAGCCGAAGCCGAGCAGATTCGGCGACAGTCGGATCGCGATCTCGGCGTCGCCCTGCGGGTCGGTCAGCAGGAACAGGCTGGCAACCGGGATGACCAGCTGGCTGTTGCCCGGGGCACCGTTCACCGGCAGGTTGGTCTGCTGGAAGCCGAGCGCGAACACCGCACCGACGCTGCCGAGCTGGGTGTCGACGCCGAGGTGCAGATCGAGCCGTTCCTCGTAGTCGAAGACCTGGACGCTGCCGGTCGACGGCGTGCCCGCGGTGCCGTAGGTGCTGACCATGGCGGGCCAGGCGCGCCGCAGCACGAACACCTCGAGCTGACCCTGGAACTCCTCCTGCCACGCGATCAGCTGGCCGTGGCGATCCAGGCTCGGCAGGCGGTTGCCGCCGCGCGAGCCGGCCGACACGGTGGCGATCGTGGGGTCGTAGAGCTCGACCGCCGGCATCGTCACGGTCGACTGCAGCACGACCTGGCCGTCGCCGTCACCCTGCGGCATGCGTGCGCCGCTCGAGCCGCCGCCGATCGCGGTTGCCGTCATCGTCGCGAGATCGAGCACCATCGCGGTCTGCTCGTCACCGACCACCGCCTCGTAGACGACCGCGTCGCCCGCGGGCGTGAACCGGCCGTGGCGATTGCCGCCGCCGCTGCCGCTGGTCAGGGCCGGCCCGAGCGTGCTCGTGACCAGGTCGTAGACGAACAGCTCCATCTGGGCGCCGACCGGCTTCTGGAACAGCACCTGATCGCCGCGCAGGAACGGCAGCCGACGTCCGGCACCGCTGTTCTGGGTCAGCTGCACCGGTGGGTTGGTGCCGGCGCTGTCGACCAGGAAGACCTCGTGGTCGCCGGTGATCGGATCGTTGTCCTGGTAGACCAGTCGGCTGCCGTCGCCGGCGAGCCGCGGGAACGCGAGCAGGAACGCGCTGCTGACCACGGTGTCGGTGTTGGCCTGGCGGTCGAGCACGTGCACGCCCTGCGGGTTCCAGTAGGCCAGCACGTTGCCGTCGTCGCTGATCGAGATCGGCGACCACTGGTCGAACGTGCCGTGGCCGACGCGGACGTTGGCGCCGGTGGTGAGCTGGACCGGCGGCGAGCCGTCGGTCGCGGCGACGTAGAGCTCACGGCCGCTGGCGGGCATGGCGACCCAGGCCACTGCGTCGGCGTCGAGCGCGACGACGGGATGGCGCGTGCCGGGGCCGCTGCTGCTGCTGAGGACCTGCGGCGCCTGCGCCGCCAGTGGCAGCAGGGCGGTGAGGCAGAACGAGGGAAGGGCGAAGGGGCGGATCATGGCAGGGTCATCCTCATAACGCGGCCGAGCGAGCTGCTGGTGAACCAGACGGAGCCATCCGGCGCGACGGTCAGGCCGTCCTTGAGCTGCCAGCCGTTGCTGCTCGGGATCGGGTGGTTCGTCGAGGTGCCGCTGACGGGATCGAAGTCGATGATGTAGCCGGTGCTGCGGGTGCCGAGGTAGACGTGGCCGTTCTGGCCGACGTCGATCGGCCCGCCGGCGCCGCTGATCGTCATGTTGTGGGTCACGAACGTCGAGGTCTTGATGTCGAACTCGCCGATCTGCGTCGACGACCAGTACGAGAACCAGATCTTGCCGTTGTGCGCGGCGCTGAACGCCGGGCCGGCCAACACCGGCGTCGGGTAGTTGCCGGCCACCGCGCTGTTGTGGATGCGCGCGATGCTGTTGCTGGTCCACTGCATGATGAACAGGTCGCCGGTCGTCGAGTCGTAGTTGCCGCTCACCGGCCAGATACCGGGCAGCAGGATCGACGGCTTCCAGGTCGCCGTGCTCGGCTGGTACTCGTAGAGCGTCGCCGGCGAGTGCTGCGTGCAGTAGATCGAGCCGCTGTGGTGCCAGCTCGGGATCGCCATCGACGCCGAGGCCGTCGGCGGCGCGATACGGGTGAACGTGCCGGTGCCGCGGTCGAACATGCCGAGGCCGTGGCCGCCGGTGTAGAGCCCGGTCCAGACCCGGCCGTCGGGGTCGACGATCATGCCGTCGGGCTGGGTCCACGGCGACGTCGAGTGCGGCGTCACCGCACCGGTCTGCGGGTCGATCTCGAGCAGGCGGTTCTGCGTCGGGTCCGAGCACCAGACGACACCGCGCGCGTCGGCCTGGATCTGGTCCGGGAAGCCGCCGACGTTGTACTCGGTGATCGTCGCGGCGCTGTCCGGCGTCGCGGTCGAACGCTGCGTCAGCTCACGAACGAA
>JAGQRB010000961.1 GCA_020425925.1 Planctomycetota bacterium
CTCGAGCGCGGCATCGGCTGAGGCCGGCTCGTTCGTCAGCGGTCGGCGGCGTCGGCCCGCGCCGCCCGCTCGTCGCGCGCGGCCCAGACCTCGCGCAGCGCCAGCGCGAGGCGCTCGACGAGGTGCTGGGTCTGCGTCGTGAGATCGGCGCGGGCGCGCTCGCTGCGGTCGAGTCGGAGCTCGAGTCGTGCGATCTCGGCGCGCAGGCGCGCGAGCTCGTCGGCGTCGGAAGGTAGCGGCTCCACGTCTCGCACTTTACCGTCGCCGGCCGTGTGATCCTCGTCCTGGCCCCGTACGTCCCGCATCCGCCGCAGAACGGCGGTCGCATCCGATCGCGCGTGCTGCTCGACGCGCTCGCCGGCCACGACGTGCACCTCGTGGCGCCGGTCGTGGACGACAACGAACGGGCGCGGGCCCGCGAGCTCGCCGGCGAGCTCGGCCTCACGTTCCACGAGCTCGCGGCGGCACCGGCTGGCGGGTTGGGTCCGCCGGCGGTCGGGCGCAAGCTGGCGCACTGGGCGCGTGGTCGGTCGGAGCTGTTCGCGCGCCGCTGGGGCGAGCGCAGCGCCGGGGCGGTCCGCGGTCTGTTCGCGGAACTCGACCCCGATCTCGTCGTCGCCGACAGCAGCTTCGTGCTGCCGCTGCTGCCGGCGGGCCGCGTACCGCTGCTCTTGTTCTTGCACAATCTCGAGTCCGACATCTTCGCGCGGCCGGACACGCAGCGTCGCGGTGCCTCCGAGCGCTGGTCGCGGCGTTTCGAGGCCTTCGGCATGGCGCGGGAGGAGCGGCGGGCGTTGCGGCGCGCAGCGCTCACCGTCACGGTTTCGGAACGCGACGCAGCGCTGGTGCGCGCGCTCGCCGGTGACGTCGCGGTCGCGATCGTGCCGAACTCGGTCGATCTCGACCGGTTGCCGTTGCAGCCGCGAGCGAACGTCGGTCCGCCGCGGCTGCTGTTCGTCGGTGGACTCGACTACCCGCCGAACCGCGAGGCGGTCGCCGAGCTCGTCGAACGGCATCTGCCGGCGTTGCGCGCGGCTCACCCGGGCCTGACGGTGCGGCTGGTGGGGCGCGACGACGCCGGTTTCGCCCGCGCTCTCGCCGCGCGCACGGCCGGCATCGAGGCCTGTGGGCTGGTCGACGACGTGCTGCCGCACTACCGGCAGAGCGACGCGGCCTACCTGCCGATCCGAAGTGGTGGCGGCACGCGCATCAAGATCCTCGAGGCCTGGGCCGTCGGACTGCCGGTCGTCGCGACCGCGGTGGCAGCCGAGGGCCTCGGCGCGGTGGACGATGTGCAGCTGCGGACCTTCGATTCCGTGGCGCAAGGCGTCGAGGCGCTCGGCGCGGTGCTCGGTGGGCAGGGGGCGGCGCTGGCGGCATCGGCGCGCACGTTCGTCGAGCAGCGCTACTCCCATGCAGCCGCGATCGCGGCGCTGCGGACGGCGATCGCGGATCTGCTCGCCGACCACTGACGGGTCGTCCGCCGGGATCAGAGCATCAGGCTCTGGATCGCCGCGAACAGCTGCTCCGGTGGTACCGGCTTCTCGAGGTAGAGCAGCGCGCCGCGGTCGAGCGTCGTCGCTTCCCATTTTAATTCGTTCCAGGCGCTGACGACGATGATCGGCAGGTTGGGGCGAATCACCTTGAGATGCTGCAGCACTTCGATGCCCGGGATGTCGGGCAGACCGAGGTCGAGCACGACGCAGTCGACGTGCTTGCGCTGCACGATGCTGATCGCGTGTTGGCCGCGCGCCGCGAGGCTGACGTCGTAGCCGAGCGCGCCGAGATGGCACTTGAGCCCGAGCCGCAGGTCGTGGTCGTCGTCGACGACGAGCAGGTGGTGTGGCCTGGTCAGCGTGTCGGCATCGTCGACGGGGCAGGAGAGACCGATCGTGTCCATGTTCAACGCACCCCCTCGATTGCTTCCATCAACAGATCCAGGGTCGGCGGCTTCTGCAGCAGCGCGTCGGCACCGGCCGCATAGAGTTCGCGGCCCTCGTGCTCGAGATCGCGTCCGGTCACGACGACGACCGGAATGCGGGCGGTCTCCGGGTTGGCGCGGATGCGCTCGAGCAGCGCCCTGCCGCCGCCACCGGGCAGGCCGAGGTCGAGCAGGATCACGTCCGGCCGTTCGCGGGTGACCTGGAGCAGCGCAGTCGCGCCGTCGGCGGCACCGTGCACGTGATAGCCGGCACGCTTGAGCTGCAGCCCGATCGCGAGTCGAACGTCGACATCGTCCTCGACCAGCAGGACCGACACCGTGCGAGGCCGTTCGGCCGCGTCGGCGGTGGCGCTCTCGATCGTCTGGATCAGCTCGTCGGCGTCCGCCGGCTTGGCGAACACATGGGTGGCGCCACAGTCGAGCGCCTGGCGCTCGGCCGCACCGAGGTCGCGGCCCGTGACGACGATCTTCGGAATGTCGATGAGCTGGCGCAGGTCGCGCATCCAGTCGAGGATGCGGAGACCGTCGCCGCCCGGCAGGCCGAGATCGAGCACGATCGCGTCGGGGGTCTGTTGCCGCGCCGCGACCATCGCGCTCGTACCGTCCTGGACGCTTCGCACCTCGTATCGTCGTGACAGGAGGATGTGCATGCCCTGACGCACGTCGTCGTCGTCTTCGACGATGAGCACTCGCTTCTTGTCGACCTTCATCTGATCTCCCTTCGGTTTCCCCTGGCTCGTCCTGTGTCGTCCACCTACCTCATGTGGCGGCGCGGGTGGACTCGATGATCTTCTCGAAATGTGCGGTGACGGTCGCGAGCGAGCGCGACCCGCGCGGTCCATCGGCCTCGCTGGCTTGGTGGCCCTTGACCTCGATGGAGAATCCGCGCGGCTGCAGCCTGCCCTGTTCCTCGAACTCCTGGCGTAGCCGGCGCTCGACCGCGGCGGCGCCATCGGGCCCCGAGCGAATCAGGCAGTGCACGGCCAGCTGCGCCCCGGTCGGGCGCCGGCCCGGTAGCACGACGTCGCTCTGCTTGACGATGCAGCGCTCGACCGTTTCGACCACCTGGCGATGGACGCTGCGCGCCCCCTTCGCGATCGCCGCCGGCTGTTCGGCGCGAACGACGATCTGCATCAGGCAGACATCGGTGGTGGCGATGTCACTGCGGCCGAGCGCGTGCTCGAGGTAGTCACGCAGGCGGTAGGCCGGTAGCTCGAAGTGGAAGCTCGTGCCGAGATCGGGGTTGCGGGTCGCCCAGATGCGGCCACCGTGCTGGTGCACGATCTCGCGACAGAGATACAACCCGAGGCCGAGGCCCCGACGGCTCGTGTCGCTGCCCTGACCGATCTGGGTGAGGCGGTCGAACACCGCCTCGAGCTGTTCGCTCGGGATGCCGATGCCGGTGTCCCGCACCGTGATCCGGAGCCGCGCACCGTTGTCTTCGTGCAGTGATGTGGCCACCGTGACCGCACCGCCGGGCGGTGTGAACTTGAACGCGTTCTCGAGCAGGTTCGTGACGACCTCTTCGATCCGGGACGGGTCGAAGACCGCGGCCGGGAGCGGGTCACCCGGTTCGAGACTGAGCTGAAGACCGTTCTCCGCCGCGCGCGGTGCCAGCGACGAGAGGATTCCTGCGATCACGGGCTGCAGCTTGCCGACGCCGAGGTCACAGCGCAGCTTGTCGGTGCTGATGCGCGAGACGTCCATCAGCGTCCCGATCATGGCCTTCAGCTGCGTCGCGTTGCGCGTGATGATCTCGAGGAACTCGCATTGCTTGGCGTTGACCTCACCGGCGATACCGTCGCGGAGGATCGCGGCGAACTGCATGATCGCGGTCAGTGGTGTGCGCAGCTCGTGGGACACGTGCGACAGCAGGCGGTCCTTGAGTTCGCTCTCGCGGGTTCGTGCGGTGACGAGCTCGTGTTGCAGTCGATGGCGCTCGAGCGCGAAGCGCAGGCTGCGAGCGACCGTCGTGGCGTCGACCCGGTCCTTGACCAGGAAGTCCTGCGCACCCTGGCGCAGCGCATCGGTCGCGGCGGCGTCGTCGGGCAGGCCGGTCAGTACGATGACCGGTACGTTCGGCGCATTGGCCTGCAGCCAATCGAAGGTCGCCTGCCGGTCGCCGTCCGGCAGACAGACGTCGAGGAAGATGACGTCGAAGCTGCCGTCGTTCAGCAAGGCGATTCCTTCCTGCAGTTCACGCGCTCGCGCGATCGTCGGCGAGATCGGCAGCGCGCGCTCCAGCAGGCGCTCGAGCGACATCGCATCGACATCATTGTCCTCGACGAGCAGCACCGACAGTGCTCCCGTCGCGGTATCGGTCTTCGTGGCTGTTTCCACCGTCACCTCCATGGATGCCCACGCCTCCCATCCACCCGCGATGTCCTTCGTCCGCGCGTCGCAGGCGCCTTGAGACGGGCGCGAGGAAACCGACGGTCCGGCCATCCCCGACGACGGACTTCTCCCGAGCGGAACGGCGGCATACCTCGGGGGAGTCCCGTAGTGCCCGAGGTCAGGCCCGTACCTCGTCGAGGATCGCGAGCAGTGCACCGTGCTCCACCGGCTTCTGCACGAAGTGCGATGCGCCGGAACGCAGCGCGCGGGTCGCGAGGCGTGGATCATCGTTGGCCGTGACGACGACCACCGGCGTGTCGGACTTTGCCATCCGCAGCTCGTGCAACAGCTTGCTGCCGCTCATGCCCGGCAGGCCGAGATCGAGCAGGATCAGGTCGTGCTCGCGGTCGAGCGCGAGCCGGAGGCCCTCATCGCCCCGCGCGGTACTCGCGACGTCGTAGCCCTGATGGTCGAGCAGGATGCTCCATGCGCCGCGGATGTCGGGGTCGTCCTCGACGATCAGGGCCGTGGGCCGCAGCGACGAATGGCGGGAATCGAGTCGGTCGTGGCTCGCGATCTGCATGCGTTCACCTCTCCAGGATCAGCGTTCGGCGTCGCAATCGGCCGCCCCGCGCGACTGCTGGAGTCGCCGACGAGCGCAATTCCGATGCGGGACTCCTTTTCGAACGAACGTCGGCACCGAGATCGGGAGAGTGCCTAGGGCCCTTCCCCACCGCCGGAGTCGGACGAAGTTCTCAGGTCGGTGAAGGCCCGCGGCCCGGCGGCAACACGACGAGCGTCAGCCAGTAGTCGGTGAGTTCACGGATCACGCCCATGAACTTCTGGAAGTCGACCGGTTTGGTGATGTAGGAGCTGCAGCGCAGCCGGTACGACTCGAGGATGTCCTGTTCGTGGTTCGACGTGGTCAGCACGACGATGGGCACGTGACACAGGGATGGATCCGCCGCGACCGCGGCGAGCACCGCTCGCCCGTCCATGACCGGCAGGTTGAGGTCGAGCAGTACGAGGTCGGGCGACGGCGCTGCCGCGAATGCACCCTCCCGCCTCAGGAACGCCATGCAATCGCGACCGTTCGTCACCGTGTGCAGCTGCACCTGCAGGCGCGCACGTCGGAACCCCTCCCGGGTCAGCACGACGTCGTCCTCGTTGTCTTCGACGAGCAGGATCTCGGCGGGGCGGGGCGGCTGGCTCATCGTTGTCGTGAAACCGGGATCGCACATCGGACGACGGTCGAGCCGTCCTGGCCGGCGTCGATCCAGACCCGGCCGCCATGACGATACAGAATGCGCCGGACGAGCGCCAAGCCGATCCCGGTGCCCGGGTACTCCTGCTGGGTGTGCAGCCGCTTGAAGATCTCGAACACGCGTTCGCGTTGATCGGGTGCGATGCCGATGCCGTGGTCCTGGACCGCGACGATCCACTCCTCGCCGTCCCGGCAGGCCGAGACGTGCACCCGAGGTGGCTCGCCCGGGCGGCGGTACTTGATCGCGTTCTCGAGCAGGTTCTGCAACACCTGAGCCAGCTGGTTGGGATCGCCCTCGACCGTCGGCAGCGGCTCGTGCGTGATGCTCGCTTCGGTTGCCGCGACGAGGTCGTGGAGCAGGCCGGTCACGGTTTCGAGAGTACTGTCGAGGTCCACGGCTTCGAACCTCTCGGCGCGTGAACCGATCCGCGAGTAGGTCAGCAGGTTGTCGATCAGGTGTTTCATCCGCTCGGCCGCGCGCACGCTGCGGGCGATCCAGTCGCGTGACGACTCGTCCAGACTGCTGCCGTGTGCGTCCTCCAGCAGCTGCAGGAAACCGCTGATGCTGCGCAGCGGCGTCTGGAGGTCGTGCGACGCCACGAACGCGAACTGCTGGAGCTGGAGGTTGCTCTGCTCGAGCGCCTCCGTGCGCTGTTCGAGCACCGCGTTGGCGGCTGCGAGCGAGGTGCTGCGCTCGCGGCTCTCGGTGGTCGCCGCTTCGACCCGTCGCTCGAGCGAGTCGTTGAGTTCGGCGATCTCGGTGTTGCGCTGATGCAGATCGCGCATCAGGCGTCGGCGCGCACGTTCGGCGTAGCGCTGCTGGACCTCGCCGCGCGCGAGCGCCCAACCGACGCCGAACACCGCGACTGCGATCAGGATGCTCGTCAGGCCCCAGCTGATCGTCAGCGTCGCGCGCGGCTGCAGGCGGGCGTCGGCGAGCGCCGAGGTCAGGATCGCGGCTACCAGCAGTGGGGCCGCGACCGAGAGCGGCAGCAGGACACGCAGGACGCGGCCTCCCGACGTGCGTGACAGGATCGGCGCGAGCAGCGTGCGCCGCATGTGGAGTGCGATGCCGGCACCGCCGATCGCCAGCAGCGCGGTCGCGGTCGCCCACGACATCCCGGTCTGGACGTGCGCGGGATGCCGGAAGAGCACGTTCACCTGGCTGGCGTAGCCGAACAGCGCGAGCCACGGGATGACCATCCCTGCGAGCTTCACGACGACGTGCAGGCGCTCGCGCATGCGGCCGCGGAGGAGCTGCCCGGTTGCGAGCAAACCGCCGGCAACGATGGTATGCAGCGACGGTCGCCCGGGTAGGTCGGAGGACGTCCTGGTGACGTTCTCGAACAGCAGCAGGCGCTCGATGCTCGGCGGCAGGTCGAACGCGTACTCCACCAGGGTCACCAGCACGATCGTCAGCGCCACGAGCGTGCCAGCGCGCGCGACGCAGGCCCGGCCGATGCCGCGCCCCGGCAGGTAGTCGGTGCAGAGTCCGAGGATCATCACCGCGGTCAGTGGCACCATTGCCGGTCCGGAGCTGCCCCTGATCCACGGGACGTGCACGACCTCGGTCCAGGCGAGGAGTGAGACGACGGCCAGCGCGGCTGCCGCGATGATCGCGACCGTGGCGATCACGGTCGAAGTCCGTTCGAACTGCTTCCTCAATGGTTCGTGCCCGTGGGCAGCGTAAGCCGGGCACTGCGCTGCCGGCCGTGGATTCCGGATCGCTCAGGGCAGCGCGTTCCGTGCCAGGACGGTGCTTGTCGAGGATCGGTAGTAGCGGCGGTCGCGGGCCCGCAGCCACAGCGCCAGCGGCAGCCGGGGCACGGTCGCGAGCGCCGCGCGCACCCCGACGCCGATAGGCACGCCGCGTTGCCGGGCGCGTTTCCGCAGGTTCCAGGCGAAGAACAGCGCGTGTTGCAGGACCAGCAGCGGGTCGGTCACGCTGCGGACGAAGAACAGCTCGCGGTTGCGCCAGTCGAGGCGTTCGACGCCTTCGCGACCGAACACCTTCTGCGAGGTGCCGCGGTGGGCGTGGTGGACGACGCTGCGATGGGCGTAGACGCAGCGCCAACCGCGGCGCCAGGCTTGCCACGACAGGCTGACATCCTCGACGTAGCAGGGCTCGTAGAGCGCTTCGAAGCCGCCGATCGCGTCGTGCTTGCTGCGGTCGAACGCGCTGCTGCCGCCGCCGGCCCACAGCACGGGCGCGCCGTCGTCGGCCGACTGGCCCGGCACGTGCACGAAGCGCAGCTCGCCGTGTTTGACGAAGCAACGCGCCAGGCCGGTCTCGGGGCGTTCGCCGGCCATCTCGATGCGCGACGTGACCGCGAACACGTCCGGCGCGTCGAACGGCTGCAGCAGCTCGACGAGGAAATCGGGCTCCACGCGCATGTCATTGTTGAGGAAAACGAGCAGGTCGCGGCTGGCAGCCGCCACCCCGGCGCGATTGCCGCGAATGAAGAAGCGGTTCTCGGGCAGTCGCACGACCCTGGCCCACGCGTGCTCGCGCGCGAGCCACTCGGCGGTGCCGTCGTCGCTGCCGTTGTCGACGACGATCACCTCGTGATCGCCGGGGCAACGCCCGACGGCGGTGTGCAGCGTCGGCATCAGTTCGCGCAGGTAGCCGATACCGTTCCAGGTCAGCACGACGATCGAGGCGTCGCGCGCGGCCGGTGCGCGGTCGGCGGTGGCGCGCCGACCCAGCCACGCGATCGGGGTCCAGAGCAGGTCCCACAGCAGCACGACCGCGGCGAAGGCCAGCACGGCGATCGCGAGCAGCGGCAGGAAGGCGCCGTAGCCGATGCGCGCGGCGCGGCTCATGCCTCGATGCACTGCACGAGTTCGGCGGCGGTCGTGCGAACGTCGAACTTGTGCAGCACGGCCTCGCGGCCGCGTCGACCGATCGCCGCAGCGCGGTCGGCATCCGCGAGCGCGGTCGCGACCCGTTCGACGAGTGCGGCGGCATCGCCGCTCGGCGCCAGGAAACCGGTGTCGTCGTCGCGCACGATCTCGGGGATGCCGGCGACCGGCGTCGTCACCACCGGCACGCACAGCGCCATTGCCTCGACCAGGAAGATCGGGATGCCGTCGCGCTCGCCGTCGCTGGTGGTGACGCAGGGCAGCAGCGCGAGGTCGGCTGCGAGCAGCTCGCGACGCACGCTGGCGTTGTCGCAGGCGCCGAGCAGGTCGACGAGATCGCCGACATCGTGTGCCGCGATCTCGCGCTCGATACGGGCGCGGTCCGGGCCTTCGCCGAGCAGTCGCCAACGGCAGGCGAGCCCGCGTGCGCGCAGCGCGGCCAGGACGCTTGGCACGAGATGGAAGCCCTTCTTCTCGACCAGCCGCGCCGCGCTCACCAGCACGCCGCGGCCGGTCGGGGCGCGCGTCTCGGTCCATTGCGTGACGTCGAGGCCGAAATCGACCACGGGCACCCGTGTATCCTCGAGCGACGGCAGTTCGGGTTGCGCCCGCAGCACCTGGCGGTCGAACTGCGAGACCACCCGGAAGAACCGCGCGCGGGCGACCTTCTCGGCCAGCATCTTGTGCGCGTAGGGAAACTCGAAGTCGACGTACGACGAGATCGAGAACGGCACGCCGAGCAGGTGTGCCGCGCCCATGGCGACGTTGGCGGCGTAGGTCGAGCTGTAGACGTGGACGTGATCGAGTGGCGCGCGGCGCAGCAGGTCGGCCAGCGCGAACGCGTTGCCGGGGTGGCGTGCGTCGCGCAGCGGGTTCTTGCCGAGCAGGTCGCGGACCGAGCCGCCGGGCTGGCTGCGGTAGAGTCCGAACAGCTCGCGGCCGCGGCGCCGGAGCAACCAGCCGAGGACGCGCGCGGCGCGCCGCGTGATGCCGTCGCGCGGCACGAAGGTCGCGTCCGGCAGCAGCGCGGCGGCCTCGGCGTGCACCGGGGCGCGCGCGTTGCGATCGAGCACGATGATGCGCCAGTCGGGTCGCTGCTGTCGGATCGCGAGCACCTCACGGTAGACGAACGTGTGTGACAGGTCGGGGAGGACCGGCAGCACGAGCACGACATGGTGATGTTCCCGCGGCCCGGTGGGGGTGGGCGGTGTGCGGCGCGGCGAGAGCGTCGCGGCGACGCCTGCCAACAGCGCGTCGAGGACGCGCAGGTAGGCTGAGCGGACGAGCTCGAACGCGAAACGCAGTGGCCCGAACGGTACCTCGCGACCGGCGTCGTCGACGACCGGGGCCGGGTGTGCCCGGCGAATCGCGGCCAGCGGCGCGGGCGCCTGGGGCCAGCCGGCCCAGACGACGCTGTCACCGTCTGCGGTCACCGCGGTGCCGCCCGGTAGAGCGCTTCGAACTCGTCGACCGCCGCCGCCAGCGTCTTCGGCGGTTGCACCGCAGCGCGGTAGCGCGCCAGCCGGTCGGGTTCGTCGACCAGCCGCTGCATCCGGTGCGCGAGGTCGTCGCGGTCACCGGCTTCGAACAGCTCGCCGTCGACGCCGTCGTGCACGACCTCGGCGAGGCCGCCGAAGCGGCTCGCGAGCACGGGCAACCCGGCGGCGCGGGCCTCCAGCACGACGAACGGTGCGTTCTCGTGCCACGTGCTCGGGACCACCAGCACGTCGATCGCGGCCAGCACCGCCGGCAGTTCGTCGCGTTCGTACGGACCGAGCAGCTCGACGCGCGGGTCGCGCGCGGCCGCCGTGCGCAACGCCTCGGAGTAGGTGCGGAAGTCACTCGCCCGGCCTCGCAGGATCGCGCGGCAGTCGCCGCGCACCGCCGCCAGCGCGTCGACCAGCAGGTGCGGCGCCTTGTGCGGCGCATACGAGCCGAGGAACCCGAAGGTCAGCGGGCGCGCCGGTGGCGACGCTGCCGGCGCGATCCCGGTCGCCGCGATGCCGTAGCTGCGGTGCTCGATCCGCTCGGGCGGGATGCCGTTGTCGAGGAAGACGTCGCGCAGGTAGCGAGTCGGCGCGACGATCGCGTCCGCCAGCAGCAAGTGTTCGCGCAGGTAGGAGAAACGTTCGAAGTGGCTGGCTACGCGGCCAAGCAGGCTCTTGCCCGGCTGCGACCCGCCGGCGGCGGCCAAAAGGGCGATCGCGGCGGCGTCGGGCCGTGCGGTCAGTTCGGCGGCGAGTTCCGGCGCATGGCACGGCAGGCAGCCGCGACCGCCGTCGGGTGGCCCGCCGCACGGTGTGCCGTCCGGACGCATCAGGATCACGCGCGGACAGAGGAACCAGAAGTCCATCAGCGAGATGCAGAGGCGGGCGCCGCTGGCCACGACCTTGTCGAGCAGGTCGGCACCGACGTGGCGGAGATGGAAGCTGTGCACCACTTCGGTGCGACGTTCCCGCAGGTGCTGCTCGAACACTTCCGCCATGAACGGGTGCCGATACTCCAAGCGGGCCCAGTCGGGCCCGAACAGCATCCAGTAGTTGAGCCGTCGCACCGGCAGCCCCCCGACCGTCTCGCGCGATTCGCGCCACGGCCCGTCGCGCTCGGCGAACGCGGGGTCCAGCGCGAAGACGTCGACGTCGTGTCCGCGGCGGGCGAGTTCGCCGCCGACCGCGAGGGCGTATTGTTCCGTGCCGGTGAAGTAGTTCGGCGGGAACTGGTGGACGATCAGCGTGATGCGCAAGGCGGCAGAAGCCTACCGGGTCGCGCTCGGGCGATCATGTCCATCGTTGCCGGTCGCGGCCCCGACTACGGTCGACGCGGTGCAGGTTTGCCGGCGAGGTAGTGTAGCCACAGCGAGTCGAGGCGATCGCGCGCGGTCTCCGCCGCCGCAGCGAGTTCGCGGCGACCGCGGTGGCGGTAGTAGCCCGCGATCTGGGCCGCGGTCGTCTTGTAGTCGTGCAGCGTCCCGAGCGCGCAGAGGTCGTGCATCAGGAAGGAATGGTCGAGCCAGCCCGGAGCCAGCGGGAACGGCGGCGGCGACGCGACCTCCCGACCGAGTGCGAACAGGCGTCCGCACGGTGTCACGGCGGTGTCGGTGACGATCCCGGCCCGCAGCAGCAGCCGCACGGTCTCGCGGTCGCAGACCACCGGTCGATCGTCGGCGGCTCCGACTGCGAGGACCTTGCGCGCGAGCGCGGCGTAGCTCGCAGTCGTCGCGGCATCTCGCAGTTCGAAGAAGTCGGTGTAGACCCAGTCGGGATCGAGCGCGGCGATCGCGTCGAGCCAGGCCTCGTATTCCGTCCGCACCGCGGCGTGGAACTCGGGGTAGTGCCGCGCCAGCAGGTCGCGGTGGGTGCCCTTGAGGCTCGCCGGCACCACGATGGCGTCGGGGCGGAAGCCGTCGGCCTCGATCGCGAGCCGGCTCAGGGTCAGGAGCTCCCAGCTGCTGACGAGCGCGATCGCGCGCGGCGGCATCGACGCTTCGAGATCCGCGAGCACGGCGCGGCCGGGCGCGTAGCCGCGGCGATCGGCGGCGGCGAAGTTGACCGCGAGCTGCAGCGCCAGCGCGGCGAGGCCGAACCAGAGCGGCCAGCGGCCGCGGAACGCCGCGAGCCCGAGCGCGACCGGGACGCCGAGCGTCGCCAGCGCCGGCAACAGGCCGGCGTCCATGTTCGGCGTGTGCATGCGGCCGAGCTGCAGCGCGAACAGCGCGACCGGGTAGCCGAGCCCGAGCCAGAGCAGTGCGCGCGCGCGCCGCCAGGCGATTGCGACACCGAGTGCCGCCGGTATCGCGAAGGCGACCAGGTGCCTTGCCAGCACGGTGAACAGCACCTCGGCCCGGCCACCGTAGTCGACGCCGTCGCGCCACAGCGAGTCGGCGAAGAAGCCGCCGCGGAGATGATGCCAGAGCCGCGCGGGCGTGTCGGGTTCGCCGAACTGGAATGCGTTGGCGTCCGCGGCGCTGACCGCGAGCGCGCCGTAGGCCAGCACCGCGACACCGAGCGCGATGCCGAGTGCCGGCAGCAACCCGCGGGCCGCCGCCGCGAGACCGATTCCGCGCAGCCGTGCCACGACCGGAACCAGAAACGGCACGAGCACCACGGTCGCGACATGGTGGTTGGCGAGCCCGATGCCGATGCCGATGCCGGCGAGGAGATGCCGGCGTCGGCTCCCGGCCGAGCTCGCGATTCCGAGCAGCGTCAGCGCGGTGGCGAACAGCTGCAGCGAGTAGACCTCGACGGCGTTGCTCCACTGCCAGACCGTCGCGCCCGC
>JAGQRB010000962.1 GCA_020425925.1 Planctomycetota bacterium
CGAGCCCGAGACGCGCGCCGACGGCCACCCGACCAGGATCCCTGCTCGCGTCGCGATCGAATGCGACGCGGCGGCGGTCACCGTGCGCGGTCGCGTCGTGGATCCGGCCGGGGCACCGGTCGCCGACGCCGCGATCCAGGCATTCACACACGGAGGTGGCGCGGCTTTCGCCGTCGACCCGACCGACACGGCCGATGCGGTCGCGCCGCCCGTGGTGCGGACCGACGACGACGGGCGGTTCGCGCTGCGCGCGGAAGCCGCCGAACTGTTGGTCGTCGAGCTCGCAGTTTCCGATCCGCGCTTCGCGCCGCAGATGCTGCGCCATCAGGGTCGGGTGTCGAACGGCGCACTCGACGTTCCCGACATCGTGCTCGGCGCCGGCGCCATCGTCGTCGGCCGGGTGGTCGATCGCGCGGGCTTCGCGGTCGCCGCGGCAGAGGTGATCGGCGAACTCGAGATCCCGCCGACGTGGCGTGGCGCGCGGGTGTTCGGCACGGCATTGGCCCCGAACGCACACACCGACGCGGACGGCCGCTTCGCGCTCACCGGTGTGCCGCCGACGGGCGTTCGCCTGGCGGTCCGCGCGCCGGGACATTGCCCGCTCCACACCGACCGTATCGCGACCGGCGCAGCCTTCCGCGTCGACTGCGGCACGCTGACGCTCGCGGACGGCCGCGCAATCGTCGGGATCGTCGTCGATCGTGCGGGCCGGCCGATCGCCGGCGCCGAGATCGAACTCGACGCGCTGCCGGCGACGACCACCGACGCGCTCGGCCGCTTCGAGGTCGCAGTCCGAACGGACACGACCGCCGTGCTCACGGCCCGGCACGCCGACTTCGCGACGGCGACGCTCGCGGAACTCGAAGCAGCGACGGCGCGCGATCTGCGGATCGTCCTGCTGCCGCGCCTCGCGCTCGGTGGCATCGTCGTCGACGACGGGACGGGTCGGCCGATCGACCGCTTCGGCATCGGCCTCCGAGCCGAGGCGGCCCGCGGCGCGCCGCTCGAGGTGACGCCGCACGCGGCCGGTCGCTTCACCTTGACCGACCTCGAACCCGGCGACTACACGCTCGACATCGAAGCACCCGGTTACGGCCGCAGCTCGTTCGGTCCGATCGCGCTCGCGAACGGCCTTGCCGTCGCCGACCTCCGACTCGCGCTCACTCGTAGCCGGATGCTGCAGGGCCGCGTCGTCGATGAACACACCGGCGAGCCACTCGCCGGCGCGCGCGTCGAGCTCTTCGACGGTTCGGCCACCGCCGCCGACGGCGCCGATCCGCGGCGGTTCTTCGCCGCTGCCGCGTTCGAGGGCCGCGAACACGGCGCACGCATCGCGGCGACGACCACCGCCCGTGATGGTCGGTTCACGCTCGGAACCGACAATCAGGCAGGCCTGCGACTCGTCGTCACCGCCGCGGCGCACCTGCCGTTCGTCGCCGACCGCGTCCCACCCGCCGGCGACGAACGCGAGCTCGCGATCGCGCTGGCGCGCGGGACACGGCTGTTCGGCACCGTCTCCGACCTCGGCGAGGTCGCGGCACGGCTCTGCGTCCAACGCGTCGGCGGCGCGCGACACGTGGCGCGAATCGCACCGAACGGTGAATACGAGCTGCTCGACTTGCGCGCCGGCGAGTACCGGATGTGGCTCGAAGTCCTCGGCGGTGCAATCGAGCTGCCGACGGTCATCCTGCCCGGGGCCGGCGAACTGCGTCGTGACGTCTCGGGGCGGTCCGCCCGCCCGGCCGCGTTGACCGGCACG
The DNA here is from genome assembly GCA_020425925.1 of Planctomycetota bacterium. Lineage (GTDB taxonomy): Bacteria > Planctomycetota > UBA1135 > UBA1135 > UBA2386 > JAGQRA01. The sequence goes on from JAGQRB010000962.1 coordinate 1,760, forward strand.
GTGACGCTGCGCGGCGCGCCCGCGGCGGGCCTCGAAGTACGGCTCGCGGACGATGCCCCCGCGGCCCGATCCGGGCGCGACGGCGACATCACCGCCGCGGCACTCGAACGCATCGCACGCCGTCAGACGGCGCCGCCGGACCGCGTCGCGACCGACGCCGACGGCAGTTTCGCGTTCGCCGCGATCGCTCCGGGCCGCCACGTTCTCGAGATCCGCGGCCGCCGCAGCGGCGGCATCGTGTATCGCGAGGCGATCGAGCTCGCGGCCGGCGAACCGGTCCGTCGCGACGTCGACCTCGGCCTCGGCAGGATCGAGTTCGAGATCGCGAACCGCGACGGTGAACCGACCTTCGCTGTCGTGCAGGTCGTGCGCGCGGACGAGGCCGGCGACCTGCCCCCTGCGTCCTGGAACGGCCTGCCATCACACCGGCACCTGGCGATGCGGCCCGGTGACACGGTCGTCGACGAATTGCCGGCCACGCGCTGGCGCTATGCGATCGCCGGCAGCGACACGCCGACCGCCGGCGCCGCCGTCGACGTCGCGGCCGGGAGCATTGCGCGCGTCGCGATTCGCACGATCGGACGCTGAGCGCCGTCGCCGTGCGTGCGCGGCGTCGGGATCCCGGATGCATCGACGGGATTCCGTCGCGCCACGCGCCGCGCCGCGCCGCGCACCAAGGCCCGCCGTGCCCTGGTCGCCCTGGCACAGTGGTTGCACCGATCCGGCCGGTCGTCGCTCTCGCCATTCCCCCGATCGGAGTGCCCGATGCTGCCACGTTGCCTCGTTCCCGCCCTCGCTCTCGCCCTGACACCCCTGGCTCGCGCGCAATGCGGCCACACCTGGCTGCCGTCGACCGCGGTCGCGGGCGTCGACAGCAACGTCTACGCCGCCGCGAGCTGGGACCCCGACGGGCCTGGCCCACTTGGCGCGGTACTCGTCGCCGGTGGTTTCCTGACCAATGCCGGCGGAGCACCGGCAGCGCACATCGCGCGCTGGGATCCCGCGACGGACAGCTGGGCGCCGCTCGGCTCCGGTGTCGACAGTCTGGTGGTTGCGTTGGCGCCGCTGCCGAACGGTGAGCTCGCCGCCGGCGGCGTGTTCGCGACCGCGGGCGGCGTCGCCGTGAACGGCGTCGCGCGCTGGAACGGCAGCAGCTGGCAGGCCTACGGCACCGGCTTCAACAGCATCGACGTGCGCGCCCTCGCGGTGCTGCCGAACGGCGACCTCGTCGCCGGCGGCAGCTTCACCGCGGCCGGCGGTGTCGCCGTCAACCACGTCGCGCAATGGAACGGAAACGCCTGGCAGCCGATCGGCGCCGGCTTGTCCGGAATCGTCAACGCGCTGACCGTCGCCGCCAACGGTGACATCATCGCCGCCGGCGTACTGCCGCAACCGGGACCAGGCGTGCTGGCTTCGGGCTTCGTGGAGCGCTGGAACGGCTCCGTCTGGACCAGGATCGGGACCTCGGTCATGGCCGGACAACCGAGCAGTATCGAGGCCGTCGTCGAGCTGCCGGGCGGCGATCTCGCGGTCGGCGGGCTGCTCTCGAGCATCGACGGTGTCACCGCCCACAAGGTCGCGCGCTTCGACGGCGTCAACTGGTCGGCGGTCGGTGGGATCGTGCACGGCACCGTCCATGCCCTGCTCGTCCATTCCGGTGGTGACCTGATCGCGGCGACACACATGAGCAGCCCGCTCGGCTCGGTCCAGGGCGTGCTCGCGTTCGACGGCACGAGCTGGAACGCCATCACGCCGGGGACTGCCGGCGAGTCCGGCACGATCGAGGCGCTCGCCGAGCTGCCGGGCGGCCTGCTGATCGCGGGCGGCAGCTTCGGCGGCCGCTCGATCGCGGGCTACGACGGCACGCGCTGGCAGGCGCTCGGTGCCGGCCTCGATCAATCGGTCGACGTGATCCTGCGCCGCAGGAACGGCGACGTGCTCGTCGGCGGTCGACTCACGGGCGGCATCCGCCGCTTCGACGCCGGCACCTTCCACGAACTCGGCCTCGGCCTCGACGACGCCGCGACCGCGCTCGTCGAGTTGCCGAACGGCGACCTCGTCGCCGGCGGCTGGTTCGAGGCCGCGGATGCGAGTCCCGCGGCGCACGTCGCGCGTTGGGACGGCGCGGTCTGGACGCCGCTCGGCCTCGGCGTCGACGGCGCGGTCGAGGCGCTGGCAGTGGCGGCCAACGGTGACCTCGTCGTCGGCGGTCGCTTCTTCCATGCGGGTGGCATCGCCGCCGAGGGCCTGGCGCTGTGGAACGGGCAGACCTGGTCCTCGCCCGGACTGAACTACGGCCGGGTAACCGCGCTGCTGGCGCAGCCGAACGGCGATGTGCTGGCAACAGCCGGCGCTCTGACCTCGACCCTGCTGCAGTGGGATGGGACCAGCTGGCAGGAGCACCCGCTGCCGATCCCGGTGCTGATCCGAACTATGACCCGGCTGCACGACGGACGCGTGGCCTGCGGCTTCTCGGGCATCCTGCAGGGCGGCGGCGGCGTGCTGCTGTGGGACGGCACCAGCTTCGCCGGCATGGTCGGCGTCAACGGCTCGGTCGATTCGATCCTCGAGCTGCCGGGCAACGACCTGCTGATCGGCGGCGCATTCGTGACGCTGGGCGGTCAGCCGCGCGCCAACCTCGTGCGCTGGAACGGCACCTTCGCCGAGTTCGCCGGCGGCACCGCCTACGACGTCGAGTCGCTCGCGTTCGTGCCCGAGATCGGTCTGCTGGTCGGCGGCCGCTTGCAGCAGGTCGGCGGCAACACGCCTTCGCCGTGGCTCGCGCAGCTGACGTCGACCTGTCCGGCCGCGACGACCTCGCTGCCGACGACCTGCGTCGGCACGCAGGGGCCGGTGACGCTCGTCGCCGACACGGTGCCGTGGGCCGGCACGCTGTTCCGCTCGACGGCGACCGGCTTCGCGCCGAACGCGCTGGCCGCTGCGCTCGTCGGCTTCACCTCGCCGAACGTGCCGCTGACCTGGCTGTGGCCGAACACGTTGCCGGGCTGCGACCAGCTCGCAAGCCACGACGCCGTCGTGCTGGCGCTGCCGCAGAACGGTACCAGCCGCTACTTCATCGGCATCCCGCCCGGTACCGCGCTCGTCGGTCTGTCGCTCTACCACCAGTTCCTGCAGCTCGAGGTGACGGCGCAGAACCAGCTCGGCCAGCTCAGCGCCAGCAACGGCCTGCAGGTCGCGGTCGGCGCGTTCTAGCCAACGCACCGTCCGGCTCACTGCCCGCGGTGGACGTGCACCCGACCGTCCCCCGCGGGATCGCTGTAGTCGAGCTGGTAGGGTGCGCCGAGCAGCAGGTCGGAGAGCCCGTCGCCGTCGAGGTCGGCGGGTCCGTGGACCCAGCGCCCGAGCGCCGAACCAGCGGGCCCGGTGATCGTGAATGACCCGATCCGATTGGCGCCGTTGCCGAGCTCGACGAGCAGTCGGCGACGCTTGAGCGGGACCGGCTGGCCGACGCTCGACTGCTGCGTCTCCCGATCGATCCAGTACGCGTGGGAGTGGACCGTGTCGATTCCCGTGCCGATCAGCAGGACGTCGCCACGCCCCGGAGTGCCGCCGCCGTTGGACTTCACGCGCGACCACGTCGGCCCGCAGTAGCCGGCACCGGCGACGGACAGGCCGACGCGTTCGCCGATCGTGGTGCCGGCGAAGATCAGATCGGCGATCCAACCGATCGGGTAGTCGCCGAGCAACTGCGGCCTGCCGATGTCGCGCGACCCGAGCACGAGATACGCGTAGCCGGTGTCGTCGACACCCCCCGGCTCGGAACTGACCAGGAACGTCGGCGCCCCGATGAGCAGGTCGTCGTAGCCGTCGTGATTCACGTCGCCCGCGGGTGCCAGATCGTAGCCGACGTTGTGACCCTCGAACTCGCCGTTGAGGTTGGCGACACCCGAGCCGACGGCATTCGCGAGATCGAGGACCGCGTCGAAGGCAGCGCGACCGTAGACGATGTGCGCGGTTCCGCCCCAGCCGTGGCCGCTCACCCAGAAGTTCCCGTACGAGCCGACGATCAGGTCCTCGAAGCCGTCGCCGTTGAAGTCGCCGCCGTTGCACATCGCGCTTCCGGTGACGCCGACGCCGAGCAGCGTACTCGTCGCTTCGGTCGTGCTGATCACCGGCCCCGCCGCGTTCTCGACATCCATGACGTAGCACTCGCCGACCTCCGGCAGCCCGACCGTCGCGGCACCGATGCAGAGCTCGTCGATACCGTCGCCGTCGAAGTCACCGGCCGCCACGGCCCAGCCCGCGTGGCCGAGGCCGCGATGTCCTTCGACCGTGAGGGTGGCCATCGCGGTGCTGTAGGTGCCGGGCGCGATCGGGCCGGCGAAGACGTGCACCGCTCCCTTGCCGGCGACCTGGCTCGGCGCGCCGAGGATGAGATCGTCTTCGGCGCCGGCAACGACGTTGCCGGTGGTGATCGACCAACCCGTCTCGCTGTTCAACGGTCCCTGGATGACCACGTCGGCACCGTTGTGCGGCACCTCGTGCATCGGCAGTTCGATCGGTCCGAAGTAGACGTAGACCCGGTTGCCGCCCGTCTCGTGCGGTGCGCCGACGACGAGGTCGTCGATCCCGTCGTGATTGAGGTCACCGCTCGCAATCCGGAACCCGAACCGGTCACCGCCGGCGCCCGAGTAGATCGTATCGACGCCCGGAGGCGGAGTCTGAGCCGGCAACGTGCAGAGCAGGATCAGGCCGAGCCCGCAGAGGGCACCCGCCGGAGAGTTCGTTCGCAGCATGTCTGTCTCGATCGTTCGTTGGGTTCGCGCTCCTGTCAGCGGAGCGGGAACGCGCGAGCGCACACGTCGAACGGAAAACGGGGGCGGCGGCGCAAACGCGCCGCGCAAAGGGGCAGTCGACCGACCGCGAGGATCGGTCGACCGCCGGTTGCGGTGGACATCTCCGTTGTTGGCGACGGCTCTTATGAAGCCGGGCCGGCTCCTTGACAGCTGCGAGGAGTCGGCCTCTCTTTGCACGCCTCATACGAAGCGGGAGGCCGCCCGCAGCGAATGGCGGAGCGTGACGTCACTATACCGCTGCGCGGCAGACCGGGTCCGCGGCGCGGCATCACGGCGCGGCGACCAGGCACGGGGCTCCGAGCGCGACGCCGGTCGGCGCCAGCCACGCGAGCTGCAGCGCGACCGTGAAGCCCGGCGGCAGGACCGGGTGCACGAAGCTCGTGGTGCGCAAACGGCTCGGTGGGAACGTCGCGGCGTCGACGACGACGGATCGAAGACGCATCCGGCGAACACCGCGCTGCAGCCATCGAGCCCGCGGTGCGCATGGCACAGCCCTCGACATGGATCTGGCCGCTGTCCTGGCCATCGACGGTCCAGCGCCACATCTCGACCCAGGAACCGCCCCGCACCGACACGGTATCGCCGGGCGCCGCTGCGGCGATCCCGGGTCGGTTCGCACCATGGTCGACCAGGATCGCGTGCCGTCCGAGGTGCGGACGGGTCAGGGCGTGACCGCCGCGTCCCACAGCACGAAGGCCGACCAGACCCGGCCCGCCGCGCCGGCCGCGATCGCACCGCGTTTTGCCTTGCCGAGTGCCGCGAGTCGCGAGCTGTCGGCGGCGCGCAGCTCGCGGTAGAACGACTGCACGAACGTGCCGGCCTCGCGATCGGGGATCGCCCACAGCGTCGACATCACGGCATCGGCACCGGCGGCGAAGCCGGCCTGGGTCAGGCCGATCATGCCATCGACGCGCGACAGCGGCCCGACGTTGCTCGCGCACGACGAAAGCACGAGCAGGTCGCACGAGAGGTCGAGGTCCTGGAGCTCGCGCAGGTAGAGGTAGCCGTCGTCGCCAGAGTCCCCTGCCGCCGGAGTCAGCACCAACCGCGACAGCCGCGGCGCGGCCGTGTCGACCTGAGCGTGGCACGCGAGGTGCAGGATGCCCGCGCTCCGGACGGTGTCGAGCCGCAGCGTGGCCTCGGCAGCGCGCTCGCGCAGGTAGACCGCGAACTGCTCGCCGTTGAGCTCGGACGCGGGCTCCCTGCCGTCGGTGATCGCGGCGGCCGCGGCGTCCAGCTGGGCACGTTCGGCGGCGGTCGTCGCGAACGCACTCGCGATCCCGAGCACTTCGGTTGCCGAGCGCGGCAGCTCGGGCAGGCGTCCCCTCGCGGCGGGATGGCCGAGCGCGACGAACGCGCGGCCGTGCACCGGACGTTTCACCGGTGCGAGGCGGCGCAGCGTCACCAACGCGGTACCGGACGGCACGTAGCCGACGTCGCGCTCGGCGATCAGGTACGGCCACTCGCGCCGATCCTCCGTCGTCGGTTCCCCGGTCAGCAGGAGCTCGAAAGGGATACGGCAGAGTGCGCCGCGCGGCGCGATCAGCAGCGTGCGAGTGCGCTTCGGCAGCACGTTGTCGATCGGATCGAGCAGCGCGCGACCGAGGTCGCGCAGCTCGCGGGCGCTCGCGCTGCGATCGCTCGCGAGCAGCTCGGCGAGCCGTGTCGCGCGGTCCGCTATGCCACCCGGGTCGGCGAACTCCACGACGTCGGTCGACTCGGCGGTGGCGACGAGTGCATGCAGCGACAGGTCGGATACGACGAACTCGACGAGCGCGACATCCGGAGGCAGCGCGTCACGCACGTCGGCGGCGGTCGCGAGTTCGGGGCGGGCGAACCGCTGCGCTCGCGCGATTCGGTCGCGTTCGAGCAGGCGATCGAGCGCACGTGTCGCCTGCAGCAGCCGGTCGCGCGCCGCGCGTTCGGCGTCGCGCCCGGCCAGCAGCTCGGCCGTCGTCGTCGCAGCGAGCGAGCCGGTACGACGGTCCTCGAGCGCGACGTCGGCTCGGCGCACCTCGGACAGCGCGGCGTCGATCTCGTCGCGCAGCGCCGGCGTCGGGGCCGACCGCGCGGGATCGCCGGCATCGAGCACGTCGATCGCGCCGACGCCGTAGAGCGTCTGCACGACCGCATGACACTGCTCGAGCTCGCCCGCCGTCGGATCCTCGAGACCGTGGAAGGCGTTCACCGCCGAGGCCGGCAGGTTGCCGTGGACCTCGCGGAACGTGCGCGACGCATCGGCGCCGATCCCGCGAACACTCGCGATCGCGGTCCGCACCCGCTCGGCCGCGGCGGCCCAGGCGGCGAGCGCCGGCCGCGGCCTGCCGAGTCGCAGGTGCAGATTGCCGCGTTCGATGTCGACGAGCGCGAGGTCACCCGGCTCGCCGGTCAGCTCGAGCTGGCGCTCGGCGCCGTCGGCCGCGGCGAGGGCGCGCTCGGGCTGGTCCATCGCGCGCAGCAGACGGGTCTCGGCGATACCGAGGATCCCGAGATCGTAGTTGCAGTTGCCGCGTTCGAAGATCGCGCGCGCCGTCTCGCAGGCAGTCATCGCCGCCGCCAGCTCGCCGCGCTCCTCGAGAACGCGGCTGCGCGTGACCAGCGAACGCGCGAGCCGATACTCGTCGCCGAGTTCACGGCAGAGCACCTCGGCCTCCGCCAGCACCGCGAGCGCCTCGCCCGGCCGATGCGCCTTGCTGTGCACGAAGCCGAGGTTGTTCAGCGCCCGCGCGAGCAGCGCCACATCGCCACTCGCGCGGTAGTACCGGGCCGCGCGCTCGAGACCCGCGGCCGCCTCGTCGAGCCGGCCGAGCGCCGAGTAGACGTTGGCGACATTGCCCTCGAGCGACGCGAGAGCGCGTTCGTCGGCCGAGCCCTCGAAGTACTCCCGCGCGGTCTCGTAGGCCTGCAGCGCCTCGGCATAGCGCCCCATCCGCGACAGCACGATGCCGCGGGTGCCCGCGACCTGCGCGATGCCCGCGCCGTCGCGGCCGGTCTCGGCGTGCAGCTCGCGCACGACTCGCGCGGCGCGATCGGCCGCCGCGAGCGCACGATTCCAGTGGCCCAGATTCAGCAGCGCATTCGACCGGCACATGTCGGCGCCGATGAGCCCGCGGATACCCTCGTCGCCGAGCGCGCCGAACGCCGCCTCGGCGCGATCGCACAGCGGCAGGGCGGCGCCGTAGTCCGAGAGTTCGGTGCAGAGACTCGCCCAACGCAGCGCCGCCGACCCGACCAGCGCGCTCAGCTTCGCCGACTCGGCGGTCGCAACCGCGCGCTCGAACCACGGCAGCGCATCGCGCGGCCGACCGCGGCTCAGCACGTTGCCCCACGAGGTCGCGAGCCGCGCCGCGAGCTCCGGGTTGGCGCCGGTCGCGGCCTCGAAGGTCGCGATCACGCGCGGCTCGACGGCGCGCGCCTTGTCGGGATCCCAGGGCAGCACCGCGCGCAGGTCGACCTGGAGCTGCCGGATCGCGCCGGGTTCGAGCAGCTCGGCCGCGGTCGACTGCGGCAGAACGGGGCCGGCGAACATGCCGACCATCCAGGCGATCCGGACGAGCATCTACTTCCTGCCGAGGCGTGAGCGGAGAGCGCGCCATTCTACGCGCAATCGCTCGATCTCGTCGCGATCGCCGAGCAGCGCGCGGGCACGAACGCGCAACAGCAGATCCTCGGCGCGGGCGGCCTCGCCACTCGCCGGCGGAGTCGCATCGAGCAACGCGAGCGCCCGCTCGGCGAAGCCGGCGGCGAGCAGTCTCGCCGCCAACAGCGCGCGATCGACGCCTGCGTCGCCGGTGGCCGGCAGCCCGGCCTCCAGTTCGGCAACGCGCTCGGGCGGGGCGACCCGGAACTCGGCGCGGGCGGTCGCCCAGCCGAGCGCCGGCGCCGCTGCGAGCCGGGCTTCTAAGCGCCAGGTCCCCGCGGCGAGTTCGATGCCCGGTTCGAGTTCGAAGACGCAGACCGACCCGGCACCGCTCGCGTGCTCGACCGTCATCGCATGCGACTCGGACGAGTCGACGCGCTCGAGGCGAACCTCGATCCGCCACGCCGCGTCGTCGGGCAGCCCGGTATCGAGTCGGAACTCCGGGCGGGCGGTCGCGATCGTCGCCGCCGGGCGGCGGAGGCGAAGACCGCGCTCGTCGGCGCCGCGAACCGCGCCGGTACCGCCCGCCGTGTCGTCGAACACCCGGGCATCGAACGGGTCGGCGAGCAGGATCGCGGCGACGGCGTCGTCCCCGAGACGCCGCCGCAACGTCTCGGCCGTCGCATTCGCGACCGGCGCACCGTCGACGTGCGCGGTGCGAACACTCTCGAGCGCGGCCGCCAGCGGATCCGAACCGCCCGATGTTACACTCGCGACGATCCAGATCACCACGACCGCGGCAGCGGCCAGGAGCACCGCTTGCGGCCAGCGCGGCAGCGGCCGATCGGACGCGACCCCGCGTTCGCCGGCGCCGGCAAGCAAGCGGTCGAGTTCGCCGCGGCGCTCGGCACCCGCGAGTCGCCGGTCGAGCTCCTCATCGGGCAGTGCGGCCCACGCGGCGGCGATGCGGCGCTCGACCCTACCCATCGCCGCCACCTTCGCGGCGCTGCCGCCGCACGGCGTTGGAGCAGGCGCTCTTCACCGCCTGGATCGAGTAGCGCACGGGGCAACGCTGCGGATAGCGCTTGCCCGGCCCCCAGTACTTGACCAGACGCGCGAGGCCCATGTGCAGCCCCTCGACGAACAGGCTCTGCTCCTCGTCGGGATCCTTCGCCTGACTGCGGACCGCGCGGCGGCCGACGACGGTGATGGCGGCGACGAAACGATCGCCGGGATGCGAGCCCGGACCGGCGAGCTTCGCGGTCGCCGGCGGTGGATTCACGGCGGCCCAGCGCCGCAGCCGGTCGGCGAAGCGATCGCGTCGCCGATCGTCGAGCTGGGCGATGCTGTCGGTCACGATTGCCATGGCGAGGTCGAAGAACGACGGGCCGTCCGCACCCCAGGCCGCGGGTTCTCCTGACAGAATGCTCATTCGCCGCAAGCAACCGTAGCGCCGAGGCTTGGCGCCGAATAGCAGCCTAGGGTGCTCGCCCGCCGGAAGCCAGGCACGGGCAGCGGGTTGAGCGCTGCCGAGCGTTCAGGGGGCGGCGCGGATTGGCCGCGTCCGAACCTCCACTCCCGTGACTTCGATGAACCAACTCCTCGCTCCGTGCTCGACGCCACTGCTGGTCGCCGCGCTCGCGCTGTCGTCCCAGGTGTCGGCCCAATACGTCGCCTGGGCCTACGTCCAACCCGCCGGCCAACCGGCCTCGTTCACACCGAACCTCGCGTTCCAATACAGCCCGACGGGCACGCCGATCAGCGTCTCGCGCGACCCGGGCACCCAGAACCGCTACTACGTCTACTTCCACAACGCCTCGCAGTTCGGCGTCGCGGAGGTCTCGGCGGCCACGGGCTCGAGCACGGCCGTCGTCCGCGGCTGGAACGCGCTCGGCAGCGACGTCGCGGTCCACGTCGAGACGTTCGACGTCAACGGCGGGCCGGCGGCGAACGCCGGGTTCACGATCCGATATCGCGAAGGTGGCCCGCTCGCGAAGCGTTCGGCCTACCTTTGGGCCGATCAGCCGACGGCCGGGTCCTACACCCCGAACACGAACTACTCGTGGAACGGCAGTCGCCCCGACCCGACGATCACGCGGATGGGGACCGGGCGCTACACCGTCCGGCTGCCGGGTCTCGCAGCCACCGGCGCGGAGTTCGGCCACGTGCAGGTCACGCCGTACTCGTCGGCGCTCCGGCGCGCGAAGGTCGCCGGCTGGAACCAACTGCTCGGGGACGTGCTCGTCGACGTGCGCTGCTTCGACGGCACCGGCAACCCGACCGACGCGGCGTTCGTTCTCGGCTACGACGAGCGGGCCGCACCGATCGCGGCCGCCGAGGGCTCCGGCGCGCACGTCTGGGGCTCGCAACCGACGCTCGCGAGCTACGCCGCCGACCCGTCCTACGCCGACAGCAACGGCGTCTACGGCCCGCCCGAAGCCGAGTCGATCACGCGGCTCGGCACCGGCTCCTATCGCGTACACCTGCCGAACGTGACCCCGAGTGCCAGCTCGACGGCATTGGTCAGCGCCTACGGCGTCGGTCCCGAGTTCGCGACCCTGACCGGCTGGTCCAGCGATGGCTGCGACGGCACGTTCGTCAACGTCATCACCCGCGCAACGTCCGGCAACCCGGTCGATGCGCGGTTCACGCTGCAGTTCGTGACCAACCGCCCGGCGGTCCATCAACAGGTCGCCTGGGCCTGGGTCGATCCGGCCGGACAGCCGAACACGTTCGCGCCGAGCCTGGACTATCAGTTCACGACGACCGGGGACACGATCGTCGTCAGCCGCATCGCCGGGCAGTCGCACCGCTACGTCGTCCGCATGCCGGGCACGTTGTCGCCCACCGGCACGGTGCAGGCCGTGGCCTACGGCGGCAACCACACCGCGGTCGTGCGCGATTGGTTCCTGACCCTGGGCGAGCTGCACGCCCGGATCGATCTCTACGACGCGGCGGGCAATCCCGCGCCGGCGAACGCCCGGTTCACGGTCCACTACCGTTCCGGCGGCAACGACCGCGATCGCGAGGCGTATCTGTGGGCGAACCAGGAATCGGCGGTGCAGTACACGCCGGCCCCGGCCTACTCGTGGAACGCGAACCGCGCCGACCCGACGATCCACAGCCCGGCGCTCGGCTACTACGAGGTGACCCTGCCGGGCCTCGGTGGCGGCTCGCCGAGCGGCGAACGCGGCAACGTCCAGGTCGCGACCTACGGCGACGCGATGCGACACGCGCAGGTCGAGCGGTGGTACACCAGCGGCGCGGATCTCGTGGTCGCCGTGCGCTGCCGCGATGCGGCGGGCAACCCGGCCGACAGCAAGTTCGTGCTGGCGTTCCAGGAGACGGCGTCGCCGATCTCCGAGCGCGTCGGCTCGGGCAGCCACGTCTGGGCCGGCATGCCGTCCGCGGCGAACTACGCGCCGGATCCGTTCTACACCGACAGCAACGGCACGACCGGTCCGGCCAACGCGGAGTCGATCCAGCGGATCGCACTCGGCCGCTACCGGGTGACGCTGCCGAACGTCGCACCGTCCGGCAGCACGGTGCTGGCGACCGCGTACGGCACGACCGCCCGCTACGCGACGGTGGCCAGCTGGGGCAGCGACGGCGCCAGCGGCACGGTCGTCCGAGTCGACACGTTCTCCGCCACGGGTCAGGCGGCCGACGCACCCTTCACGCTGCTCTACCTGACCAACCGCCCGGCCGACGGCGAACTCGCGACCAATGCGACCTACGGCAACGCGTGCAACGGTCCGCTGCTCACGGCGCTGACGCGCCCGATCTCGTGCAACCGGTGGCAACTCGCGCTCAGCGGTGTCCCGACCGGCGCCGCGATCGGCTTCGTGCAGCTCGGCCTGTCCAATCCGAACACACCGTTCGGGGCGCAGGCGCCCGGCTGCACACAGCTCACCGATGCGCTGGTCTCCGTGCTGGTGCCGCTGCCGGCCGGCAGTCCGACCTACTCGTTGCTCGTGCCGGCCGATCCGACCTTCGTCGGGCTCACGATCCTGGCTCAGGGCGGCGCGCTGGTGCCGGGTCTCAACCCGCTCGGACTCGCCGCGAGCCAGGGGGTCCTCGGCGTGATCGGCGACGTGTGAAGGGCGCCGGCGCCGGCACGACACCGCGGACTACCAGACCAGTACCTGATCGACGTCGTCTCGCATCGTGATCTGGTTGAGCGGGTTGCCGTCCGGCGTCAGCAGCTCCATCCCGACGTAGTAGAAGCCCGGCGCGATCATCGTGGTCACCCACATGTCGAACGTGATGCGCCTCGACTCCATCGGTTCGAGGTAGAGCGCCTGATAGACCGTACTGGTCGGCGTGTCGCTCTGATCGATCGCGCGGTTTCGCGACAGGTAGACCTCGGCGTGGAGGTTGCCCTGGAACGGGTGGGTCGAGTGGTTGTGGACCAGCACCGACACACCCGGCACGAACGTGCCGCGCGGAGCCAGCGCTACCGGCACGTCGAGCGCGAGCGGAGTCAGGTCCGGCGCCGGCGGCTTGGTGGCGCCGACGAACGTGTCGGCGTCGGCGAGCTTGCCGGCATCGAAGCGCACGACGTCGGTGTAGGGATCGATCGCGGATCGGCCGTGCGACAACACGCCGAACACGAAGCGATCGCCCAGCCACGGCCGCCAGAACGCCGAGCCGCTCTGCCCGCCCCACGAGATCGCGTCGTAGCGCGACTCGGTCGGCGACGGGCACGAGTCGAAGTTGCCGAACTGATAGAACATCTGCTCGCCGTCGAACGGCGCCTGGGCCGGGTAGCCGAGGTTGAACCAGATCGACGAGGTGTAGAGCGCGCAGGACGAGAACTCGGCGATGCCGAACCAGCCGGTCAGCGCACCGACGGGTCGGTCGAGGCGGATGATCGCGATGTCGTGACTGTAGTCGCCGTCGCGCCACCACCCCGGCCAGACCATGTACGACACCGCCTTGGCCGAGCCGAACGGTGCCTTGCCCGCGTCGTAGGCCGGCACCACCTGCGAGGACAACGCGAAGCCGCCGCGCTCGTCGCTGAACACCGCATGGCCCGCGGTGATCGCGTGGTAGGGGTCGATCATCGCGGCCGAAGAGAGGCCGTATGCACCGGGCCAGGCCGTGAACAGGCGGGCGTTGAAGCGCCACGGGTAGCCGTCGGGATTCGACACCGGGGTGAGCTCACCGAGATCGTCGACGCCGACGAGGTTCTGCTCGGCGCCGATCGCACCACCGCTGCCCGGCCGGATCGGCAACGCGAGCGGCGGCGGCGTCGCGACCCGCTCGGTTCGCCCACTGGCGACGTCGTACACCAGCGCGTAGTCGTATGCCGGCGCGCGAGTGGCATCGGCGCCGGGCTCCGGCAGCGGCAGAGGCTGCCAGAGCGGCGAGTCCCACGGCGGCAACAGTGGTTCGGCGGCTGACCGTGTCGGTTCTTGACCGAGCAGCACGGCGCCACCGACGAGGACGCCGACCAGGATCGTTCGAGGTGAGGTCATGGGGAGTCTCCGGATCACGGCGGCGAATGCCACCGAACGCGGAGTGCCGCGCCGCGCCGGAACGAGCGCGTCGCGGGCGAAAAACCTGCCGAGCCGGACGCCAGGGGGACCGCGCACCGTGACGCCCTATCATCGCGGCATGCTCGCCACCGCAGTGCTCGCTCCACTCCTGCTCGCCCCCCAGCACCAGCCAGAGCCCGTCGACATCTCCGCCGAGTGGCAGCAGATCGCCGCCGCGATGCGGCAGAGCTGCGAGCGCCAGGGCGTCGTCGGCGGCAGCCTGATGTTCCTGCGCGCCGGCGAGCAGGGCCTCACCGAGGTCGGCTTCGAAGGCTACGGCTTCGCGGATCGCGACGCCGGGCGGGCGGTCGACCGCGACACGATCTTCCACTGGGCGAGCTGCACCAAGACGCTGACCGGCATCGCGATGATGCAGCTGCGCGATCGCGGCAGGCTCGAGCTCGCCGATCCGATCGTCGGCTACCTGCCCGAGCTGAGGGAGGTGCACGACCCGTTCGGCAAGCTCGAGACCATCACCCTGCGCCACCTGCTGTCGCACAGCGCCGGTTTCCGCGCCGGCACGTGGCCGTGGAAGAACGCGCCCTGGCAACCGCACGAGCCGACCCGGTGGTCCCAGCTGGTCGCGATGATGCCCTACACCGAGCTCGAGTTCGAACCGGGCACACGCTTCTCCTACAGCAACCCGGGCATCGTCCTCCTCGGCCAGGTGCTCGAGCAGCTCACGGGCGACGACTACGAGGTCTACATGCAGAAGAACGTGCTGGGCCCGCTCGGCATGACGTGCACCTACTACGACATCACGCCCTACCACCTGCAGCGCTTCCGCTCGCACAGCTACGCGCGCACCGCGACCGGCACCGAGGACCTCGGGCCCGACTTCGACACCGGCATCACGGTGAGCAACGGCGGCCTCAACGCGCCGCTGCCCGACATGGCGCGCTACCTCGCGTTTCTGCTCGGTGCCTGCGAGGCCGGCAGCCCCGCCGCAGGCGTGCTTGCACGCGACTCACTGCGCGAGATGTGGCAGCCGCAGGTCGCCTCCCAGCCGCAGGGCAGCGAACGCATCGGCCTGACGTTCTTCCTGCAGGAGCACGAGGGTTCGCTGTTCCCGACCCACACCGGCGGCCAGCGCAGCTTCGTGACGTTCTTCTACGTCCACCCCGACTCGGGCACGGCGGCACTCGGCGCGTTCAACACCGGCACGTCGGGACCGACGATGGCCGCGATGCGCCGGCAGTGCATGCAGCTGTCGATGAAGCTGCGCTGACGGATCAGAACGAAGGTGTCCAATGCCGCGGCCGGCCGTCCTCGTCGACGTAGGGCGACCGCGCGCCGGGCGGCAGCATCTGCAGCGACTTGAGACACTCGATCACGCAGTCGCGTTCGTGCGCCGAGAGGGCGGCGAACGCCTGCCTGCTCGCAGCCGCTTCGCCGCCGTGGGCATGGATCGCCTCGCGCAGCGTGGTGAACTGACCGTGGTGGAAGTAGGGCGGCTCGTTGGCGCAGCCCCACAGCCGCCTGGTCAGGAACCGCCGGTTGCCGGCAAAGAACGCCGGTGAGCCCGCCGGCTGCAGCATGTCGAGCGCTTCGATGTTGGGGTCGTTCGGACCCGCACAGATGTCGTGCAGCTTGAGGTCGGTGAACGCCGGCACCGCCGTGCCGTCCGGCGTGCTCTCGAGCCGCGGGCCGGGCAGTCGCGGATCGCCGAGGTCGACCGCGTAGGCCGGCGCGTCGCCCGGCCGCAGGTTGCCGGCCGGGTTGAACGGATTGGGTTCGACGAAGCGGGTGTCGCGCAACGGCAGCGTCGGCACGTGGCAGATGGCGCAGCCGATCTGCGTGAACAGCTGCTCGCCGCGGCGGATCGCGGCCTCGATGTGGGGATTGCGCGGGATCACGCGCCCGGGCACCGGCAGCGTCGCCTGCCAGATCGCGACCGCTGTGACGTCGGCGCGGGTCAGTTCGTTGGTGTGCGCGTCGCCGTCGGGATCGGTGTTCGCGCCGAAGCGCTCGGTCGACTGGATGCCGTGATGATGGTTGAACGCGTTGTTGGTGAACTGTCGCAGGGACACGACCGCACCGGCCTGGTGGAACGGCCGGACGATCAGGTTCGGCGGATCGGCGGCACCGGTCGTCGCCAGGCTCGGAGCCGGCAGGCCCGTCACCTGCGACGTGTTCCAGCTGCCGTCGGTGGCACGCGCGAGTACGCCGAACGACACCCCCTTGCTGACCAGCTCGCTGCTGCCGCCGGGGCGGATCCAGTCGCGCCGTCGCTGCAGGTCGACGGTGATCTCGCGCGCCAGCAGCTCGATGTAGCCGGAGCCCTGCATGCCGACCGTGGCGCGGTAGTTCGCGATCTGCTGCAAGGTGCCGGGCTGTCCGTTCTCCTGCAGCGCGCCGCGCAGTGGCACCTGGTCGGCAGCGTCGAACGTCGCGAAGTCGAAGCGGTGACCGAGCACGAACACGCCGGTGACGAAGTCGCCGCCGCCGCCGACGAACGGCGCGTTGTGGCAACCCGCACAGGAGTTGGAGTCGTTCGCCGAGATGCGGTTGAACGCGCGCGGGAACACCAGCGGGCTGGTCGGATCGGTCAGCGGCGCGCCGGTGCCCTTGGTCAGCGGTCGACCGCCG
>JAGQRB010000963.1 GCA_020425925.1 Planctomycetota bacterium
CAAGACGCCGGTGTCCGAACCCACCGCCGGTGATGCCGACGACGACGTTGCGGCCGACGTCGGATCGGTCGACGCGGCCTCGTTCGACGCGCCGCGCCGAACGGATGGTGTCGGCGACGACGACGAGGACCTGTTCCCCGACCCGGTGCTGCCGCCGGGCGCGGGTGACGGCGCCGAGAGTTCGGGCGAACCCGACGTCGACGACATGTTGTTCGAGGATCATTCGCGCCGCGTCGAGCCGAGCGAGTCGTTCGCGGCCGCGGCCGGCCGTGACTTCGACGAAGAAGGCGCGAGCGGCTGGGACGGCGAGCAGCTCGAGCTCGAGGAGCGCGCCACCGAGCTCGAGGAGCGCATCGTCGACACCGGCAGTGGCATTCCGCTCGACGACGAGGCCGGCACCCCGGTCGAGCTCGGCGTCGACGCCGACTCGATCGTGCACTCCGCCGCGGCCTTCAACGCCCAGCTCGACTCGCTGCTCGACGAAGAGGTCGAGGACGAGGACGACTTCGGTCTCGACAGCGATCGCGAGCTCGAGATCGTCGGTGGCGGCGACACCGCATCGATCATGCTGCCGTCGAACGACGACCTGGCCGCCGCCGCCTCGGAAGAAGATCTCGAGGCCGACGAGGCGTTCGTGCTTGCCGACGGCGAGAGCGAATGGGGCGACGCGGAAGGTGCGGCCGAGCTCGCGCCCGAAGCGCCGGTGTATGGCTACGACGCACCGGCGACGGACGACGTCGCGGCGGACGAGCCGGCGGACGAGCAGTTCGTCGTCGCCGAGGCCGGCGAATACTCCGACCTCGCGAGCGAGGGCGAGGGCGACGAGGCGGCCGCCAGCGAGTACATCGGCGGCTTGTCCGCTGCCGCGAGCGCCGAGGCGGACGCCACCGAAGAGGGTTGGGAGCCCTTGCCAGGCACCAAAATGGACGAGCTCGCCGAGGTCGAGGGCGTCGCCCCGGTCGAGGAGGAGAGCTACGAGCCGGTCGGCGCCCGGCAGCACCAGCTGGCCGCGGTCGGTTCCGCCGAGGACCACGACGACCTCTACGCCGAGGCCGACGACGAGCCCGAGGTCGTCGGCGGCTACCAGGAGCGCCACCGTGTGGTCGGCATCCTGACCGCTGCCGCAGCGCTGCTGATCGTCGGGCTCGGTGCGCTCGTCGCCGTGCTGCGGCCCGAGTGGCTCGGCCTGCACTTCGAGCCCGAGCGGGTCGAGATCGTGCAGATCGGTCGCCCGGCGGTGAAGGTCGAGGTGGCGCAGCCGCCGATGCCGGTGGCCGCGGTCGAAGGGCCGCGCGTCGTCGTCGACGAGCCGCCGGTGCCGGGCCCGGACGAGAACCCCGAGACCCCGGTCACCACACCGGACGACCCGCTCGCCGCGGGCGAGACGCCAACCGATCCGTCGGACCCGGCGACCGGCACCGGCAGTGGGGATCCGACCGACCCGACCGACCCGACCGACCCCGGCACCGCGGCGACCGACCCCGTCGCAGTCGGCGGGACCGATCCCGTCGCCACGCCGGACGAGCCGGTGACGCCCGACGAGCCGACGAGCGAGGACCCGCCGGTCGCGCCCATCGCGGTGCCGAGCGGTCCGGAGGCGTGGCCGGTCGCCGTCACCCCCGTGACCGGTGGCGAGCCGGCGGCCGGAGTCGGTCGCGCTCCCGAGCTGCTGCGCGTCGGCGACGATCTGCTCGTCGGTAGCAACACGATCCTGCCGCCGCGGCTCGCCGCCGAGGGCGTGATGCCGGGGTCGCGCGCCTTCGCGCAGCTCGTCAACGGCAACTACTTCATCGGTGCGGTCAAGGCGGTCGACAGCGAGTTCATCACGCTGCGCGTCGCCGAGGGCGAGGTCAGCCTGCGGCGCGACATGATCGTGCGGCTGACCGGGCTCGGCTCGGCCGACTACGACGAGCTCCAGCGCGCGACCTCGGGCTTCGTCCGACTGACCAACAACAACCGGCTGGTCGGCGGCATCCTCGAGAGCATCGCGGACGATCACGTCATCCTGCAGACGCGCTCCAACCGCGTCATGCTGCCGAAGTCGGTGGTCGGCGAGATCATCCGCACCTCGGGCTCGGAGAGCGACGTGCGCATCGGCACCACGACCGAGGAGGACGACTGGCTGCGCCGGCTGTCCGAGCAGCAGCTGCGGGAGGCCGACGTGCG
Organism: Planctomycetota bacterium; assembly: GCA_020425925.1. Classification (GTDB taxonomy): domain Bacteria; phylum Planctomycetota; class UBA1135; order UBA1135; family UBA2386; genus JAGQRA01. The sequence goes on from JAGQRB010000963.1 coordinate 2,167, forward strand.
CGCGACGATCCCGACCGCGACGCCGCGGCCCGACGGCGGCGAACGCTAGGGAGCCTCCCGGCGTCGACAGGGCGGGCCGGGGCCCGGGCCGGACATCTTCACGATTCGTCCGGCACCGCGGCCGGCGACGCTCTACAACGGGGCGGTGGAAAGCTGCCCTGAATGCGGCAACCACGACCTCTCCGTGACGGTCGTGGACGGCGCCGCGATCCGCGAGTGTCGGCTCTGCGGCCATCGCTTCGGCGAACGCGCCGCGGTCGCCGCGCTGGCCGAGCGCGACGACGGCCTCGAGCACGGCTTCGACGGCTTCGTCTGGCCGCTGGTACGGGTGCTGCGTTCGCTGCGCGGGCTGACGGTGGCGGCGGCCAGCGGCGGCGATCCCGTGTCCGGTGAGCTGCCGGCGGTCCGGCTCGCGCCGGCCGGTGTGCGCGCGCTCGCCGAGCTCGAGAACCTCGCGACATCGCTGCGGCTCGGCGGTGGCGCGTTGCACTGCGAATGGGTGATCGAGGTGCAGGGCGAGCGCGGGCTGACCTTCCTGCTGCGGCCGCGCGCCAGCGCGCTCGCTCGCGACGCGCAGCTCGATCTCGCCACCCTGACGCGCCAGATCGAGCGCGATCGCCGGCTGTCGTGGTGGCAGCGCGCGTCCGGAGCCTGAATCCGTTATCCTGCGGCCACCCCTCCGATGTCGCCGTCCGATTCCCGAAGCATGATCCGTACGCTGCTGCACGTCCTCGCGCTGTTGTGCCTGTTCGGCACCGCCTCCGCCCAGAACGAACTCGAAGCCCGCCTCGACGCGGTGCGCGAGTTCAAGACCTACATGAAGAAGCTGAAGGAGGAGGCGCAGCAGGTCGAAGCGGTGATGACGTTGCAGGGCAACGAGTGTCCGCAAGCCGCCGAGGAGCTGTTGAAGCAGCTCAAACACAAGTCGCCGGCAGTGCAGAAGGCGGCGCTCGATGTGCTGCAGACCTACCGCGATCCGGCGACGTTCCAGGCCTGGCTCGACGAGCTGCCGGAGTTGCGCGACAACGACCAGATCGCGACGCTCGTGATGATCCTCGGCCAATCGCAGGTGCAGCAGGCGGTGCCCGCGATCGAGGCGGTCGCGGCCGACCCGAAGGCCGCGACCACCGTCAAGTACGAGGCCGTTCGCGCGCTGCGGCGGATCGGCGATCCGGGTCAGCAGGGCCTGATCGGCCGGTTCCTCGGCGACGACGACGGCGCCGTGCGCATGGCGGCGGCGGATGCGGTAGCCGCATTGAAGCTGCGCGACTACACCGAGCAGGTGATCGCGCTGCTCGAAGACAGCGAGTGGCAGGTGCAGTCCGCCGCGATCACGGCGTGCGGCCAGCTGCGACCGCAGGCCGCGATCCAGCCGCTGATCACGCTGATGCGGCAGGAGGGTCGGCTGCAGATCGAGTGCGCCGACGCGTTGTTCCTGCTGTTCACGGTCGACTTCGGCGTCGACCCGGATCGCTGGCAGGGCCACTGGGACAACCTCTCGAAGATCCCGGGCTGGCGCATCCCGACCGACGAGGAGGTCGCGAAGGCGAAGGCGTCGCGCAAGAAGTACGACGAGCTCTACGGCAAGACCGAGGGCCGCAACAAGTTCGCCGGCATCCCGACGACCTCGACCAACGTGCTGTTCATCATCGACCAGTCGGGCTCGATGGAGGATCTGGTCGTCGAGGTCGAGAAGTTCGAGGGCTACCGCGATCGCAAGCGTTTCACCATCGTGCAGACCGAGCTCATCAACACGATCGATGGGCTGACCGCGGATACCAACTTCGACATCGTCGCGTTCGCGAGTGATCTCAAGGTCTGGAAGAAGCGGCTGGTGCCGGCGAACATCGTCAACCGCGAGTCGGCGAAGTCCTGGGTCGGGCGGCTGCAGCCGCTCGGCGGCAGCGAGTCGCAGGAGCTGGCGATGGCCGGGCTCGGCGGCGCCGCGAACCTCGCGGCCGGCAAGACCAACACGCTGAAGGCGCTGATGTATCCGTTCGGCATCGACCCGGCCAATCCGCCGAAGGCGGCGCAGACCGGACCGGGCAAGACGGCGATGAAGTCGAAGCTCGACACCGTCTACTTCCTCAGCGACGGCCGGCCTTCGACCGGGGTGCTGGTCGACACCAACGAGATCCTGAAAGAGGTCCGGCGCTACAACGAGGTCTATCGCATCGTGATCCACACGATTGCGATCGGCGACTTCCAGAAGGAGTTCCTGCGCGATCTGGCGCGCGACAACGGCGGCGAGTTCATCGACATGGGGCGCTGAGAGCGCACTCAGACGAGCTCGCGGTCGATCACGCCCTCGCCGCGCAGCGTGCCGCGCGGGCGGAGCCAGAGGATCAGCAGCGCGGCCAGCAGTCCGATGCCGCCGGCGGCGAACAGCGTGATCGCCATGCCGTTTCGCTGCTGCGAGCGGAACAGCGCGACGTTGCAGCCGGCGTAGACCAGGCGGGCGCCGAGCGACAGCACCGAGAGCACGGTGGTGCGCGCGGTGCTGCCGATGCGGTGGTTGACGAACTCCTGGATCAGCGCGGTGTGCAGCCCGAACGGCACCTGCTGGACGAAGAACATCGCGACGCCGAGCCAGGCCAGTGCGCGCGTCGACTCGCCGAGGTCGGCGGCGTGGCGCTCGTAGCCCATCACGAGGTAGCTGCCGGCCAGTGCCATCGGCATCGCGAAGAACAACGCGACGCGCCCGTAGCGCTGTACCAGCCGCGGCACCTGCGCGCTCAGCGGCGCCGCGACCAGATTGAGCGCCGCAAACAGCAGGCCGACGAACAGCGCATCGCCGAGCAGGGGCTCGATCGTGGCGGTCGCCGCGAGGTAGGGCTGGTAGTTGTGGAAGGGGTAGCGCAGCAGCGCGAACAACACGACCCAGTAGCCGAGTAGCCAGAGCACCGCGGGCCGTCGCAGGTCGGTGGTCGCGCGCCGGACGAAGTCGCGGCCGAACGGCCGGCCGGGGCGCGCCGTGAGCCGGGTCGCGATCAGGCCGGCGAGCGCGGTCAGCACCGCGGTGGCGACGATCGTCGGCGCGAACGCGTCGCCCGTCGCGTTGCCGCAGCGCGCCAGCAGACCGCCGAGCAGGAACGAGGCGCCGGTGCCGTAGAGCCGCCGGGCGTTGACCCGCGCCTCCTCGGCGAGGTAGCGGTGTTCCTGGCCGTGCTGCTTCAGCGTCTCGTAGAGCATCACGGCCGGCGGGCCGGACAGCACCGCGTGGCCGCAGCCGAGCAGCGCCTCGCCGGCGAGGAAGCCGCCGTAGGATGGCAGGGCCAGCAGCAGCGCGAAGCCGAGGCTCAGCAGCAGCGGGCCGATCACGAGCATCGGCTTCGGACCGATGCGATCGGCGAGTATCCCGGTGGGGATCTCGGCCGCGAACATCGCCAGGTAGTAGACCGCGATGACCTCGCCGAAGCCGGCCTGGTCGACGCCGTAGCGGCCGAACCAGAGATACAGGAACGGGACGCAGGCGAACGGGTAGGTGACGACCGCGAAGGCGCGCAGCAGCCGGAGTTCGCGTTCCAGGGTCGACAAGTGCGCAGCTTGACGCTGCGTCCGGTCGATCGCAACGGTCGGCCCGATGCACCGGTGGCATCGGCCAGCCGCGAGGTTCGCCCGGGTGATATGCTTGTGCGCTCCGACGCCTGTCCGCCCAGACAAGCACCCCTCGCTACCCATGACATTGTTCGCGCTGGCCACCACGGCCCTCTGTTTCCTGCCCGCTCCCCAAGGTCCCGGCGGCCTCGCCGCGATGGTCAACGACCCGAACTCGCACGGCGCGGTCGGTGACACGTTGCTGTCGCTCGACGAGGCGATCCAGGTCGCCAACGGCACGCTCGCGACGACGGCGCTTTCGGCGGCCGAGCAGGCGCAGATTGCCGGCGCCGGCAACGCGGTCACCGACATCATCGTGAACCCCGCGATGGTGCCGACGATCACGCTGCAGGCCCCGTTGACCGACCTGGTCGGACCGGGCGCCGCGGCCGGCGGACTCACGGTCCACGGCATGGCCATGGGTGGCATGCAGCGAACGGTGATCCAGGCCGGCAGCGCCAGCCACACGTTCGCGTTGCGCGAGCACCATGTCACCGTCATGGGCTTCCGCGTCGTCGGTGGCCAGACCGCGTTCGACGCGGTGCTGCCCGCGTTGAGCGGGCCGATGACGATGGCCCGCATCATGAACTGCGAGCTCGACGGCCAGACCGGCGCCGGCATCACGCTGCGCGCCAGCGGCACCGCGGAGACGCTGGTCATGACGATGCGCACGCGGCTCACCAACATGCCGGTCGGGTTCCGGATCGACGATCAGTCGGCCGGCGGCCGGGTCATGGGGGAGTGCGAGTTCGTCGAGTTCGACGGCGTCAACCTCGGCTGCGACGTGGTCGAGAACGGCAGCGGCAACCTGTCGATGTGGATGATCTTCCGCAGCACGTTCGTCAACGGCCAGACGCTGGCGCGCAAGCGCCGCGGCGCGACGAGCTCGCAGGCGTTCATGTTCCGCTTCACGCACATGACGGCGACCTGCACCGGTGACGTCGTCGACGTCGAGGGCGGTCCGAACGGCCTGACGATGATCCACCACCACACCAGCGACTGGGTCGCCGGTGCCGGCATGCACGCGTTCTGGGTGCACCCGCGCACCGCGCTGTTCGACGTGCACGGCAGCGAGATGCGCTTCGTCGGCGACGTCGAGGTCGCGGGCAACCCGTTCACCCAGCGGGTGTGGCAGCAGAACAACGACTACAGCAACGGCACCGTCAGCTACGACGTCGACGGCGCGCTGCCGAACCTGCTGTGGAATCGCTACCACAACTGCTCGCTGGTGGTGCCGTCGAGCGCCTCGTCGCCGGTTGTGGTGCGGCAGAGCGAGTTCACGAACACGACCGTCAACGGCCAGTCGGCGTTCGCCGGCATCACGCTCGACGACTGCTACCGCAGCGGTGGCGCGGTCATGGGCAACTCGAACGAGACCAGCCCGGCGCCGCGCGTGTTCCTCGGCACGACGACGATCGCGCCGCTCGATCCGCAGATCGGCAGCTCGATCGACCTGACCGCCGACCTGCCGCAGGGCGTCGGCATGATCTGGATCGCCGGCTTCGCCTACGCACGGCCGACGACGACGATCGAGCCGGTGCGCTTCTACGGCGACCCGTCGACCGCGGTCGTGTTCCCCGGCATCGCCTTCTACCACACCACGACGTCGGTGCCGATCCCGAGCCTCACCGAGCTCGTCGGGCTGGAGTTCTACTTCCAGGGCGTCAGCGTCCCGCTGCCGGCGTACTCCTGGATGCCGGCCTACCATCTGCCGCGCGGCGAGCTGGTGCGGCCGCGGATGTAGCTCCGCCGCGCTTGCATTGCCGGACCGACCGGGCATCCTCTCCCCGGATGCCCGTCTCGACGGCCGACTTCCGCAGCGACACGATGACCGCGCCGACCGCGGCGATGCGTGCGGCGATGGCGGCGGCCGAGGTCGGCGACGACGTCTGGGGCGAAGATCCCACCGTGCGCGAGCTCGAGCGCGAAGGCGCCCGCGTTCTCGGCAAGCCGGCGGCGCTCTACCTGCCGTCGGGCACGATGGCGAACCAGGTCGCGATCCACGTGCACTGCCGTGCGGGCGACGAGCTGATCTGCGAGGAGCGCAGCCACGTCTTCGTCTACGAGGGCGGCAGCATCGCGCGACTCTCCGGCACCCAGACGCGCACGCTCGCCGCCGCCGGAGGGTTCCCGACCGTCGAGCAGGTGCGCGCGGCGATCCGCAGCACCGATCTGCACTACCCGCGCTCGCAACTGTTGGTGCTCGAGAACAGCCACAACATGGCGGGCGGTCGCGTGCTCGACGTGGCCGGCATGGCGGCGCTGGCCGCCGTCGCCCACGACCATGGCCTGCAGGTGCACGTCGACGGCGCGCGCCTGATGAACGCCGCGGTCGCGCTCGGGTGCGCTGCCTCCGAGCTCGTCGCGCACGCCGATTCGACCACGCTCTGCCTCAGCAAGGGCCTCGGTGCGCCGGTCGGATCGCTGCTCGCCGGCAGCAGCGAGTTCATCGCCCCAGCGCTGCGCGCGCGCAAGGCGTTCGGTGGCGGCATGCGGCAGGCCGGCGTGATCGCTGCGGCGGGCCGGCTGGCGCTGGCCGAGGGGCCGGCGCTGCTCGCCGCCGACCACATCCGGGCGCGGCGGCTCGCCACCGGACTCGCCGACCTGCCGTGGGCGAGCGTCGATATCGACGCGGTCGAGACCAACATCGTCATGGTCGAGGTGGTCCGCGGCACCGCGGCCGCGTTGCTGGCCCACCTCGAAGCCAGCGGGGTGCGCGCCGCGGCCACCGGCCCGGCGCGAGTCCGATTCGTCACGCACCGCGACGTCGATGACGACGCCGTCGAGCGTTGCCTGCTGGCGTGTCGGGGCCACGCGGCGTGAGATTCCCCACCACTGCGAGAAGCACGACTTCCCCGAGTTCGAGAGGACAGAGACCGTGAGCATCTTCAAGGCCTACGACATCCGCGGCACCTACCCCGACCAGATCGACGCCGCGCTGGCGCGCAAGATCGGCGCGGCGATGGTGCACTTCCTCGGCGCCAAACGCCTGGTCGTCGGCCGCGACATGCGCACGATGGCGCCGGAGATCCAGGACGCCGTCATCGACGGCATGCTCGAGCAGGGTTGCGACGTCGTCGACATCGGTTTGGCGTCGACCCCGATGGTCTACTACGCGATCGGCAAGCTGCCGTGCGACGGTGGTCTCGCGGTCACGGCGTCGCACAATCCGAAGGAGTACATCGGTTTCAAGCTGTGCCGTGCCGAAGCGCGGCCGATGTCGGGCGACACCGGCATCCAGGACATCCGGCAGCTCGTCGAGTCCGGCGATCTGCCGAAGGCCGCGCGCGCCGGCAAGCGCGACAGCGTCGATCTGAAGTCGGAGTGGGTCGATCACATCCTGTCGTTCGCGCAGGGTATCGCGCCGATGAAGATCGCGGTCGACTACGCCAACGGCATGGGCGCCAACGAGTCGCCCGCGATCTTCGCGCGGGTTCCGGGCCTCGAGATCGTCTCGCTCTACGACGAGCTCGACGGCACCTTCCCGAACCACGAGGCCAATCCGCTCAAGGAGTCGAACCTCGACGAGCTGCGCGCACTGGTGCAGCGGAGCGGGGCAGCGCTCGGGCTCGCGTTCGACGGCGACGCCGATCGCTGCGCGTTCGTCGACGAGGCCGGGCGGACGGTGCACGCCGATCTGATCACGGTCATCCTGGCGCGCGGCATGCTCGAGCGGCATCCGGGCAAGGGCATCATCTACGACCTGCGCTCGAGCAAGGTCGTGCCCGAGGAGATCCGAAAGCTCGGCGGTCGGCCGGTGCGCGAACGCGTCGGCCACTCGTTCATGAAGGAGACGATGCGGCGCGAGGACTGCATCGGCGGCGGCGAGCTCTCGGGCCACTTCTACTTCGCCGAGAACTTCTTCACCGACTGCGGCGTGCTCGCGGCGATCCTGGTGCTGAACCAGCTCAGCGCCGAGAAGACGACGCTGAAGGTCGCGGCCGACGCGCTGCGCAAGTACCACGGCACCGGCGAGATCAACTTCAAGGTCGCCGACAAGGCGGCGCGGATGCAGGCGGTCGAGCAGAAGTACGGGGACGGTCAGATCGACTTCCTCGACGGCATCACGGTGACGTATCCCGACTGGTGGGTGAACGTGCGTCCGAGCAACACCGAGCCCTACCTGCGCATGTGCCTCGAGGCCGACACCGCGGAGCTGATGGCGGCGAAGCGGGCGGAGCTGATCGCCCTCCTCGGCGATCCGGTCTGAGGCCGCCGTGGTCTACGCGCGGCCCGCGGGCGTCGTCACGTTGCTCACCGACTTCGGCCTCCGTGATCCCTACGTCGGGGTGATGAAGGGCGCGGTGTTGCGCAGCAATCCGAAGGCCGTGCTGGTCGACCTCGGTCACGAGCTGCCGCCGCAGGACGTCGCGTCCGGCGCCTTCGCGCTCGCCGCCGCGGTCGGCAGGTTCCCGAGCGGGACCGTGCACGTCGCGGTCGTCGACCCCGGGGTCGGCACCGCGCGGCGGCTGCTCGCGGTCGCGGCCCACGAGGCGTTCTGGCTGGCACCAGACAACGGGCTGTTGTCCGACGTGCTGGCGGCGGACCCCGGTGCCGAGGCTCGCGCGGTCGATTGCGAACGTCTCGGCCTGGTCGCCGAATCGCGCACCTTCCACGGCCGTGACCTGTTCGCGCCGATCGCGGGCTGGCTCGCCG
>JAGQRB010000964.1 GCA_020425925.1 Planctomycetota bacterium
GACCCGGGCCGCGGCGGCCTTGATCTGCGCCAGCGCGGTGATCACGGCGCCGGGCATGCGCACGTCGGTGAGCGACCACGTCGCTGCGCGCGCGGTCTGTGCGCCGTAGAGCGCCTCGGTCGGCACCTCGACCTCGCCGAGGCTGTCGCGTTCGATCCGGAAGGCGCCGCGTCGTTGGTTCGTCACCGTTGCATCATGCGTCGAGCAGCGCCTCGCGCAATCTGGCCTGGGCCTGCCGCCGTAGTTCGAGCAGGCCGAGGAACGCCGCTGCGGCGCGCGGGCCGACGCCTGCCGCGAGCTGCTCGTAGACCTGGATCAGCGCCCGATCGCGCTCGCGGTAACGCCGCACCACGGCGTCGAAGTCGCCGCCGGGCTCGACCCCGGCGGCCGCGACCGCCATCGCATCCGCCGGCACGCTCTGAACGTAGCCGTCGAGCAGGTCGTCGCCGCCGCGTTCGAACCGGCCGAGCGCGGCCAGCTGCTCGGCTTCGCGATCGCGCAGGAACGACAGCAATGCCTGCAGCCGGTGGTCGGTCGCCCCCGCGGCAGCCGCCGCGAAGTCCTCGCAGCGTTCGCGGTGCAGCGCGCGGATCTCGTCGAGGATCTCGCGGATGGTGCTGAATGGTCGCATCGGTCGTGCGACGGGCTGCAAGCCGCGTGCCCGGCGCCGGTCAACTGCAGCCGGTCGGCTGCGAGGCCGCGAGGTGCGGTTGCGCGAGCTCGGCGGCGTGCGCCGGCACGTCCCGGGCGATCAGGGCATCGTGCAGAATCTGCACTCCGAGGGCGTGGTTGATGATCGCGTCGAGCTGGACGAGTTCGGCGCGCGCGACGTCCTCGGCGGCGTAGGCCGCGAGCAGCGCCTGCACGCCGGTAGCGTCCAGCAGGCCGGCCGCCCCGATCTGCGCGGGCGAGAGGTAACGCGCCGCGAGTGCGTCGAGGGCGCGGCGCTTCTTCGGATCGGTGTGCGCCGGCGGCGCCATGAACGCGAACTTCTCGCGCTCGTAGAGCACGCGCGGCAGCACGCCCTTCATCGCCTCGCGCAGCACGTATTTCTCGGTGCGAGCCTTGATGCGCAGGTGCGGTGAGATGCGGGCCGCGTACTCGGCGAGGCGGTGGTCGAGGAAGGCCGGGCGCGCCTCCATCGAGTTCGCCATGTCGACGCGGTCGCCGCCCCAGGTCAGGATCTGGCCTTCGAGCATGGTCTTGATCCAGACGTATTGGGCGATGTCGAGGGGGTGGCGCCCGCGGATCGCGTCGGAATCGAGGGCGGCGGCGATCGCGGCGCCCGGGCTGTAGTCCGCGAGGTCGCGACGCCGGTCCGGTGCGAGCAACGGCAGCACGCGGCGCGAGGCGTCGAGCCAGGGCTGCAGACAGGTCGGCGTGAAGCCGCAGAGCGCGGTCAGGGCCGGATCGTCGTAGGCCGCGCCGGGCAGCATCGCGCCCTGGAACACACGGTTGGAGTCGGCGAGTGCGCGCTGCATCGCCTCGCGTTCGCCGGCGGGCAGATCGTCGAGGCCGTGGCGGAACAGGTCGGCACGGAAGCTCGGGTAGCCCGCGAACAGCTCGTCCGAGCCCTCGCCGGTGATCACGACCTTGTAGCCGGCGCGTCGCACGTGCCGGCTCATCAGCATCTTCGCGACCCCGAGGGTGTTGTAGATCGTGCGCTCGGTGTGCCAGTGCGTCTCGACGAAGTGGTCGTAGAGATCGTCGGCCGCGAGTGGCAGCACGTCCTGGTCGGCGCCGACCGCGGCAGCCATCTCGCGCGCGATCGCGGTCTCGTCGTACTCGGCGTCGTCGAAGCCGATCGTGAACGCCTTGACCGGATCCTGCCGGCAGGCGGCGGCGAGTCCGAGCATCGAGCACGAGTCGATACCGCCCGACAGGTAGCAGCCGACCGGGACGTCGGCGACCAGCCGCAGCTGCACCGCCTCGAGCAGCTGTGCGCGCACGCCCTCGACCGCCGCCGACTCGCTCGGGTCGGGATCGCGGTCGGCACGCCGTGGGAACGGCATGTCCCAATACGGACGGTCGTCGATCGTGATGCGACCGTCGCGACGGCGGAAACGCACGACGTGGCCGGGCCGGACCTGGTGGACGCCCGCGTAGGGCGTCGACCCCGGCACGATGGTCTGCATCAGCTGGTGGTAGAGACCGGCGTCGTCGAACGCGCGCTCGACCTCGGGGTGCGCGAACAGCACCTTGACCTCGGAGCCGAACACGATGCCCGCCGCGGTCTCGCACCAGTACAGCGGCTTGATGCCGAAGCGGTCCCGCACCAGCGCCAGCTCGTCGTGTTCGCGGTCGTAGAACCCGAACGCGAACTCGCCGCGCAGGTGCGGCAGCGCGCCGTCGAGTCCGTGGCGTTCGGCGAGGTGGGGCACGATCTCGGAGTCGCTCTTGCTGCGGAAGCGGTAGCCGCGGGTGGCGAGGTCGGCGCGGATCCGGGCGTAGTCGTAGAACTCACCGTTGTGGGTCAGCAGCCACCGTTCGTCGGGCGCGACCAACGGCTGCCGGCCGGTGTCGGCGAGGTCGATGATCGCGAGTCGCGCGTGTGCGAAGCCGACGCCGCGGCCGTCGATCGCGTGCCAGCCGCAGCCGTCGGGGCCGCGATGGCGCTGGATCGCCGCCATCGCCGCGAGGGTCGCGGTCTCGACGGGTCGGGCGGTATCGCGATGGAAGACGCCGGCTATGCCACACATGCGCTGCTCTCGGGGTTTCGGTTGCGGGTTCTCGGTTGCGGAGGCTCGCGTCAGACCGCCTTCGACGGCGGCTTGACGTCGGCGACGCGGTGGACGCGTTCGACCATGCTGGTGAGCAGCGCCATGCGCAGGAACGTCGCGCCGCGGGCCTGGCTGAAGTACCAGTTGTGGCGGGTGGCATCGAGGCTGACGTCGAGCTCGGCGCCGCGCGCGAGTGGGTGTAGCACGATCGCGCCGGCCTTGAACGGCGAGTCCGAGTCGAGCTGCAGGTCGCCGGTGAGCCGCTCGAACGTGTCGCCGACCCAGGCGATCGAGTTGATGTAGACGACGTCGAGTGCCGGCAGCTCCGGGCGCAGGCGGGTGGCGGTGCGGATCTTCAGGCCGCGTTGCTCGAGCTGCTCGCGCTGGCCGGGATCGAACAGATCGTCGGTGCGGTTGATCACGACGACTTCCTCGATCGTCCAAGCAAACAGGCTCAGCAGCAGCAGCAGGCTGCGGACGGTCCGCATCCGGCCGGGATCGCCGATCACGCCGATGCGGACCCGCGTCTCCGGTGCGTCGGTCGCGAGATCGGGCCGCCACTTGAAGATGGTGTAGAGATCCGCGAGCGCCTGGGTCGGATGTTCGTCGATGCCGTTGCCGGCGTTGATGATCGGAACGCGCAGCGTCTCGATCATCTCGTAGACCGACCGTTCGCCGCTGTCGCGCAGCACGACCGCGTCGCCGTAGTTGCTGAACATCTCGGCGACGTCGGCCAGCGATTCGCCCTTCGCGATCCCGGTGGTCGTCGGATCCGTGATCGAGAGGATGTCGCCACCGAGGCGATGCCAGGCGCTCTCGAACGACAATCGCGTGCGCGTGCTCGGCTCGAGGAACGCCGTGATCAGGATCTTGCCGGTGAGCGGCATGTGCGCCAGTGTCGGCCGGACCTCGATGTCGGCCGCCAGCCGGCACAGCTGGACGACGAGCTCGCGGTCGAACTGCAGCGCCGAGACGACGTGGCGATTGCCGAGCGCGAGCAGCGCGCCCGGGTTCTCCGGGATCGTGTCCAGCAGCAGGCGCGGGCGCTCGATGCCGATGTGGTGCACCCGCACGTCGATCGGGCCGCGCAGCCGGGGATGGAGTTCGAGGGTGCCTACCACAGCTTGCCTTCCTTCCAGTCGCGATAGAGCAGCGCGAGCAGCACGATCGGTGTCAGCGCGCTGACGGCCAGCGCGCCGTAGACCATGAGCTCGAGCAGGAACAGCGGAACGGTCACGATTCGGCCTCCAGCGCGCGCCAGTCGAACTCCGCGGGCCACAGCCAGGTGGCGACGAGCACGACGAGCATCGAGATCGCCGCGCCGACCAGCGCGGCGACGTAGAAGCCGATGGCGAAGTAGGCCAGCAGCCCACCGAGCGAACCGAGCAGCATGGCGAGCGACGCCGATGCCTTGTTGGTCCGGCGCCAGTAGAGCCCGGCGGCGATCGGCCAGATCGTGCTCGCGACCAGCGCGCCGGTGAAGTGCAGCAGCTGCGCCAGCGTCGTGATGTCGAGCGCGACCACCAGCCAGGTGCCGAACCCGAGCAATACCACGGTGGCGGAGGCTGCACGGCGCAGTTCGCGCGGCGACGCATTCGGCCGCAGGTGGCGGCGATACACGTCCTCGACCAGCAGGTCGCCGGTCGCGGCGAGCAGCGAGTCGAGGCTCGAGGCGATCGCCGCGAACACGACCACGAACAGCAGGACCGCGCCGCCGACGCCGAGCACCTCGGCGGCGACCATCGGGCCGACCATGTCGGCGCGCGGCACCGCGAGCCCGATCGCGGGAGCGGAGAGCGCGACGAAGCCGGCCGCGATCGGGATCGGGATCCACAGCAGTCCGGCGAGCAGGTAGGCCTTGAACCCGACGCCGCGGTCGAACGCGAACGCGCGGCTCCACCAGACGTTCGAATGGAAGATCTCGCCGACCCCGAACAGCAGGTTGTTGAACAGGAACATCAGCGACGCCGGCATCAGCATGTCGAGCAGGCGCGGGCGCATCTGCGCCAGTCGGCCGTGGACCTGCTCGAGGTCGACCGCGTTCAACGTCATGACGCCGACGATCACGACGCCGGTGACGATGATGATGGTCTGGATGTAGTCGGTGCCGATCACGGCGCGCAGCCCGCCGAGCAGGGTGTAGAGCACGCAGATCGTCAGGATCACGGTCGCGCCGATCAGGTAGGGGATGCCGCTCAACGCCTCGATCAGGAGGCCTCCCGCGGCGCCGAGGCTCACCAGCCAGCCGGCGCTGTAGACCAGCGACACCAGCAGGAAGACCCGCCAGGCGAAGTTGCCGTAGCGCAGGCGCACGAAGTCGCCGCTGGTGAAGCCGTTCGGCATCAACGCGCGGATGCGGCGCGCCATCGGCGCGAACAACAGCAGTCCGACCGATCCGAGCGAGTAGCCCAGCATCCCCCAGATCCCGAGCTGGAACGCGAGCTGCGGTGCGACCAGCGTGGTGTTGCTCGTGACCCAGGTCGCCATCGCGGTCGCGCTGCCGAGTGCGAGTCCGACTTTGCGGCCGGCGAGCATGTACTCGTCGAGGCCATCGGCCTTGCGGCCCCACAGCCAGCCGAGTGCGACCCAGAGCACGCTGAACGCGGCGAGCAGCAGGCCGGCGAGGCCGGGATCGAGCAGGGCCTGGTCCACGGTCAGCGCCTCGGCTCAGTCGGTCGCGCCGCGTGCGCTGCGGTCGCCGGTCAGAACGAGTGCGGCCGTCGCGACGAACACGACGGCACCGATCGCGAAGATCGAGAACGCCAGCGCGAGCGAGTGGTGCTCGACGCGCAGCTCGACCGGTTCGCTCCAGGCTCCGGCCGTGCCGTCCGCGGCGACGGCGCGCACACGGTAGCGATAGGCGCCGTCGTCGCGTCCGCTCAGCGCCGCGGCGTCGTGCGCGCCGGCCGGGATCCGCACCGGCTCACCGCCGTCGATGCTCTCCTCGAGTTCGAACTCGAGGTCGGCGCCGGCCGCCGGGTCGATTCGCCAGCTGAGGTCGAGCGTGCCGTCGGTCGAGACCTCGGGGGCGGCGGGCGCGCCCCGCAGTTCGGGGCGCGCGAGCTGGCCGGCGGCCGGGACCGCGGACAGCGCGAGTCCAGCGAGCATCGCGAGCGCACGCCGCAGTGTCGCCGCGGATTCAGCCAACGTGCCGCCCCGGGATCTCGGAGTCAGGCGCGTCCTGCGGGTTGACCGCGGTGATGAGCTCGACGTTGGTGACGACGATGCGGCCGTCGCCACGGTGGTCGGTGCGCGCGACGCCCTGGATCACCTGGATGGCCTCGTCGAGGTCGCCGTCCTCGACCAGCAGCACGATCAGCGCCCGCGGCACGACGTCGCGTTCGTACTCCATGCCCTGGACCACCTCGGTGTAGGCCTCGGCCGGTCGGATCTCCTCGGCGGCGTGGACTCGGATCACGTCGAAGCGCGCCTCGGCCAGGGCGTCGCGCGTCTCGGCGAGCCGGAACGGCTTCAGGTAGGCTTCGATCTTCTTCATCGGGCGGGTTGCAGGCGGTGGTGGGCGGTCGCGGCAAGTCGGCGGCTCGGGTCAGGGCGCGCAGCGCACGACGCGGAGGCCGATCGACTCGTCGATCGCGCGCCGCAGCGCGTCGAGCGCGGTCGCGATCAGGAGCATGCGACCCTCGCACTCGACGCGGGCATGCGCTTCGGCCGCATCACCTCGGCAGCGAAGCGGAGGGGCGGACAGAGACGATTCGAGGCGCGGGCTACCATGGCACATCGCGCTGCGCGCGCAATCCGCCGTCAGCAAAGCACGTGCCGCAAGCGAGAGGTGGGCGTGTCGGTGTCGCTGGCGCGCGATCGGAAGTCTCTCTTCCGGCAGGTCGGCGGCGCGACTTCCGATATCGCGCCATGTCGTCGCTACGGCGCGGCTGTCGGCCGTCGTCCGTTCGAAGGCATCATCTCGATCGCTTCGGGCACGACGCGGCCCCCGCGCCCAGCCGGATCTGCACGTCACGAGTCCCGGCCACGACGTCGCGCTGGACGATCCGGTGGGGATCCTCGGTGCCGACGGCGAGGTGCACCGTCGTCCCCGGCTGCAGGCGCAACACGAACGTGCCGTCGGCGTCGGTGTAATCGTAGGTCACGAGCTTGCCGTCGTCGTCGCGCGCGAACACCATCGTCTTGCTGCGCGGTTCGCCGTCCGGGCCGAGCACCACGCCGCAGGTCGGCGCCGCCGGCGGCATCACGACGCGGAGCTCGACCGGACTCGGCTGCACCTCGCGGATCCGCACCTGGTGCACCATGCGGTCGCCGCCGGGCAGGTGGATCGAGTGCGGCGCGGCGACGATCGAGTAGCTGCCCGGCGGCACGTTCGGGAATTCGAAGCGGCCGTCGGCCGCGGTCACGAACTGCCGCGGCGCGGTGCCGTCGGGCGCGCCGAGCAGGACCATCGCATGGAGGATCGGCGAGCCCTGCACGTCGGTCACGACGCCGAACACGCCGGTGTCCGGAAGTTCGACGCGCACGTCCGGCACCGTCGCCCCGACCGCGATCGCGACCTCGACCCGGAAGTCGCCCGACGTGATCGCGGTGGTGCCGGGCGGCAGTCCGGTGAACGCGAATCGACCGAGATCGTCGGTGCGGCAGCGGCGCTGCAGACCGAGCGCGTCGGTCGCGGCGAGGTAGGCGCCGCCGACCGGTGTGCCGGCGGGATCGGTCGCGACCCCGCGCAGTGTCGCGGGCGCCGGCAACACCAGATCCCCGAGCTCGAGATGATCGGCATCGGCGGGACGTTCGGGCACGAGCACGGCCGGGGCGCGATCGGGATGGCGCAGCGCGATGCGGTGGCGCACGTCGGAACGCAGGCCACGGAGTTCGAAGCAGCCGTCGGACGCCGTGGTGGTCGCGACCCAGTCGCCATGTTCGACGCCGCTCGTGGTCACCGTGCCGGCCGCGACGACGGTGGCGCCGACGATCGGCGCCCCGCGGGAGTCGAGCGCGCGCCCGCTCGCCGACCAGCCGCGTTCGAGCGCGCAGCGCAGCTCGCCCGTGATCGCTGCCGGCAGCGTGGCCGCAGCATGGCCGTCGGCCCGCACGTGCACGCTGGCAAGGCGGAAGTCGCTGGGGACGTCGACCTCGAAGTGTCCGGCAGCGTCGGTGCGTACGGCTCCGAGCGCGGTCCAGCTGCGACCGACGGCCTCGGCGTGGGGCTCGAAGCCGCGGTCGCCGGCAGCCGGCCGCGCTTCCGAACCGCGGACCTCGGCGTTGTCGATCGGCTGGCCCGACTCGGCGTCCACCACGGTGCCGACGATGCGCGTGCAGTCGTCGAGGTGGACCTCCAGTTCGGCCACTGCGCCGGCCGTGAGCGTGACGACGACCGGTGGGCCGGCCGCGCCGCACGCCCGCACCTCGATCGCGCCGCGGCCGGCGCAGAGGTCCGGGATCGCGAAGCTGCCGTCGCTGGCCGTGGTGCCGCGATACACCTCGCGCGCGCTGCCGTGGCTCGGCCAGCGCCGGACGAAGCGCAGCTCGGCAGCGCCGACCGGCGTCGCCGCCGCACCGCGTACGACGCGCCCTTGCAGCCGCGCGGCCGCCGCCAGCTGCACGTCGATGCGTTCGCCGGCGCGGCGGTCGGGCAGCAGCTCGATGCCGAACGATGCGGCGACGATCCGCACGTCGACCGCGCTGTCCTGGGGCAGTCGGATCGCGAACTCGCCGTTGCCGTCGGTGCGGGTCGAACCGAGCGTCGTCGAACCCGGTTCGGCGCTGAGGCGGTAGGCGGTGTCGTCGGTCGTCCGGATCTCGACCAGGGCGCCGTCGACCGGCGCGCCGTCGGCGGTGACGACACGACCCGACAGATCGCGATCGCGATCGATCGTGCGCGCCGCCGCGGGCGCGCCGCCGCCGGCATCGGACGCCGCCGGACGCACGGCATCGGCC
>JAGQRB010000965.1 GCA_020425925.1 Planctomycetota bacterium
GTCGCCGGAGCTGCTGCGCGGCGCGGCGAACGGTGACGCGACCGCGGTCGACACGTTCTGTCGGGCGCAGCATCCCGAGGTCTATCGGCTCTGCCTCGGCTTCCTGGCGTGTGCGGCCGAGGCCGAGGACGCGGCGCAGGAGGCGATCCTGCGCCTGCTCGACCGGCTGTCGCAGTGCGATCCGACGCGGCCGTTCACGACCTGGCGGAACCGCGTCGTGCTCAACCTCTGCCGCGATCGACTGCGGCGCGCGGCGCGGCGGCGGGTCGCCGAGTCCCGGTCGGCCGAGCAGCGCGCGGGTTCGGGTGCGGCATCCGACGCCGGCTTCGACGCGTTGGATCGCGCCGAGCTGCAACAACTGCTGACCCGTGCCCTGCGGATCCTGCCGCAACGCGAGCGCGAGGCGGTCGTGCTGCGGGACCTCGAAGGCAACGACGTCGACGACGTGGCGAGCGCGATGGGGATCTCGCCGAGCACGGTGCGATCGCTGACGACGCTGGCGCGGCGACGGCTGCGCGAGCTGCTCGTCGGTACGACCGGCCACGAGGCCGTGCCGGAGGCGCGCGATGTCTGAACGCGACGAGCTGCTCGAGCTGCTGCAGCGGGCCTGGGACGACGTGCGGGCACCGCGTTGGCCGTGCGAGCCGGAGTGCGAGTCGTCGCTCGAGGGCGAGCTCGACACGCTGCGTCGGGCGTATCGCGCGATCACCCCGCCGCGTCCTGGCCGATCTCGTGCTCCCCGGCGGCGCTCGCCTCGAGCGGGCCGTCCGCTCGCGCTGTTCCGACTCGCCGTGGTCGCCGCCGCGGCACTGTTCGCGTGGCGCACGTTCGCAGCCCCGCCGCCGGCGCGAGTGGCCGTGGCGACCCGCGCGTCGGTGCACGTCGTCCGCGCCGACGAAGAGATCACCGAGATCGTGTCGGGTCCGGTCCGACTGATCCTCGTTCCTCCATCCTCACCCTCTGACCGCTGAGGCCACCGTCATGCCGAACCGATCTCCTGCATCTCCTGCTCGCCAGCACCCGCGGATCACCGCACTCGTGACCGCTCTCGCCGGCCTCGCGCTCACCGCGCCGGCCGCAGCCCAGGATCCGCTGATCGCGAAGGACGTCGAGCTCCGTTCCGTCCGTCCCGAGCACATCCAACTCGACGCGCTCTACCGGATCCTCAACGAGCTCTACGGCCGCGAGCTGCGCTTCGAGGACGGTCGGAAGAGCCGCAACGTGATCCTCGGCAACGGCGCGCTGCTGCTGAACGAGGAGAAGGGCCGGCTCGAGCCGATCCTCGCCGCGATCGAGAAGCTCGACGTCGCGACCGGCCCGCGCGCGCAGGACTTCACGATCGGGATCTTCCAGCCCGAGCATGCCGACGTGCGCGTGCTCGGCAACCTCGCGATGCAGCTGTTGAACCGCACGATCCCGGCTGCTAGCGGCGGCATGCAGAACAGCCTGTCGGTCGCCGACGACCGCATCGTCGTGCGCGAGCTCGACGGCGCGATGGGCGACGTGCTGGCCAAGCTGCGCACGCTCGATGCGGCGTTGGCGCGCGACGACGTCGCCCCGGTCGAAGCGATGGAGTACACGCCGCGGTCGCTCAGCGTGCAGGGGGTGACCCAGGCGCTGCAGCCGTTCGTGCAGGGTTCCTTCGGCCACCAGGCGGCGCTGCTGCAGATGGTCAGCGAGCGCGGGGTGCTGGTGCTGCGCGGTCGCGCGGCCGATCTCGAAGCGGCACGCGAGCTGCTCGAGCGCGTCGATCGGCCGGCGCCGCAGCTCATGCTGTCGGCGTTCGTGCTGACCGGCAGCGACGACGGCGACGGCAACGCCAGCGCATCGCTCGCCGACGCACTGCGCGAGCTGCTGCCGTTCCGTTCGTACTCGATCGAGGCCGCCAGCGTCGTGCGCATCGCCGGCAATCCGATGAGCAGCTTCACGGTCGACCTCGTCGGCGCGGCGAAGGGCCTGTCGCAGGCGACCTATCAGGTGCAGGGCACGATCGCAGCCTACGATCCGGAGGGGCAGTCGCTGACGTTCGACAACCTGTCCGCGAGTCGCTCCGGTCCGGGCGCGCGCCAGCTGTTCCGCACCTCGTCGACGATCTACGGCGGCGAATACGCCGTGCTCGGCGTCGCCGGCGGCGAGCCGACGTTCCTCGTGCTCCGGCTCAAGCCGGTGCGGGCGCCCGGAGCCGGGGCGCGAACCGCCGGCAACGACGGGCGCGAACCGCGCTGAGCGCTACGGGCCGTCAGCGTGCGGCTCGCGGCGGCATCAGAAGCCGATTGTCGCGACGACCGCGTTGGAGGTGACCAAGCCGAGCGCGTTGATGCCGGGGACGTGCACCGCACCCTGCGACAGCAGCTTGACGCCGGCGAGCCAGTTGCCACTCGGCAGCGCGATCGTGTCGGCGAACGACGCCGACGTCGCGATCGAATGCAGCACGGTCCCGACCGGGTCGACGTACTGGACGCAGCCGGGAGCACCGAGATTCGTCAGTTCCTGGCGCGTCGCTTGGAAGCCGAAGGCGTGGAAGCCGAGCAGGGCTCCGGCCGGCAGGTTCGCGGTCGTGACCGTGTAGTTGCCGCCCATCGTCGGTGTCGTGGCGGAATGCGCGACCGGGTTGACCGTACCCGTGAACGGGGTCAGGTCGACCAGACCGTTCGCGGCGGCGATGTCGGCCGGCACGGGTGCGCCGGAGTTGCCGCCGGCGCTGAGCCCGACGAGCGCCAGGCCGACGTTGTAGAACGCGTTGTTGATCACTTCGAGGTAGGAGAACTCGATCTCGCCGCTCGGGTAGAACTTGCACTGGAACGTGTTGTTCACCGAGCCGTTCCAGGCGTGCACGTTCTCCCACGTCGCCATGCAGAACGCCGGCGTGGCGGTCCAGTAGTAGGTGCCGCCCTGGTTGATGTTCCAGTCGGACCAGCAGGGTGCGATGCGCGGCCCGAGGGTGGCGAACTCGGCGGCGGTGCACGAGGAGTCGGTGCTCGGGTTCGAGCCCATCCAGATGAAGCCGTTCGAGCAGACGTCGACGGTCGGCAGACTCGTGCCGAGATAGGAGAACCCGCCGATCGCGGCCAGGGAGCCCGTGGCGATCGTGTCGTCGCCCATCGCGACGATGTCGGCGCTGGAGTAGCTGGTGTCGAAACCCGCGCCGGGGCCGACCACGAACCGGTCGTTGCCGGCGGGCACGAAGCGCCAGCTGGTGTGGCCGAGGTCGAACGCATACTCGCGGAACAGCTCGAACCAACTGCCGGACAGCGCTGCGGGGCAGCCGCCGCCGAGCGCAACCTCGTGGGCGAAGAGGTTCGTGACCTCCGGGGTCGAGATCGCCGGACAGGTGCCTGGACTCGAGACACTGACCGAGTAGGTGGTCGCGGAAGTCGGTACGAACGAGATCGTGGAGCCCGCGAGGTCGAACGAGTTGGCGGGGAACAGCTCGTATCCGGTCGCGTTGCTGACCGTGCCGTTGGCGGCTGCGACGCTGGACAGATCGAGCGCGTTGGCGGCCGCGTTGTTGCCGGCCGAGATGCCGACGATCGACGAGACGTTCGACACCCCGTGCGACGGCAGGTAGTGCAGATCGATGCGTCCCGAAGCCGACAGCACGAGCTCCATGTTGGCGAATACCGACGGCTGGCCGAACGCGAAGCGCGGGACGTCCTTCCAGAGGATGTGCGCGGAGGTCGGCGTCTCGCTGTAGAAGACGCCGCCGCCGTTGAGCGCGTACGGGGACGAGTTCCAGTCGTCCCAGGCCAGCACGATGCGCGGCTCGCCAGCGAGCAGCAGCGCCTCGCTGCCGTTCGACTCGGGATAGATGTGGGCACCGAATTTGACCCAGCCGTAGGGCGAAACGGTGACGATGTCCTCCAAGTTGCCGGCGAACGGGAACGCGAACGGCAGCCGCAGCGCGATCACCGAGACGTCGATGTTCAGTGCGGTTCCGGGCGGGGCGTTGTTGATGTGAACGCAGGTCTGCGCGGCCGCGGGTGCCGCGGCCAGGGCGATCGTGAGAATCAGGAATCGGTTCATGTCGTGGGTCGGGTGAAGGAAGTGGGGAACGGCGAGCGA
>JAGQRB010000966.1 GCA_020425925.1 Planctomycetota bacterium
CCGGGCCGATCTCTGGCTTTCCGCCGGCTGGCCGGTGCGCGCCGACCGGCCCGACTGCCGCGCCTTCGCGTTGCGTGTCGACTGGGAGTACGGCGCGTTGCCGGTCGAGCTCACGCCGCACGTCACCCAGGATGCCGATCACGTCGTCGTTCACAGCGAACACGTCCGATCGGTGGTCGCGGCAGCCGGACG
Source organism: Planctomycetota bacterium (assembly GCA_020425925.1). Classification (GTDB taxonomy): domain Bacteria; phylum Planctomycetota; class UBA1135; order UBA1135; family UBA2386; genus JAGQRA01. Next base: position 193 of record JAGQRB010000966.1, read on the forward strand.
TCCGCCGGCCGGGATCGAGGTCGTGCCGCACGGCGTCGACGAGGCAATGCGCGCGGAGGCGCCGCCGGACCCCGACATCGTTCGCTGGAAGGCCGGCCGACCGGCCGTGCTGTTCTGCGGCGGGATGGTGTGGCGCAAGGGCTTCGACGTCTTCTTGCGGACGGTGCTCGCGGCGCATGCTGCCGGTCGCGAGATCGTTGTGGTCGTCAAGGCGGTCGGCCACGATCGACACTACGGCCGCAACAACCTGCGCGCCCTGCTCGAGCGCGTCGTGCGCACACCCGGGACGCCACCGGTGCTCGTCGTCGAGCGCGAGCTGACGCGGTCGCAGCTCGCGTCGCTCTACCGCGCCTGTGACGTGATGCTGCATCCCTACCGCGGCGAAGGATTCTGCCTGCCGGTGCTCGAGGCCCGTGCAGTCGGACTGCCCGTGCTCGCGACCGCCGGCGGCGCGACCGAAGCGTTCCTGAACGGTCCCGGTGCGACCCGGATCCCGTCGACGCGTCGGGCGATCGAACTGCCGGGGGCGCACGTCGGTCAGCCCTGGGTGCTCGAGCCGGATGCCGATGCGGCCGTCCGCCTGCTGATGGCAGCGCTCGCCGACCTGCCGGCGCTCGCGGTCTCGGCCCGGCGCGCGGTGGCGGCGGTGCGTTCGACGTTCTCGTGGGATGCGGCCGCGGCCAGGCTCGAAGCCCTGGCGCAGCGCACCGTGGGTGGCGATGTGGCAGCGGCGGTCGCCGTGCCGCTGCCCCTGCCGCCGGCGCGGCCGTCACCCGATCAGCTGCCTGCGGTGCGGAAGCCGGCGAAGACGTCGGTGCGGTAGGGCAGGAAGAAGTTGCGGTAGGCGCGGTCGTGCATCAGCGCGTCGGTCGCGTACGCGCCGCCGCGCAGCTCGCGCTGGTGGTGGAACCACGGCGCCGAGTAGGTCGTGTAGGGGCTCGGGCGGAAGTTCGGATAGGGCGCGAACGTCGTCGCCGTCCATTCCCAGACCGACTCGCCCCAGTCGATCTGCGCGGCGGCGGCTTCCCATTCGGCGGCGGTCGGCAGGCGCCGGTCGACGAAACGGCAGTAGGCCTCGGCTTCGAATGCGCTGACGTGGCACACCGGCTCGTCGGCCGCGAGCGGTCGCCAGCCGTCGAACCAGCGCTGCTCGAACGCGCCATCCGGCGTGCGACGCCAGCGCTCCGGATGGTCGCGGCCGTCGAGCCGGGCACGGAAGTCTGCGGCCTCGCCCGGCCAGAGCTCGGGGCGCCCATAGCCGCCGGCCGTCACGAACTCGAGGAAGCCGCCGTTCGTCACCGGCACCGCGTCGATCGAGAACGGGGCGAGGGTGACCGTCCGTGCCGGGCACTCGTTGTCGAACGCGAAGCCCTCGTCGCCGCCGCGGTGTCCGATTTGGACCTCGCCGCCGGCGTGGCGCACCGGGTCGCGCGGTCGGACCGTCGGCATCGCGACCGCGGCCGGTGCCGGATAGCCCAGCGTCGCGCGGGTCCAGAGCAGCGCCTCTCGGTGCATGCACTCGTGGAACAGCGCGAGCCGGGCACCCCAGAGTTCGTCGGGATCGGGCCCCTGCAGCAGCCGCGCCGCCGTCGCCTCGAGCAGCTCGGCGAGCCGCCCGTAGAGCTCGGATCGCGGCAGCAGCTGCATGCGCCAGCGTTCCAGGTGGGCGATGCGGGCCGAATCGTAGTGTTCGTCGTCCGCGAAGAAGTGCCCCGGCTTCGTCGCCCGGGCAGTGCCGTCGGCGCCGAGGCCGTGGGGGCCGCGCAGCGCGAAGAACTCCTGGAACCAGCCGACGTGGCCGAGATCCCAGGCCACCGGCTGGATGAACGGGTCGTACGGCACGCGCCACTGCCGGTCGGAGAGATCCTGCGTCGCGGCGATCGTAGTTGCGCGGACCCGGCGCAGCGCCGCGACGAGCGCCTCGCCGCACAGCCGGCGGGGATCGCCGGCGCCGTTCACACCGGTGCCGCGACGAAGAAGGCGAGCCAGCGACGCGCGTCGTGGAATACCTGCACGGTGCGCAGGCCGGCGCGGGTCAGCAGCTCACCGAACAGCTCGGTGGTGAACTTGTGTGAGTTCTCGGTGTGAATGCGGTCGCCGGCACGGAATCGCCGCGAGCCGCCCGGCCAGGTCACCGTCAGATCGCGCATCGCCTCGAGGTAGAGCTCGATGCGCATCGCCGCGGCGTCGTAGCGCGCCAGATGGCGCCAGTCGCGCAGCGCGAAGTCCGTTCCGGCAAGTCGGTTGACGTGGCTGAGCACGTTCTTGTTGAACGCCGCGGTGACGCCGAGCTCGTCGTCGTAGGCGCGCTCGAGCACGGCGCGGTCCTTGTCGAGGTCGACGGTGATCCAGAGCGTGCCGTCGGGTCCCATGCCGGCTCGGATCGAGCGCAGGAACACGACCGCTTCGTCGCGCGAGAAGTTGCCGATCGAGGAGCCGGGATAGAAGAACAGCCGCCGGCTCGCCGGGATGCTCGCGGGCAGGACGAGGCCGGCCGCGAAGTCGGCGCCGACGCCGGTCATCTGGATCGTCGGGTAGCGCAGCCGGAGCAGCGACAGCGCGCTCTCCAGGAAGTCGGCCGAGACGTCGACCGGCACGTAGTGACTCGGTCGGATCGCGTCGAACAGGCGGGCGCTCTTCTCGCAGTTGCCGGCGCCGACGTCGATCAGCGTGCAACCCTCGACCGGTCGGCAGGCCAGGATCGCGTCGATCCGTTCCGTCAGCAGCGCGGCCTCCGTCCGGGTCGGATAGTACTCCGGGATCGCGGTGATGACCTCGAACAGGCGCGAGCCGAGCTCGTCGTAGAGGAACCGCGGGGGGATCGACGGCTGCGGCCGGCGCAGGGCGCGCCGCAGCGATTCGCCGAGGTCGGCATGGAGCTCGGGCGAGACTTCGAAGTCTCCTTCGGTCGCCTCGGCGGAGGAGGAGTCGGGCATCTCGGCGCCGAGCATAGCCCGCGCGCACCGCGAATGTCGTGTTCTCCGACAGTCGGTCGGCCGCGCGCCGCGATCCGGAAGTCGCGGTCTCAAGGCGCGGACGGTCGACTGCCGATGCTCGGGACGGCAGGCGGCGAGACAAATGATCGATTTCGATAAAGACACCGCGTTCAGCCAACGTGTCCTCAACGCGTTGACCGCGCGCAGCAAGATGACGCTGCACAACATCGCGAACCAGGACACCGACGGCTTCAAGCGCTACGAGGTGCGGTTCGAGGATCTGCTCGCCGAGGCCGAGGAGAAAGGCAAGGGGCTCGACGAGGCGCAGTTCGAGATCGTTCGGGACGATTCCGGCGAACCGGGCCAGAACAACGTCGTGCTGATGGACGAGCTCGCGCTGCTCGGCAAGACCGCGCTGCTGCACGACGTCATGACGCGCCGGCTGGGCGGCTATGCCAAGTTCATCAACAAGGCGATCTTCGGGAGGTAGGGACGATGGTCGACGAGCTCAAGGGGGTGTTCCGGGGATTCGACATCGCGACGGCCGGGCTGCGGGCCGAGCTCGCGCGCTCCGAGGTCGTGTCTTCCAACCTCGTCAACATGCATCGCACCGGCAACTCCACGAAGGCGCCCTACCGGCGCCAGATCGCGGTCTTCGAGGAGGTGCTCGACGCCGCCGCCAAGAGCGCGGCGAACGTCGGCAGCGGCACGACGGTGACGCGCGTGGTCGAGGACCAGACGCCGTTCCCGGCCTTCTTCCAGCCTGGACACCCCGATGCCGACGAGAACGGCATGGTGCTCGGCAGCAACGTCGAGCTGTTCCAGGAGCTCGCGGACCTGCAGGTCATCTCACGCAGCGTCGACGCGGATCTCGCCGCGATGCGGACCTACCGCTCGATGCTGCAGAACGTCATCGACAACATGGGCAACTGACCCCGACGAGGTGAGCGATGAGCGGCTTCGACCTTCCCCCCGTCAACGGCTACGAGCGCTTCCTCGAGCGGCCATCGCTCGGCGGCACGCCCGACGGCGTTCGTGAGCTCCGCCCGCTGGCGCCGGAGATCGAGGATGGCCCGAGTTCGATCGAGAGCGGCTTCGCCGACGCGCTGGGCGCGCTGCGGTCGCTGCAGAACGACGTCGACTCCAAGTACAAGGGGCTCGTCATGGGCGAGGGCGTCGAGCTGCACGATGTCATGCTGGCCGCGAACAAGAGCGAGGTGACGTTCAACCTGATGCTCGAGGTTCGCAACAAGCTCGTGGAGGCGTGGGAGAAGCTCTCGCGCTCGGCGGTCTGATCCATGGCAGGATTCCTCAACGACCTGATCGTGCAATTGAAGGGCATCTGGAACCGCCTCGACGGCGGCCAGCGGCTCGTCGTCGCATCGGTGATGTTCGCGACCCTCGCCGGCCTCGGTGCGATCGTCTGGTTCGCCGGGCGGCCGAGCTACGAGGCGGTCTACACCGCGACCTCGGCCGAGGACCTGACCGGCGCGAAGCGCGCGCTCGAGCAGAACAACATCGAGTATGTGCCCGACAGCAGCGGCATGTCGTTCCTCGTCGACGCCGCCAAGGTCGGGCTCGCTCGCATCGCGCTGCGCGAGGCCGGCATCATGTCGGAGTCGCGCGACGACGGTCTCGGTGCATCGTCGATCATCGACGATGCCGAGACCAAGGCCTGGAAGCTCGCCAACGCCTCGATCGCGCGCGCCGAGGCCGCGGTGCGCAACGTCGAGGGCGTCACCGCCGTCAACATCACGGCGAGCCCGGCGCGCCGGACCCGCGCGTTCGTCGACAAGGACCGCGAGAGCCGTCCGACCGCGACCGTGCTGCTGAAGCTGCGCGTCGGGAGTGCGTTCGTCACCCTGGCGCAGACGGCGGCGTCGCTCACCGCCTCGCAGCTCGGGATCCCGCTCGAGAACGTCACGGTCACCAACGCGGTCGGCGGCGCACGCTGGCGACACGACCCCGATCGGGCCGCCGGTGGCGGCGCCTCGGAGTTCATGGGCCAGCAGCGCGCCATGGCGCGCGAGAAGATGGCGGCGGCGCAGGAGCTGCTCGACCAGGCCTGGCCCAACAAGGCCAGCGTGCTGGTCAACGTCGAGCTCGACCCCAACTGGGAGATCGTCTCGGAGAAAGTGCTGCCGACGCAGGAGCTCGTGCGATCGGAGAAGACGTCGAAGGAGACCAGCGACCAGAGCTCCGGCTCGGCGGGCAATCGGTTCACCAACTCGACCGCCGGTGCCGGCGACCCCGCGACCAAGAACGCGACCAAGAACGAGACCAAGGACCGCGAGTTCGTCACCGAGATCGGCGAGCGGCGCAGCGGCAAGATGGCGCCGGAGATCAAGCGCATGACGGTCGCCGTGGTCTACGACCGTTCGCTCGAGCAGCTCGACGGCTTCAGCAAGGACGAACTGACGCGGATGGTGAAGACCTCCGTCGGATGGGACGCCAACCGCGACGCCGAGAACGACTTCAGCGTGATGCCGGGCGACCTGCCGACATTCGATCCCGGCGAGCTGATCACGTCGGCCCCCGGCGCGCTCGACATCGCGCTCGACTGGGCCCCGACCGTCGGTCAGGTCTTCGGCGTGATCGTCGTCGTGCTGTTCCTGCGCGGACTGTTCAAGCGCGCATCGCCCAGGGCCGCGACGCCGGCGACTAGCGAGCTCGCGAGCGTGCCGGTGGCCGAACGCAACCTGAGCCCGGAGGAGCAGCAGAAGCGCATGCGGCGCGAGATCGAGCGTGCGATCGCGAGCGATCCCGCAGCGCTCGCCAAGCTGCTGGAATCGTGGCTGATGGAGCAGAGCGCGTCGTGAGGTCCGCAACGTGAGCGATGCCGACCTGACGCGGGACAAGATCATCGCGATCCTGTTGCTGTCCATCGACCAGGAGATGGCGGCGCAGGTGCTGCGCTGTTTCAGCGACGACTCCGTCGACCGCGTCACGCGGGCGATGCAGGAACTGCAGGAGATGGCCGTCGGCCGCGAGACCATGATGCAGGTCTTCGACCAGTCGGTTTCCCTGCTGCGTCAGGGCGGCCTCGGCCTCGGCGATGTCGACGGCCTGATGAGCGGGGTCCTGAAGCGCGCTTTCGGCGAGGAGCGCGGCGGCGACGTCTCGCGGCGCGCCAACAGCGACATCCTCGCGAAGCGCCCGTTCGCGATGTTCGAGGCGCTCACGCCCGCCGATCTGGCCGGGCTGCTGACCGAAGAGCATCCCCAGATCGCCGCGGTGTTCATCGCGCACCTCGACCGCAAGAAGGCCGGCGAGGTGCTGCTCTGTCTCGACGAGGACCTGCGTGCCGACGTCGTGCACCGCGTCGCGACACTCGATCGCACGCCGGCCGAGGTCGTCCACCGCGTGCTCGAGGTCATGCGTCGCAAGGTCAAGGACCTCGGTCTGACCTCGCTGCGCAGCGAGCCCGGGGCGTGGGTCAAGGCGGCGGCATCGATGCTCAACAACCTCGGCGGCGGCGAGAAGGCCGTGCTCGAGCGGATCGAAGCGCTCGACGAGAGCATCGCCGCGGCGATCCGCGAGGAGATGTTCACGTTCGACGACGTCGGCAAGCTCGACAAGAAGTCGATCCAGAAGGTGCTCGCGGCGGTCGACTCCCGCCAGCTGGCGGTGTCGCTGAAGGCGACCACGCCGCAGGTCGAGGAGATGATCCTCGGCAACCTCAGCAAGCGCGCCGCCGACATGGTTCGCGAGGAACGCGACTCGCTCGGGCCGACGCCGCTCACCGACGTTCTCGACGCGCAGCAGGAGATCCTCAAGATCGTGCGCGACATGATGGACAAGGGCGAGATCAAGGTCGGCGGTGCCGAACAGTTCGTCTGACCGCTCGTCAGGAAGATGATGAAGCTCCGGATCCCCGTCACCGAGAACATCGCGCGTCTGCGGCTGCACAACGGTACCCCGTCGCCGGCGACCACCGACGGCCAGCGGGCGATCTGGCTGTTGTCGCTGCGCGATCAGCAGAAGAAGCGGGCGGCAGACTCGGCCGCGCTGCACGCGCTGGTCGCCGCGGTCTCCGACACGCTCGACGCGTTGCCGGCGATGGTCGGGCAGCGGCTCGACGGTGTCGCCGAAACCGCGGTCGAGCTCGGGCTCGCGGTCGCACGCGAGATCCTCGGCGACGCGCTCGATTCGGGCGCCGTCGACGTCACCGCGACGGTCGCGCGCTGTCTGCGGGATTGCACCCACGGCAGCGGTGCGACGGAGCTCTCGGTCCACCTGCACCCCGACGATCTCGAGATCGCGCAGCAGAAAATCGCCGAGTTCGACGAACTCGCCGACCGCCTCACCGCCACGCGTTTCGTCGCCGATGCGCGCGCCGCCCGCGGTGTCGTGCGGATCGAGACCGAGGCGGGCCGATTGAAATACGACCCGCGCGACGTGCTGCAGCGCATCTCCGAGTCGGTGCGCCGGCAGGTGCGCGCATGACGCTGCCGCTCGCACTGCAGCGGGCGCTCGACGAGGCCCGCAGCGTCAATCGTCCGCGCGCCGAGGGCCGGGTCCGGGCGATTCGCGGGATCGCGGTGCACGTCACGGGGCTGCACGCGGCGATCGGCGACACCTGCACGATCGAGGCCGACGGTGGCGCGATCCGGATTCCGGCCGAGGTCGTCGGCTTCGACGGGTCGGACACGGTCGTGCTGACGCTCGCCGATCACCATCGGGTCGCACCGTGGGATCGTGTCGCCAACGAACATCGGCCGCTGATGGTGCCGGTCGGCGCCGGTCTGCTCGGACGTGTCGTCGACGCGCTCGGTCGGCCGCTCGACGGCGGCCCCGAGATCGCCGGTGCGCTGCGGTCGGTGGTGGGGCTGACCCCGTCGCCGCTCGAGCGCGCGCCGATCCACGAGGCGGTCGAGACCGGGGTCTCGGCGATCGACGGCATGCTGACGCTCGGCAGGGGCCAGCGGGTCGGCATCTTCGCGGGCTCGGGTGTCGGCAAGTCGACGCTGATGGGCAGCATCGCCAAGAGCGGTGCGGGCCAGGTCAACGTGATCGCGCTGATCGGCGAACGCGGCCGTGAGGTCGGCGAGTTCGTGGCCGACACGCTCGGCCCCGAAGGGCTGCGCAAGAGCGTGGTCGTCGCGTGCACCTCGGACGAGCCGCCGATGCTGCGCACCAAGGCGCCGCTGACCGCCGTCACGATCGCCGAGGCCTTCCGCAGCCAGGGTGCGGATGTGCTGTTCATGATGGACTCGGTGACCCGCTACGCCACGGCGGTGCGCGAGGTCGGTCTCGCGGCGGGCGAGCCGCCGACGCTCCGGGGCTATCCGCCGTCGCTGTTCTCGTTGCTGCCGCGGCTGGTCGAACGGCTCGGCAACGACATGCGTGGCACGATCACCGGGCTGTTCACCGTGCTGGTCGACGGTGACGACATGAACGAACCGGTGTCGGACGCGATGCGGGGCTACCTCGACGGCCACGTCGTGTTGAGCCGACGCATCGCCGAGCGCGGCCGGTTTCCCGCGATCGACGTGCTCGGCTCGGTGAGCCGACTGATGCCGAAGGTCACCGCACCCGAGCACCGGCAGGCGGCCCAGCGCGTGCGGGAGATGCTCGCGCAATACGAGGAGAACCGCGACCTCGTGACGGTCGGGGCCTATCGCAGCGGCTCCGATCCGCGCCTCGACGAGGCGATCGCCAAGCTGCCGGCGATCGAGGAGCTGCTCTACGGCGCGACCGGGCCCCGGACGGCCGCCGAGACCGGCCGGCTGCTCGGTGCGCTGGCCGGCCGCTGAGCGCGGGTGGCCCGCGTTCCGGATCGTCTCACCATCGGCCCATGCCATGGCCGATAGGTGGGCATGCAGAGATTCCGGTTCCGGCTCGACCCGCTGCTGCGGTTGCGGGCCCAGCTCGAGCGCGCCGCGCGGCGTGAGCTCGCGCGGGCAACGGCCGCGCTGCAGACGGTCAACCGGCAACTCGTGAACGCGGCCCGGGGCCGCCAGGAGTTCGGCGAAGCCGCCGCGCGCGGCGGTTCGACCGGGGCACTGGCGCGCGCCCTCGAGGCCGGTCTGCTGCGGCAGGAGTGGCGTCTGCTCGGCGAGAAGCGCCGGGCGGTCGCGACGCTGGAGACGGCGCGCACGAGCTACCTGCAGAAGACCGTCGAGGTCGGGGCGCTCGAGAACCTGCGCGAGCGGCGATTCGAGGACTGGAAGAACGCGGCGCAGCGCGCCGAGGAGCTCGAGCTCGACGAGCTGTCGCGACTGATGCGGGAAGGTGCGAAATGAAGAAGCTCATCATCAACGGTGTGATCGCTGCCGCGCTGTTCTGCGGCTCGTTGGTCGGCGGTCTCGCCGCGACCGGCCGACTCAACCACGACGGCGTCGCGAACATCCCGATCCTGAGCTCGTTCTTCCCGGCGCCGCCACCCGAGGAGGGTCACGAAGGCGCCGAGGGCGAGGGCGAAGGCGCGGACCCGCACGCGGCGCCGCAGGGCGAGGTCGCCGCCGCCGATCACTCGGGCGAGGCCGGCGTCGTCGAAGCGTCGCACGCCGAGTCACAGGATCCGCAAGGCGAGCACGGGACGCGTCGCACCAAGACCGGCAAGTCGGTCGTGAACCCCGAGCCGCCGCCCGATGCCGGTGGCGGTGGGCACGGCGGCGGCGAGGCCGAGGCCGAGGGCGGTGGTCACGGCGAGCCGGCGCACGGCGGCGACGACAAGCACGACAAACACGACAAGCCGAAGGCCGGCGCCGGCAAGGGGCGCGAGCACGGCGCCGCCGGCGGCGATCACGCGGCCGGGGACTCGCACGATGCCGAACGCGACTTCTCCGCCCGCGAGCTCGCGCTCGCCCAGGAGAAGGCCAACCAGTACTCGCCCGGTGGCTACTTCAAGTTCTCGGGCATGCCGGCCGGCCTGACCCCCGAGCAGCTCAACGAGGCGTGGCAGCGCGTCCAGGCCGTGCTGTCCGACCTCGAGAGCCGGAAGACCGCGCTCGATCTGCGCGAGAAGGAGCTCGCGGACCTCGCCGACGACATCAGTCGGCGTCACCTCGAGCTCGGTCGCCTGCGCGAGGAGATCACCACGGCGCAGCGTGCGCTCGACGACCGGATCGCTCAGTTCCGCGAACAGGTCAAGCTGGTGCGCAACGACGAGGTCGAGGCGCTGCGTCGCAATGCCAAGACCCTCGAGTCGTTCGAGGCCACCAAGGCCGCCGAGCTGGTGACCGAACAGTGGGGCACCGAGCAGGGCCAGACCGAGGTTCTGAAGACCTTCGAGTTCATGAACAAGGACAAGGTCAACGAGATCATCGCAGAGCTCGCGAACCCCTTGATCCAGGACGTCCTCAAGAAGCGCCTGCTCGTCAGCAAAGAGTCGGCGGCATCGAAGGATGGGCGCTAGCGCGGGCGAGCGACCGTTTTTGCAACACCGGCGCGCCCGGTGTTGCCGAAGAGGACGGAGCAGAGGATCGGCAGCACACGAGTAACCAGCAGTGGCCGACAACAAGAAGAAAGACGGTGACGAGAAGACCGACGAGGCCAAGAAGAAGGGCTTGCCGGCAATCGTGCTCGTTGCGGCCGGTGCCGCGCTCGGCGGCGTCGGTGTGGTCTTCGCCGTCCCGCCCAAGGTCGTCGAGGTCGAGGTCGAGCAGCCGGTGTTCGAGCTCGTCGACATCGAGCATCCCGACGTACTCGAGTTCACGTTCAACCCGGTCTCCAAGACCGGGCGGGGCATCGCCTCGTTCAAGTTCCAGTTCGTCTACACGGTGCGCGAGGATCGCGAGGAAGAGGCCTTCGAGCTCATCAAGGAGAAGTGGCGCCAGGTGAACTCGAACATCTTGCTGATCCTCAGCAACCGGAGCATGGACGAGCTGCGCACCGAGTCCGGCATCCGCATGCTCGAGAAGGACCTCATCGACGACATCGACCGCACGCTGTTCCCCGAGCGCGACGGTGAGAAGGTCGCGAAGATCGCCCGCATCCTCTGGATCAAGCAGCTGTTCCAGTAGCCGAATCCCCTCCCCGCCGTCCCCGCAGGTTCCCCCCGTGAACGAGATCCTCAGCAACGAAGAGATCGACACCCTGCTCGACATGTTCCGGTCGGAGGGCGGTGCGCTCGACGACGACGGCGCGGTCGGAGCGAAGAGCGACATGCCGATCGTGGCGGCCGACAACCGTGTCGTCAGCCCGATCGATCTGCTGAAGCCGAACCGTCTCGGCCGCGAGCAGCTGCGCGGCATCGAGCGTCACTTCGAGAGCGCCGGAAAGTTCCTGTCGGCGACGATCAGCGACAAGCTGCGCACCGACATCCGTTGCGACTGCGTCGCGGTCGAGCAGCAGCGCTTCGGCGCCTGGCTCGATGCCGTTCCGGGGCCGGTCGCGTTCTACGTGCTCGGCATGAAGCCGTTCCAGTATCCGTGCCTGCTGACCGCGAGCACCAGCCTGCTCTACGGTGCCGTCGACCGCATCCTCGGCGGTTCGGGGCGCATCGCGCGAGTGCCCGACGACTTCACCGCCGCCGAGTACACCGTCGCCGAGGCGCTGATCGGGCCGTGCCTGGATCGGATCTGCGAGAGCCTCGCCGAGGTCGTCGAGCTGCAGTGGAGCATCGAGAACAGCTTCTGCAACCCGTCGCTGGCGCAGATCCTGCCGTCGCAGGACGTCGTGATGACGGTCTACTTCCAGGTCGCCGGCGAGTTCCTGATCGGCGATCTGCGGCTGACGATCCCGTTCGCCGCCATCGAGCCGCTGATCGAGGGGTTCACGCGCGATCGCAGCGTCACGGTCGAGAGCGGTGCGATGAAGGACACCGTCGCGAAGACGCTCCGCGGCGTGCCGATCCGCATCACCGGTGAGCTCGGCGAGACCCGGATCCGGCTGCGCCAGATGCTCGCGCTGCAGCCGGGCGACGTGATCCCGCTCGACAAGCGCATCGGCCAGCTGGCGATCGTGCCGGTCCAGGGCAAGCCCAAGTTCCGCGCCCACATCGGCCGGATTGGCAACAGAATGGGGCTCCAAGTCGCCGATATCATCGGCAATTAGACTGGCGATGAGCGAATCAGACGGCAACCCGGGCGGATGGAACGACAGCGACGTCGCGGCGGCGGGCGCGGAGCTCGCCTCGGCGGCGGTGCAGCCGGTAGCGTTCGGCCAGCTCGGCACCGGATCGCTCGGTGACGAGAACAAGAACCTCGACCTGCTGCTCGACGTCGAGATCCCGATCGCGGTCGAGGTCGGCCGCACCGAGATGACGCTCGAGGAAGTCCTCAAGCTCGTGCCCGGCAGCGTGATCGCGCTCGACAAGAAAAGCGAGGAGCCGGTCGATCTGCGCGTCAACGGCAAGCTCGTCGCGCGCGGCGAGGTCGTGCTCGTCGACGACGCCTACGGCCTGCGCATCACCCAGATCATCGACGCCGCGGGTCGGATCGAGAGTTTGCGGTAAGGTTCCGGGCGCTCCCGGTTCTCTCGGTCGTTCCTGACCGGAGATTCCCGTATGCGCCCGACTGCCATCACGTTCCTGTTGTCGTTTTCCGCCGTTTCCGCGCAGGAGGCGATGCCGTCGTTCGGCCACTCGCGCACGCGGGAGGCCGCCGCGCTCGGTGTGCTGCCGACCCCGCTCGAAGTGGCGGTCGCGGACATCGTCAACTACCACCGCCACCGCTTGCCGCTGCCGCACGGCGACAACGACGTCATGGCCGAGCTGCGCTTCGGCAACACGGTGGTCGGTGTCGGCGACGAGGTCGTGCTGCAGCTCGGCTACACGACGGCGCCCGGTGACGATCGCGCCGACCTGCCGCCGCTGAACCTCGCGCTCGTGATCGACAAGAGCGGGTCGATGGAAGAGGTCGGCAAGATGGAGCAGGTCAAGCGCGCGCTGACCGCGTTCGTCGAGCGCCTGCGGCCGACCGATCGGGTCGCGCTGGTGAGCTACGACGCCGAAGTCGCGATCGCGGAGCCGAGCCGCAGGCTCGATGACGGGCGCTGGCTCTGCGACGCGATCGCGCGGCTCACGCCCGGCGGAGCGACCAACCTGCACGGCGGCCTGATCGCCGGTCTGCGCGAGGTCGCGCGTCATGCCAGCAGCGCGACCAGCAACCGCGTGCTGCTGCTCACCGACGGTATCGCCAACCGCGGCGAGACCGATCCCGAACGCATCCTCGCCGAGGCCAGCGAGTACACCGCCGAGGATATCGATCTGTCGACGATCGGCGTCGGCCGCAGTCTCGACGTCACGCTGCTCGACCGGCTGGCGCGCGGCGGCCGCGGACTGTTCCACTACGTCGCCGACGCACAGGACATCCAGAAGGTGTTCGTCGACGAGCACGAGAGCCTGGTCGCGCCGGTGGCGCGGCGGGTCGAGGCCGACATCCGCCTGCCGCGCGAGCTCGAGCTGGTGCGGGTCGTCGGTCACGCCCACCGGTCGACCGGCGGCGGCGACGTCACCGTCGCGTTGCCGAACCTCAACCGCGGCGTGACCGGCGTGCTGCTGCTGGTCTGTCGCCTGCGATGCGACCGCGGTGCCGTCGGCCGGGTCGCACGGATCGAGAGCAGCATCCACTATTCGACTCCGGGTGGTGGACCGCGCACGGTACGGGCCGAGCAGCAGCTCACGATCGGCACGGATGGCCAGGAGCTCCTGCGCGATCCCGAAGTGCGCAAGAACTACACGATCGCGGTGCTCGCCGAGGGCATGCACGAGATGGCCGAGCAGGCCGCCGCGAGGCGCTGGGCCGCGGCCGACCACGCGCTCCAGAGTGCGTTGGCGTTCGCCCGCCGTCAGTTCGAGAGCGACGACGATGTCGACGTCGAGCGTGTGCGCCTGATGGCCCGGCAGTACTCGCAGACGCTCAAGGGCTACGTCGACCGCTTCCGCGACCTCTGAGCCATCGCCGATGACCGAGCGGGTCGGAGACTTCGTGCTGGATCGCCCGCTGGCCTCGGGCGGCATGGGCGAGGTCTGGCTAGCACATCACGTCGAGCTCGGCACGCGGGTCGCGGTCAAACGCATGCCGGTTCCGGTCGGTGAGGACGCCGCGGCGATGCGCGAGCGTTTCGCGCGCGAGGCGCGGTTGCAGGCTGCCGTCGATCATCCCGGCGTGGTCCGGGTGCTCGACTGTGACGTCGCCGGCGACCGACCTTACCTGGTGCTCGAGTTCGTCGCCGGCTCGAGCCTGCGCGAACTGCTGAACGAGGGGCCGGTGCCGATCGCCGAGGCCGTGCGGCTCGGCGCCGAGGTCGCCGACGTGCTGGCGGCGGCACACGCGCGCGGGGTGCTGCACCGCGACGTCAAGCCCGAGAACGTGATGCGCGCCGAGGACGGCCGCGTGCGTGTGCTCGACTTCGGCATCGCGCGCGCGCGCAGCGGCGATTCGCCCGTGACCCGGACCGGCGAGATCGTCGGAACGCCGCAGTACATGGCGCCCGAACAGGTGCTCGATGCCGGCGACGAGGTCGACGAACGGGCCGACGTGCATGCGCTCGGACTGTTGGTCTACGAGCTGCTGACCGGCAGCAATCCGTTCTGCGGCACCAACGTGTTCGCCGCGCTCAAGCTGGTCGAGTCGCTGGTGCCGCCGCCGCCGTCGCGCGGCCGGCCGGGCGTGCCGGCCGCTGTCGACCGGGTCGTGCTGAAAGCGCTGGCGAAGGACCGCGGCGCGCGTTTCCGAACGGCTGCCGACTTCGGTACGGCGCTGCGCGCGGCGATCGACCGGCCGGCCCGGCCGCGGACGTGGGCGCCGTACGCCGTGCTCACGCTGATCGTCGCGCTGGTGGCGCTCTCGCTGCGGGGGTTCGGTGACGGGAGCCGCGAGGACGGCGGTCCCGACCGCGCGGTGGCGGCGCCGCCGCCGGCCTCACGGTTCGCGATCGGTCAGGCGAAGCTGCTCGCAGGTGAGTTCCACGGCGCGATCGCCGACCTCGAGTTCGCAACCGGTGCCGAGGCGCGTTCGTTTGCCCGCCTGGCCTGGCTCTGTGCCTACCGTGCCGAACCCCTGGTCGCCGATCTGCCGCCGGATTGGAGCCAGTGCGACGAGGTGCGCCGCGCGCGGCTGTTCGGCGGCGACTCCGAGACCGAGGCGGCGGCAGCCGACGATCCCGAGCTCGTGGCGGCGCGCGCGCTGTCGCGCGGCGATGCGGCCATGGCCTGGGAGCTGCTGCGGCCGCTCGCCGAGGCCGAGGATCCTGCCCCGCCGCCGCGCGTGGTCGCGGTCGCGTTGATCGCGGCGCACTGCGCGTGTGGCGACCGCCGGGTGCTGCGCGCGGTGCATGCCCGGTTCGATCGCGCGCATTCCGAGCTCGCTGCGATGCTCGAGCTGCGTTTCCGCCCTCGCCGGGAACGGATCGAGCCGCTGCGCAGCGCGGCGCGCCGGCTGCCGATCGACGGGCCCGACCACTGGCTCGTCGAGTTGCTCGTCGCCAACCTCGCGCGCGACGCCGAGCCCACCCAGGCGCTGCATGCCGCCGAGATGGCGTGGCTGCAAGGCGGCGGCGAGGTCGGGGTCGTCTGGCTCGCGGCGGCGCGGCTCGCGGCGCGGGCCGGCGGCACCGGCACCGACGGCGGCGACACCGACGCGCGCGTCGTGCGCCTGCTCGGTCAGTGTCGCGAGCGCGATGTGCCGATCGCCGTCCGCCTGTGCGCACGCCTCACCGCGACCGGGGAGCTGCTGCCGCTGGCGCGCGACCCATTCCTGTTCGATTCGGCCGCGGACGCGGCGACCGCGCTGCGCGTCGCCGCCGTGCCGCTCGATTCGTTCGAGGCCATGGCGCTGCAGCTGCGTGCCGGTGCCGAACCCGACCCGGCGACCGAGCCGTGGTCCGCGCTCGGACCCGATGGCCCGCTGCATCGCCGTTGGCTCGAGGAGGTCTGCGGTGGCGTCCGGTGAGCCCGCGGTCGACCCGGCGCTGGTGCGCGCGGCCCAGGGCGGGGAACGCGCCGCGTTCGAACGGCTGTTCGAGCCGCAACGCGAACGACTGTTGCGCTTCCTGACGGTGATGACCGGCGATGGCGCGGTGGCCGAGGACGTCGCGCAGGACGCCCTGCGGACCGCGTTCGAGAAGATCGGTCAGCTCGAGCGGCCGGAGAAGTTCGCCAGCTGGCTGCTGTCGATCGCCGTCAACCGCTGCCGCAACCGATTGCGCGACGATGTCCAGCGCGCGCACCTCGGCGACACTGCACTCGCCGACATCCCGGCGCGGGCGCGTTCGGCACTGAGTTCGATCGTGCGCCGCGAGTCCGCGACCCGGTTGGCGCTGGCGATCGACCGCCTGCCGATCCTGCTGCGCGAGGCGTTCGTGTTGTTCCACGTCGAGGGCCTGTCCTACGCCGCGATGGCCGAACTCTGCGAGGCGAGCGAGAACACGCTGCAGGTGCGCGTGCACCGTGCCAAGGCGCTGTTGAAGCAGCAGCTCCGCGCCGTCGTCGCCACCTGGCTGCTGCGGTGAGCGCGCAGAGGGCGGGGCGCAGCAGCGCCTTCGTGATCGCGCCGCTGGCGACCTGCTGCAGGGCGTCGCCGACGTCCTCGAGCCCGAACTCCGCGGCCTCGAGGTAGCGCCACGCGGCGCCGAGCCGCTCGTGGCCGACGATCTGCACCGCGCGGTGGAAGTGCGAGTAGTCGCTGCCCCAGCAGCCGCGCACGTCGAGGTGCTTCTGGTTGAGGTCGAGGTGGGGATTGAACGGCACGACACCGTGGTCGGTGTACTGACCGACGACGACGACCCGGCCGGCATCGCGCGTCTGCTGCATCGCCTGCACCACGGCTGCCCGCGCGCCGGTGTCCTCGATGGCAATGTCGGCGCCGCGCCCGCCGGTGTGATCGCGCACCCACTCGACGCGCTCGCGCTCGCTCGCCGCGGTGAAGTC
>JAGQRB010000967.1 GCA_020425925.1 Planctomycetota bacterium
CACGTTCGTGTAGGTGTCGCCGGCGAGCACCAGCGCCGCGTCCGCCGCCGACAGGATGTCGGAGACGCCGCAGAACGTGCCGCCGGAGCCGACCATCGGCACCATGATCGCACCGTTGGTGCCGACCGCGCCGCGGTGGACGTGGCCCGCGGTGACCGCGCCGAGACCGGTCGTCTCGACGCAGTAGACCAGGCGGTTGTCGGGCTCGTGCAGGAACGCAATCGCGCGGCCCGTCGCGGTGCTGCTGGTCGGCGGCACTTCCTGGGCGCCGTCGAGCTCGGCCTCGAGCCGGGTGCTGACCGGCGCGACGACCTGACCGCGGATCTCACCACCCGGCAACGTCGCGGTGTGCAGGTTGAGGTAGGTATTGCCACTCTTGATCAGTGCGATCTGTGCGGCGCTCAGCGTCGCGCTGCCGGACATCACGTTGGTGCCGGCAGCCGCCGTCATCACGGCGATGATGCCGCCATTCGCGCCGACGGCGCCCTGGTGCAGGTGGCCCGAGGTCGGCGCGCCGGAGAGCCCGACGTGGTGCACCCAGATGCGCACGCTGTTGGCGGGCTCCTCGATGCGCACGATGCCGTAGCCGACCGCGGACGACGCCGTCGGCGGCACCTCCTGCTGGGCGTCGAGCTTGGCGGAGTAGTAGGTGACCTGCGCCGAGAGCGACGAGGCGAGTGCGAGTGTGATCAGAGTTCTGAGCATGTGTATCCCGAAATGGCGAGAATCGGCGCCGCAACGGGGCGCCGGAAGTGGTGACTTCTCGGCCAGAAAGGATAGCGGCTTCGCAGCGTTCGTGCCCGGCGGGGCCCGGCCAGCAGCTACGCCAGCAGCTCGGGCACGACGCGGCCCGCAACATCGGTCAGGCGAAAGTCGCGCCCCTGATGCGGGAAGGTCAGCCGCTCGTGGTCGAAGCCGAGCAGATGCAGCATCGTGGCGTGCAGATCGTGCACGTGCACTGCCCCATCGGCGATGTTGTAGCCGAAGTCGTCGGTGCGGCCGTGCACGTGACCGGCGCGGATACCGCCGCCCGCGAGCCAGATCGTGAAGCAGCGCGGGTGATGATCGCGACCGTAGTCGCCGGCCGTGAGGCGGCCCTGGCAGTAGGCGGTGCGACCGAACTCGCCGCCCCACACCACGAGCGTGTCGGCGAGCAGGCCGCGCCGCTCGAGATCGCAGAGCAGCGCTGCGGTGGCACGGTCGGTCGCGCCGCACTGGCGCGTGATGTCGCGCGGCAGGTTGCCGTGCTGATCCCAGCCCTGGTGGAACAGCTGCACGAATCGCACACCTCGCTCGAGCAGCCGGCGGGCGAGCAGGCAGTTCGCGGCGTAGCTGCCGGCGTCGCGCGCGCGTTCGCCGTATAGCTCGAACACCGACTCGGGCTCGCTCGACAGATCGGCGACCTCGGGCACGCTCGACTGCATGCGGAACGCGAGCTCGGCCTGCAGCGTGCGCGCCAGGATCGCCGGATCGCCGACGGCGGCGAATTGGTCGTCGTGCAGATCGCGCAACGCCGCGATCTGCGCCCGCCGCATGTCCGCGGTCACGCCGCTCGGGTTGCCGAGGAACAAGACCGGCGAGCTGCCGGGCAGCAGCTGCACGCCCTGGTGCTCGGCCGGCAGGAACCCGGTGCCCCACAACCGCGCGTAGAGCGGCTGATCGCGCGGCGCGTCCTTGCTGACCAGCACGACGAACGCGGGCAGGTTCGCGTTCTCGCTGCCGAGCCCGTAGCTCGCCCACGCCCCCATCGACGGCCGCCCGCTGATCTGACTGCCGCTGCAGAAGAACGTGATCGCCGGGTCGTGATTGATCGCCTCGGTCCAGAGCGAACGCACGACACACAGGCGATCGGCGAGCGCAGCGGTGTGCGGCAGCAGCTCGCTGACCTCGAGGCCGGATCCGCCGTAGCGGCGGAAGTCGACGAACGACCCGGCGAGCGGCAGGTTGGTCTGGAAGCCGCTCATCCCGGTCAGCCGCTGCTGACCGCGCACCGACGGCGGCAGCTGCTCGCCGTGGCGTTGGCGCAGCAGCGGCTTCGGATCGAAGGTCTCGAACGGCGACGGCCCGCCGGCCTGGAACAGGTAGACCACGCGCTTGGCGCGCGGCGCGAAGTGCGGGCGCGGCAGCTCGCCCGCTCCCCCGTCCCGGGGACCGCCGAGCGCGTGCAGCGCCAACGAGCCGAGTCCCAGCGCGCCATGACCGAGGAACGCGCGCCGCCCGAGCTCGTAGCCGAGCGGCGTCATCGCACCATCACCACGGCATCGCTCGCCATCAGCGTCGACGCCGCCAGTGTCAGCGACTTGGCCGCGTCGTCCGATCCCAGCGAGAAACGGGCGTAGGGGGCGTACTCACCCGCCCGCGGCTCGCGACCGGCGAGCGCCAGGAAGACGAACCGCCAATGGTCCGCCGGTGTCGCCGCCGGTGCCGCGAGTGCTCGGACGGCGAGCGCCTCGGCACACTCGGTGAAGACCGGATCGTTGAGGAACACCAGCGCCTGCAGCGGCGTGTCGGTCGCCTGCCGGTTGGCGACGCAGACCTCGCGGCTCGGCGCGTCGAGCAGCACCATGTCGGGCGGCGGCGAGGTGCGCTTGCGGTAGGTGTAGAGGCTGCGGCGATGCGCGTCGGCGCCGGTGTCGGGCACGTAGTCGGCACCGCCGAAGCTGGCGCCGGCATCGCGCCAGAGCCCGGGCGGCTGCCACGGCTTGCTGCTCGGACCGAACGGCCGCCGTTCGAGCAGCCCGGCGGCCGCGAGCGCGCCATCGCGCAGGGCCTCGGCCGACAGTCGGAACACCGGCCCGCGTGCCAACAGGTCGTTGTGCGGATCGCGCGCGCGCAGTGCCGGGGTCGCGCGCGAGCTCTGCCGGAAGGTCGCCGAGCGCACGATGCGACGGAGCAGTGCGCGCGGGCTTCGCGACGCGGAGAAATCGACCGCGAGCGCATCGAGCAGCGGCTGGTTGGCGGGCGGCTCGCCGAGCAGGCCGAGGTTCTCCGGCGTCGGCACCAGACCGCGACCGAAGCACAGCCGCCACAGGCGATCGACCGCGACGCGTGCCGGCAGCGGGTTCTGCGGATCGAGCAGCCAGTCGGCGAGCCCGAGCCGATCGTGCCGACGATCGCCGAACGGCAGCACGCTCGCCGGCACGTCGGCGCCCACCGGCTGGCCGGCATCGGGCTGGTCGTAGGCACCGCGCCGCAGCACGAAGCGCGGCCGCGGCGAAGCGTTCGGCGCCATGCACATCAGCTCCGGAATCGCCTCGACGTAGGCGCAGAGCGCCCGCCGGGCGTCGCGCAGCGCCTTGCTCGCGTCGCTGACACAGTCGTCGAAGACCCGCAGCGCCGCGATCCGGCCGCCGGCGAAGCCGCGATCGCGATCGCGCGCGCCGAGCTCGAACGCACGCGCCGTCGCCGGTCCGCGCAGGTGATCGCGCACCACCTCGGTCGCGACGCGTTCGCCATCGAGCGCGATCGTGAGCCCGGCGGCGCGCGAGCTGCCGTCATAGCCGACCTCGACCTCGATCCAGCGTCCGAGCGGCAGCTCCGCCGCGGTCTGCACCGCGATCGCCGATCCCGGCCAGTGGTGCACGATCTGCCAGCACAGCCGACCGTCCTCGATCAGGATCTGATGGCCCTGGGTATCCGAGTCGATCGTGTAGCGGCTGGTGTGCAGCACGACCGCGCGCTGCTTTCGATCCGGACAGCTGAGTCGCAGCGCGATGCGGAACGGGTCGGCACGCGTGAACTTCGGCACGCCGTCGACGGTGTGACGGGTGTCGCCATCGCAGTCGAGGACCTCGCAGCGCTCGACGACCGGTGTGGTCGCGACCGCGGTCGGGAGTTCACGCGCCGCGGCCTCCGCCCGATCGACGGCCGCCTGCAGCCGTTCGATCTCGGCCGCCTGCTCGGCGGTCGCGAGCCGCACGGCCGGTTGCGGCACCGCTCCGGTCGAGTACGGCGCCAGCCCGGACTCGTCGATCGCGAAGAAGCTGCCGAGGGAGTAGTAGTCGCGTTGCGAGACCGGATCGGACTTGTGGTCGTGGCAGCGCGCGCAGCCGAGCGTGAGTCCGAGGAACGTCGTGCCGAACGTGTCGACGCGGTCGGCGAGGTACTCATGGCGCCACTCCGCCTCGATCGAGCCGCCCTCGTTGGTCTGCCGGTGCAGCCGCCAGAACGCGGTCGCGGTACGGCTGTCGACGTCGGCATCCGGCAGCAGATCGCCGGCGACGAGCTCGCGCACGAAGCGGTCCCACGGCATGTCGTCGCGGAACGCCCGGATCAACCAGTCGCGCCACGGCCAGGTCCGGCAGGCGAAGTCCGACTGGTAGCCGTAGGTGTCGGCGAACCGCGCGAGGTCGAGCCAGCCGGTCGCGAGGTGCTCGGCGCACTCGACGCTCGCCAGCAGCTCGTCGACCCGGCGGTCGTAGGCCGCATCGGAGGGGTCGGCGAGGAACGCCAGGACCTGCTCGACCGATGGCGGCAAGCCGGTGAGGACGAGGTGGAGCCGCCGCAGCAGGATCGCCGGCGCCGCTGCCGGCGCGGGCTCGAGCCGTTCTGGCGCGAGCCGCGCGAGCACGTAGCGGTCGAGCTCGTCGCGACACCAGGTGTCGGCCGCGGCGGTCGGTGCCGGCGTGACCTTGCGCGGCGGCTCGAACGCCCAGTGCCGCTGCTGGGTCGCGACGGCGACGGCGAGCAGCGGCAGGACGAGGAGCGGGCGCACGGTCCTGCCGTTGTAGCGGCAGGACCGCGTCGCCAGTAGCCCGTAGCGCTACTGCAGCGCCGCCGAGAGCGCGTTGCTGGCGACCACGCCGGCCGGTGCGGCGGCGTCGAGGATCAGCCACTGGGCGACGACGGTGGTGCCGGTGAGACCGGGCACGTAGCCGAACGACAGCCCGCGCGTGGCGCAACCGTTGGTATCGGTGAACGACAGCAACGCCGCGAGCGAATCGATCGCGAGGAAACACGGGGCGTTCAGCCCCAGGGTCTGGAACGGCACCGGCAGCGGGCCGAGCGCGCCGGCGTCGCGGTTGAAGCCGAGCGCGAGGAAGGCCCCCGCGGTCGGCGCCGCGCCGTAGAGCTCGACGTCGAAGCCGCCGCCGAGCGGCGCGAAGCCGGTCGCACCGATCTCGGGGCGCTCACCGTTGCTGCCGGCGCAGCTCGGTCCGAACGTGTCGGGCAACACCGCCGGCTCGAGCTGACCGCGGATCTCGCCGCCCGGGAACGTCGCGGTGTGGAGGTTCACGTACCAGTCGCCGGCCTGCAGTTGCGCGAGCTGGCCCGCGGTCGGTGTGAACGTCGCCACGTACTTGCCGCCGCTGAGCGTGAGCAGCACGACGATCGGGCCATTCGAGCCGATCGGCGCGAAGTGAACGTGCCCCGAGACCGGCGCGCTGCTGAGATTGGCGAACGACACGGTGAGGTTGGCGACGCCGTTGCGATCGATCTGCAGCGATGCCGACGCGGTCCCGGACGTCGCGACCGGCGGGACCTCCTGCGAGCCGTCGAGCGCGGCCGTGTAGTTCGAGCCGGCGTCGAGCCGGACCTGGCCGCGGATCTCACCACCGGGGTTGGCGGAGGTGTGCACGTTGAAGTAGGTGCCGTCGGCGAACAGCGCCGCGACGACGCTCGCCGACAGCCGCGGCGAGACACCGCAGTACACACCGCTGGTGCCCGCGATCGGGAAGATCACGCCGCCGGCGGTGCCGAACGCACCGAGATGGAGGTGCGCCGCGGTGATCGCCGTGAGGCCGGTCGTCTCGATCCAGTAGACCAGACGGTTGTCGGGCTCGTGCAGATAGGCGTCGGCGCGACCGGTCGCGCTGGTCGTCACGGGCGGCACCTCCTGGGCGCCATCGAGCTCCGCTGTGAACCGCGTGCTGCGCGCCAACACGACCTGTCCGCGGATCTCGCCGCCAGGATGCGCCGCGGTGTGCACGTTGAGGTAGGTACCTTCGGTCTTCAGCGCGGCGATCTGCGTCGCGTTCAGCGTCGCGGTGCCGGTGAACGTATCGGTCCCCGGTCCGGCCGACAGCCCGATCAGGATGCCGCCGTTCGCACCCGCGGCGCCAAGGTGCAGATGGCCGGCAGTCGGCGCGGTCGGGAGATCGTAGTGATGGAGGAAGACGCGAACCGAGTTCGCCGGTTCCTCGAGCCGCACGACCGCAACCGCGGACGCGGACGTCGTGACCGGCGGTACCTCATTGGCACCATCGAGCGCCGCACTGAAGAACGTGACCTGTGCGGAAGCCGAACAGGCGAGAATGACAATTGGCAGGAATCTGAGCATCACGGGTCATGGGTCCGGGGCAGGCGAGTCGGCGAGACACCGCCCAAACACCTCACACCCGGACAGTTGCGCCGGGCACGTGCGGTTGCGGGAACTCGCCGCAACCGCATGTGCAAACCGTGCGCCGCTGCGCGCGACCCGGCGGCTCAGCGCCAGACGACGCGCAGCTCGCGGACCCGCACCGTGCCGAACGACTTGTCGAGCACGAGGTCGAAGCGCAGCGCCTGGGCGCGGTCGCTGTTCAGCGTTGCCGGTCCCGGCACGACGTGCGTGCGCCACGGGCCGGCGGTCGCCGGATCGGGCTGACCGCTCAGCGGATCGATCTGCGCGCCCTGGAAGCGCAGGTAGACCGGACCGTTCGGGTCGTCGGCCGCGACGTTGCTGACCGCCGGATCGTCGCTGAACACGACGGTCGCGCCGTTGACGTCGGCGACGAGCTCGTAGCGTTCGTAGATCGGCAGATCGGCGGTCGCCGGGCGCAGCCAGAGCGAACGCGAGCCGCTCTGCATGTCGACGTCATTGAGTGGGCCGCGGTTCGTCGCCGGGCTGTAGGCCGGCACGCCGGTGCCTGCGAACACGATGTTGCCGCTCGATTCGACGCGGTAGAAGCCGGGTGCACCGGCGCCGGCATGGGCCTGGAACGGGCCCAGGTTCGCGGCCGTGACGTTGGCGTTGCGACTGCCGGGACCGCCACTGGTGTCGACCGCGCCGACGAAGAACACCGAGTTCGCCGACTGCAACAGCCACGAGCCGCCCGAGCCGCCGCCGCCCGGTGAGGCGATGCCCCAGTCGGGGTTGCTGGCCGAGGTTGCCGGGTTGCGACCGCTGAGGATCGCTCCGTCGCCACCCTTGGCTTCGAGCCGACCGTTGGTGAGCACGGTCATCAGACCGCCGGCGCGCAGCACACCCGCACCGCCGCCGCCCGAGCCGCCGGCACCGGCGCAGTAGTGGTCACCGGACACCCAGCGCGTGCTGAACGACTGCGACGCACCGCCGCCGCCGCCGGCGCCGCCGACCGTGAAGTGCTCGAGCGACGAAGCGCCGACCGGGACCGGGAACAGGTTGAACGCGCTGCCGCCGAGCGGCAGCGTGCCCAGCTGCACGTTTGTCAGCGTCTGCGTGATCGCCGCGACCCCGCCCGGGCCCGAGAAGCCGCCGCCGCCGCCGCCGAACGAATAGTAGGCGCGGTAGAGGAAACCGACGCGCGGCGGACTGGTGCCGATCTCGCCCGAGAACGGACCCGACGGCGGGTTCATCTCCGAGCCGGCACCGCCGGTGCCGACGGCCATCGCGGCGTAGGCGTGTCCGGCCGCGACCTGCACGTCCTCGCCATCGGCGCCGTTGGTGAGGATCTCGCCGTTGACGACGATCGGGCCGGCGCCCTGACACTCGTAGCCGCCGCGACCGCCGGCGCCGCCACCGGCACCCGGCCGTCCGCCGGGCTGGCCGTCGATGTACGGCGCATCCGCGGTCGTCACGCCGCGCGCGTTGAACGCGGTCATCGCTTCGCCGTTGAGCCGCAGCGTGCCGTCGATCTCGACGCGCCCGCGCACGAAGATCTGGGCCGGCGCGGCGCCGACGAAGTCGATGGTGACGCCGGCCGGCAGCATGAAGTCGGTGAAGTAGAAGCGCCCGTCGGTGACCGTGTAGGGGTTGCCGCTCGGCGTGTTGCTCGCCGGGATCGTCGTGTCGTCGGTGTCCCAGACCCAGGTGTTCGCACCCGTCGGCGTGCCGAAGCTCGGGTCGAACGAACCGTGGCGACCGTCGCCGCCGATCTGACTCGGCGTCGCGACGCCGCCGACCCAGATGTCACCCGAGGCTTGCGGATCGCGCGCGACGCCGTTGTTGAACGACTCGGTCAGCACGTGCTGGACCGGCGGCAGACCGATCTGCACCTCGAGACCGTTGGTCGCGTCGGTGATGCCGGTCGAGTCGAGATAGATGAACTGCGCGTCGTAGCGCGTGCCGAGCAGCGCCGGCAGGTTGGGGACCGTGATCGGCAGGGTCGCCGGATCGCCGAGCAGCAGCATCGCGATGCGGTTCTGCACACGCTGCAGGCAGGTCGAGGCCGGCAGCGGCCG
This sequence comes from Planctomycetota bacterium, assembly GCA_020425925.1. Taxonomy (GTDB): domain Bacteria; phylum Planctomycetota; class UBA1135; order UBA1135; family UBA2386; genus JAGQRA01. Next base: position 8,362 of record JAGQRB010000967.1, read on the forward strand.
CGGCAGCGGCCCGTTGTCCGAGACGTGCGAGAAGCCGATCACCGCGACTGCCAGATCGGGCGGGAAGCCCGGTGCGGTCAGCCGGTGGGTCGCGCCGAGGGTCGGTACGTCACCGACGCCGAGCGCGAGACGCGCGGTCGGCCGGTTGCACGGGCTGCCGTAGGGCGTCGCGAACGGCGCCGGCTCCGGCGCCCACGAGTACAGTTGCCCGGTGTTGGTGACGAGCAGCACCTCCCCGCGCCGGCGGTCGAACCCCATGCCGCGGATGGTGACGAGGGGCTGCAGCGCCGAGTTCGGGACCGGCGCGATGGTGAGGCCGTCGTACTCGACCACGCCGCCGAGGTTCAGGAGGCCGGCGTAGTGCACGGCCCGACCGCGGCGCTCGTCGAACGTCGCTGCGGCGAGGTTGGTAACGAACGTGGTGGTGCTACCGCGCGAAACCCAGTCGCCCGTGTTGCCGTCGAACTCGCGGACCTCGACGGCGCCGCCGAGGTGACGGAACATGCCGGCGACGCCCCGGATCGGGTCGGTGTGGAGCAGCACCTTGGTGGCCCCGAAGGGCGGCGCGGTCGCCACCGGCGCCCAATCGTTGCCGAGCCGCCAGGTCTCGAAACCGAGCGAGCTGCGACCGACCAGCAGCAGGTCGCCGGACAGCGGATCGAACGCCGCGTGTTCCTCGGAGAACGCAGGCGGCGTGGAGGCGGTCGTCAGCTGGGTCCAGATGCCGAGCGCCGGATCGCGCCGCCAGGTGTCGAACAGCTGCGTGCCGCTGCCGTCGACGCCGCCGTAGAGCACGACCTCACCGGTCGCGGGATCGGCGGCGATCGCATGGTGCGTGCGCCGCGGGATCGGGGTGGTCGTCGCCAACCACTCCGTGCCGGACCAGGTCCAGTCGGACGGCGCCGTACCACCGAAGAAGAACAGCTCTCCCGACGGCAGCGGTGTCAGCGACGGGAACTGCACGGGCGGCAACGTCGTGCTGACCGGCACCGGGCGCCATTGCGCGGTGGCGGCACCGAGCAGGAAGAGGGGAAGGGAGAGTCGCAGCGCATGCTGCGAGACCCGGGGACAGAACGAGCTCATGCCAGCTCCTTCGAGTCGAACCAACCGAGAGGGACAGGATGCCGCAGCGATCGCGCCGAACTGGAGACAGTGGACGCGGGGGGTTCACCGCGAGCGACCCATGGAGAATAGCCGCGGTCGACGACCTGCCCAGCCCCCCCATGCGACCGGCGCTATGATCGGCGCTCGCGTTCCCTCGGCCCCACCGATCTCTGCAGAGGATTCCATGCGCCTGTCCACCCTGCTGTCGCTCGTTCTCCCCGCCGCCGGCCTCGCCGCGCAGGCGAACAACCCGTTCGTGTTCTTCCCCCAGGACCCGGAACGCCACACGATCACGAGCGCGTCCTACGTCGGCCGCCCGGACTGGAACAGTCAGGCCGAGGGCTTCCAGGAGATCCGCGCCGACTGGTTCCGCGGCGTCGGCGACGAGAACGGCGTCTGCCTGGCGCGCGGCTTCTACCACTGGGCTGCGGACGAGGACATCTCCACCTCGGAGACCTACGGCATCGTGCTGCGCAACGTCGATCCGGCGACCGGGCTCGTCGATCCCAACCTGACCGGCGAGATCACCCGCGTCAGTGGCCTCACGACGCCGACCAATCCGGTCGGCGGTCGCGGCTCGTGGATCATGACCGATGTCTTCGCGACGCCGGCGATCGTGCCGTGCTCGCAGACCTGGTTCATGGGCGTCGACCTGCCCGCGAACCCGAACTGGCCCGCGACCGACGGCCATGCACTCTGGCGCGCCGACATCCCCACCGTCTCGCCGGCGACGGTCGGTGAATGGCCGCGCGCCGGCGCGCCCGACGCCAACTGGAGTGTGCGGCCGCTCGGCGGCGGCATCTTCAGCAACGGCTGGTCCTACCTGATGGGCGTCCTCGTCGCCGGGCCGACGCTGCACGTCGGCGGACTCGATCCGAACAACACGCGCCAGGGCCAGCCGCTGCCGCTGATGCAGGCGAACACCGGCCTCGGCGGTCTGTTCCCGGACGTCGGCGGCGCGCCGCGCTCGGACGGCATCACGATCCGGGTGCAGGACAACGTCGCGACCACGGGGCTCGCGTTCATCGCCGCGACGCCGCTGCTGGCGACGACACCGCTGCCGCTGCCCGGCATCACCGGCCAGCTCCACCTCGACATCGGCACCACGGTTTCGCTCGGCTTCGGCGCGATGGCCGGCGGCGCGGTCGACTTCACCGTGCTCGCGCCCGGCGCGATCGGCCCGGCCTTCGTCGGCACCACGCTCGGCTTCCAGGCCGTGGTGTTCGACCCGGTGAGCGGCAGCGCCTGGTTCACCAACGCGCAGACGACGAATCTGTGATGCGGCGGAGCAGCATCTGGCTGCCGCTCGCGGCGATCGCGGCCGCGGCCGCGGCGTGGCCGCTCTGGAACGGAGTCCGCGGCTCCGCGGAGACGACCGCGCCGCCTGCCGTGTCCGCTCCGGCGGTGATCCCGCCGACGGCCGGCCCGTCGCCGACGGCGCCGGCCGAATCGGCGCACGGGGTCGTGGCGTCGACGGCTCCGATCGACCGCACCCGCTCGCTCGAGCTACCGGACGGCACGTTCGTGCCGGCGCTCAACGGCGCCAGCGGCGAACTCTCGCTGAGCGCGAGCTGGGGCGATCGACCGTGGAGTCGCATCCTCGACACCGAACGTTCGGATGCGGGCATCGACTGGTACGTGCACGCCGATGGCACGCGCACGACGACCGAGATGCGGTGGCGTCCCGACCTCGGCCGCGAGGACGCGCTGGTGCGCATCGCCGTGCCGGTCGCGGGCGCGCCGCCGCTCGGTGCCGACGGCCCGCCGAAGTAGCCCGGCCGGTCCCTACTGCAGCACGATCACCGCGGTGTTGCCGCCGAACGCAGCGGCGGCGCTGCCGAGCACCGCGGTCTGCCAGTGCAGCTCGACGCCGGCGAACCCGCCCGGCGGCAGCGCGACCTCCAGCGCACCGCGACCGTCGGCGTCGGCGATCCGGAGCGGCAGCGCGAGCACCGTCGCGAGATCGAGCAGCAGCGTGCCCGTCACGCCCGGGAACGTCGCGCCCGGCCCGGCGCCGAACGCGACCAACGCGAACAGCAGTTCGCCCGGCGCGCCGTGCATCGCGATCTGCACGTTCGACGACGGCGCGCCGGACCCGAGCGCGGTGATACTGCCGTGGGCCGGGAAGCCGGCGATCGCGAGGTCGTCGACGAGGCACTCGACGAGCGAGGGGTTCTGGTCCTGAGCGCGCACGCGCAGCCGCATCCGGTCGGTCAGCGGCAGGCCGAGATCGAGCTCGAGCGGCACCCAGGCCGCGGTCGACGTCGTGCGCGAGTAGAGCGTCGACCAGTTGGCGCCGCCGTCGCGGCTGACGTCGATCGCCATCGCGTCGTCCCCGGTGCTCTCGGCATACCAGAGCTCCAGCGTCAGCCTGGCGGCGGCGAGATGCCGCAGGTCCATCACCGGGCTCAGCAGATCGGTGTGACCGCCGTCGACGTCGTAGGTGCCGGCACTCGCGCCGGCGCGGCCGTCGGTGACCCAGCACAGCGTGCCGCCGGGCGTGGTCTGACTGCCGGGCTGGATCGGGGTGGCACCGTTCGTCGTCGCCATCGGCGCCGCGCGCTCCCAGAGACCCGTGGTCGCCGTGCCCGCGGGATCGCGGGCGAAGCCGTGGTCGAGCTCGAAGTCGTCGGTGAGCACCGGGCGCTCGGACTGCAGGGGCACGGTCACGAGCTGCTCCTGGCTGCGCCCGTCGCCGCTGACGACGAGCCGCAGCGTGATCACGGGCAGCGCGAACGTCGACGGCGTCGAGAACGTCAGCGGCATGCCGTTGTGCGACACGTTCTGGAACGACGCAGCGTTGCCGAGCGCGACCGTGCCGGTACCGATCGTGACTCCGGGCGTCACGGCCTGCAGCTGCACCGTCACCGCCGCACCGAGCAGACCGCGGTTCCGCACCGTGCTCACGACGTAGCCGGTCTCGCCCGGATCGATCCGCTGGTTGCCGTTCGAGCCCGCGCCCTCGACGACGAAGTGGTCGACGAGGTCGAACGCAGCGCCGGCGCTGAGCGCGACCTTGCGGAACATCGGCTGGTAGCGCAGCGCGACGTTCGTGATGTTCTGCCCGAACGGCCAGAACCCGCCCTCGCTGCTGCGACCGAGCTCGGCGGTCCAGCTGAAGGAGCCGCGCACGGTGTGGTGCTGGTCGACCGACGTGCCGCCCGAGATGTAGAGCAGCGTCGACCAGCGGCCGTGCGGCATGCCGTTCTCGACCGTGTACCAGTCGCCGAGCTCGTCGTAGTCACCGGCGTTCGGCGGATCGTTGATCTCCCAGCACCACGGCCGCAGCAGGATGTCGGCGTAGGTGTGCGTGCTGAACACCGTGACGAACGAACGCGACTGCGCGAACGCCTCCATCGCGGTGGTCTCGGGCTCGCTGAACGGCGCGGTGCCGCGGTAGGTCTCGGCGCTCGGGGTGGTCGAGCTGCCACCGTTCGGCGCCAGCCATTGCGTCGCGTAGTTGCGGTTGAGATCGACGCCGCGGGTGTTGTCGGGGTTGAGCCGGCGGTTCTTGCGCCAGAGGCCGCCGCCGTTCGGGTTCGTGGTCTCGTTGTAGACGTAGCCGTCGGGGTTGACGCACGGCACGAAGAACAGCTCGCGCTCGTCGACGATCAGCGTCGCGTCGGGATCGGTGCCGTAGTTCGTCACCAGCCAGTCCATGAACACGAGCGTCGTCTCCATCGACAGCGGCTCGCGGGCGTGGTGCAGCGCGTCGAACAGCAGCTCGGGCTCGTTCTCGTCGACGGCGACATTGTCGCTGATCTTGACCATCCACAGCGGCCGGTTCTCGAGCGAGCTGCCGATCGAGACCTTGGCGGCGCAGATCGCCGGATTGGCGGCGTGCAGCTGGTCGAGGATCGCCTCCATCTGCGCGAACGTCCAATGCCCGCCCATCGCGCCCTGACCGAGCGGCGGGTTCGGGTCGTCGAGGTAGCCGCCCGGCGGCATCGCGGCGAGCGCCCGGGCCTCGTAGTGGGCGGCGAGGTCGCGCTGCAGCACGCGCACGTCGAAGCCCCGGGTCTCGAGCAGCGCGAGCTCGGCGTCGTCGACGATCAGCTCGACGCGGCGTTGCGCCGGCAGCGGCGTGCGGCAGGCAGCGAGATCGAGATCGAGCGCGAGCAGGCGGTCCATCTCGGCCGGGCCGGAGGTCCGCACGACCGCGAGATGGCGCGGGGCAGCGGCATCCTGCGCGCGTGGGGCCGGAGCGAACAGGAGGGCGACGAACGCCGGGACGAGGAGGGCGCGGGCGAACATGCGCCGATCGTAGCGGCGAAGTCAGCGCGCGGGTGGAAACAGCTCGGCGACCGGCAGCGCGAGCCCCGGCAACACGTCGTCGCCGGTGAGCGTGTCGCCGGCCGCGAGAATCCGGACGTCGTCACGCGCGCGGTAGACCGACACGGTGCCGGCCTTCGGCTCGACGACCCAGACGAGGGGGGTGCCGTGATCGAGCCACGCCAGCGCCTTCTCGTGCACCGTCGCGAACGAGTCGCTCGGCGAGGTCACCTCGATCGCGAGATCGGGCGGCCCTTCGAAGAAACCGCGGTCGAGCGGCGGGATCCGAGCCGCGGTCACGAACGCGACGTCGGGGGCGCGGACCGTGTCGGGGTTGCGCGCCAGCACGAACCCGGTCTCGGCGCCGAACAGGAAGCCGGTGCGGTTGCCGGCGAGGAGCTTGTCGAGCTGTCCGTGGACCCAGCCGACGACGAGCCCGTGCCACCAACCGGCCGCGCTCATCGAGCGCAACTCGCCACGCACGAGCTCGTGTCGCCCGGGCTCGTGCCGCCCGGACTCACAGTAGCGCAGCAGATCGTCGGCCGTCGTGACCGCTTCGGTTGCCATCGGGAGCATGGTATCACCGGGGCCTGTGGCCCGCAGACGCCTCGCGGTTACACCGAATCGCCCCTTCTACCCGCGCCACCGCGCCCGACGACGCGCCCGGGCAGGAACGACAACACCCGCTGCCGTTCCGCATCGGACATGCTGCCCCACTTCGCAATCTCGTCGAGCGTGCGCCGGCAACCCGAGCAATAGCCGTGCTTGTCGACGACGCAGACGTTGATGCACGGCGTCTCGATCTGCCGCAAGCCGTCCTTCATGACCCGATCGGAGCCGCTCGCTTCGGGCCGCTTCATCGCAGGCTCGCCCGCGCCGCATCGGTGATGGGACACGCGCCGCCGCGCTCGAGCATCGCGATCAGCTCGTCCTGATCGCGCTGGCGCGCGAACTGCACTTCGGCGTCGGTCGCGCCGACGAGGTGGAACACGTCGACGCGACCCGAGGCCAGCTCGAACGCCGAGTCGTAGTGCTTCGGCATCGTCACCAGCAGCCAGCGCAGCGGGGAATCGAACTCGGGCGTGATCGAGCTCTCGAGCGGAACACGGTTGCCGTACTCGAGCAGCTCGGCGCCGTCGTAGCTGCCGACCGCCACCAGCAGCTCGTAGGCCATCAGGTTGTGCAGCAGCGCAACCGCCCAGTTCGCGGGCGCCGGCGTCTCGATCGCGAGCTCGAAACCGACGCCCGAGAACCCGGTCGGGTCGCGCGCGGGTTCGGTGAGGTTCCAGGGATTGCTGAGGCCCGACGTCACATAGAGCCAGCTCTGCCGACCCGGGCCCGGCGGACAGCCGAACACGCCATGGTTCAGCCAGCCCGGATGCGGCTCCTTGCCGTAGCGCTCGTAGGTCGCCGGCTGGGCGGTGTAGATGCCCTCGCCGACGTCACCGAACAGCGCCTTGTAGACGTTCTCCTCGCGGTGCGACCAGATCCGCTCGAACCACTCGGCGAACGGGTTGTCGGCTGCGGACGGTTGCTGGGGCTCGGTCATCGTTCGCGCGCAGGCTATCAGACCAGCGGCGGAATCCGCGCGATCATCGCCGACCGCCCGCGGGCGGCAGGCTCAGGTGCCAGCGCACCGCCACCAACCGGACGAGCACGATCAGCGCGGCACCGGCCCACAACGCGACGACCTCGCCGACCGCGGTCCGGCGCAACAGCAGGTAGAGCCAGCAACCCAGGAACGAGCAGCTGGCGTAGAGCGGCGTCGAGGACCGGAACAGGCGCGGCACGTCGTTGCACGCGATGTCGGCGAGCACGCCGCCGGCGGTGCCGGTCATGACGCCGAACAGCGACGCGAGGAACGGCGACATCGCGTAGCGCTCGAAGTCGATCGCGACGCCGGCGCCGACGACGCTGAACAGCGCCAGCCCGATCGCATCGGGCAGCGTCAGCCAGCGCTCGAGGCCGGGCGGCAACCGCGGCAGCAGCGAACCGAGCAGCGCGATCCCGAACACGGTCCAGGCGTGGTGTTCGTTGTCGATCCAGAACAACGGCTCGCGGTCGAGCAGCAGGTCGCGCAACGTGCCGCCGCCGAACGCGACGAGGAACGCGACGCAGAACACGCCGACGACGTCCATCTCCTTGCTGCGCGCGAGCAGGACACCGAACAGGGCCGCGACGACGACGGCGGTGGATTCGAGGAGCTGGAGCGGGTCCAAGTCCGAGTCATCGGGGATCGCGCCGCGGCGCGCAAGCCTGGCAGACGGCCCGAGCGCGCTATTGGCCGAGGCGACCGAGGACCGCGTTGGAGAACGCGATGCCTTGCGGCAGCGCCGGCGCG
>JAGQRB010000968.1 GCA_020425925.1 Planctomycetota bacterium
GACCGGATCGTCGTCGTTGCCCGACGTCGCCGATCTGGCCGGTGACGAGCCCGCCGCGTCGGTACAGTTCGACCGCGCGTGGGCCCACCGCCTCATGCGCGAAGCGGGCGACCGCATGCGCGCCCGCGCCGAGGGCGGAGACGCCACGGCTCGACTGCGCGTCGAGCTGCTGCGACTGCGATTCGGCGAAGGGCTGCCGGTCCGCGACATCGCGGACCGCTGGGGATTCGACGCCGATGCGGTGCATCGCGCCTACGCGCGGGCGCGCGACGAGTTCAAGGCGTGCCTGCGCCAGATCGTGGCCGAACAGGCGGTGCGGACCGAGTCCGACCTCGACGCCGAGTGCCGTCGGGTCTTCGAGATGCTCGGCTAGCCGTTCGCGCGGAATCACCGTCGACGAAAAACCCGCCTTTCTCGGACCCGGTTGTCCGCTGCACCGGCCCGCTGCCCATCAGACTCTCGCCGGGACACGCCCGGCGATTCCAAGAGATGAAGGAAAGCAAGATGCAGAACCTGACCCGATCCATCCTCCTCGCGCTCGGCGCGGCGGCGACCGCGCCGCTGGCCGAGGCCCAGAAGTACGCTGCGTTCGTGTTCGACCGCTCCGGCTCGATGACCACGATCCGCTCTGGCTCCGCGACGAGCCGCGCCGACTACTCGGCGACCACCGCGCAGTTCGACATCGCGTGGTACTTCCTGCTGAACCCCGGCGCGACCGTGCAGATCTACAGCTTCCAGGGCTCGACCACGGCCGGCATCGTGCACCACGGCAACTACACCGATGCCGCGACCGCACAGGCCGCGGCGCGGGAGGTGGGCGCCGGCGGCGTGCTCCCGACGGTTACCGGCAACACGCCGTTGTCCGATGCGATCTGCCAGTCGGTGACCGGCCTCGTGGCACTGAACCCGGTCGCCGCGGCGAGCTCGCGCAGCCTCTACCTCTACAGCGACGGCGACCAGGTGCCGTCGACACTGGCCTTCGGCTGCGCGGCGGGCAAGCCGGCGGCGAGCACCGGCGAGCGCTGCGCCGAGCAGTTCGGTCTCGGACCGGCGTTCGAAGCCGGCTCGTGGCAGGAGGCGGTGTGCGCGATCGTCCACGGCCAGATCACGACGAACTTCTACTACTTCGGCGACTTCACCGACGCGATCACGCCGCTCGTGTTCTTCGGCGCGCTGTCGAACATGACCGGCGGCACGCTCACCTCGGTCCCCGATTCGAGCACGCTGTCGCCGGACAATCCCTGGCGCACGAGCGGCACCGGTTGCGCCGACTTCCACGGCACCGTCCTGTCGATGACGCACGACGGCCTGCCGCAGCTCGGCAACGTCGTCGACATCCGCTGCCGCACCAGCAACCCGCTGCCCTACGTGCTCGGCGTCGGTCTCAGCAAGACCTCGATCGGCGGCAGTCCGCTGCCACTCTCGCTCGCGCCGCAGGGCGCCCAGGGCTGCTGGCTGCTGTCGTCGTGGGACGCCAATGAAGGCTTCTTCGTCTGGGACGGCACCAGGACGTTTCCGATCCCGAACAGCCAGTCGCTGGTCGGGCTGAAGCTCTACTACCAGGGCGCCCAGCTCCATCCGAACAACAACGCACTCGGACTGGCGACCTCGAACCTGCTCGAGATGAAGATCTCGCAGTAGACACGACACGGGCGCCCGGGCGGCGACGCCGCCCGGGTATGCTCGCGACCCGGAAGCGGGAACACGACGCCGGCGATCATGAACACGGCCGATAGCGAGAACCGAGATGGTGCGCACGATCCGATCGCGCAGGCGATCGAGATCCACCACCGCTTCCTCCGCGGCGAGGGACCGCAGGATCCGGCCGCGCTGCTGGCCGCGCATCCCGGACTCCGCGACCTGCTCGAGCCGCTGCTGGCCGACGACGACGACGGCGACGAGTGGCCCGGCACCGACGAGAGCGGCGAGGCCCGCCTCGGCGAGTACCGCATCGTCGGCGAGCTCGGCCGCGGCGGCATGGGGGTCGTCTACGAGGCCGAGGAGCTGGCGCTCGGCCGCCGCGTCGCGCTCAAGGTGCTGCCCGAGAGCGCGCGCCTCGACCCGAAGGCGCTGGCACGCTTCCGCCGCGGTTCACAGCTCGCCGCGAGCCTCGACCATCCGGGCATCAACAAGGTGCTCGCGGTCGGGCACGACGGCGACCGCGACTTCTTCACGATGGAGCTGGTGCGCGGAAGAACGCTCGCTGCTGTCATCGCCGCGGCGCGCGGCACGGCGCCGAACGTCGCGAAGTTGCCGTTCCCGCACGCCGACCTTCTCGGTTTCGCGATCGACATCGGCATCCAGGTCGGCAACGCGTTGCATCACGCGCATCTCGCCGGGGTGGTGCATCGCGACGTCAAACCAGACAACATCCTGGTGCGCGACGATGGCACCGCGGTGCTCACCGACTTCGGCATCGCCCGCGCGAACGACGACTTCGCGCTGACGCTCACCGGCGAGGGCGACTTCGCCGGCACGGTGGCCTACGCGGCTCCGGAGCAGCAGCGCGGCGACCGGACGAACGTCGATCACCGCGCCGACGTCTGGTCGCTCGGGGCCACGCTCTACGAGCTGCTGACGCTCACCCGCCCGTTCGCTGCCGACACCTACTCCGAGGTCCGGCTGCTGATCGATCGGGTCGACCCGCGCGCGCCATCGCGGCGCAACCCGCGCGTTCCGCGCGATCTCGACGCGGTCGTGCTGCACGCTCTCGAGAAAGCCCCGCAGCGGCGCTACCAGTCCGCCGGCGAGCTCGTCGCGGACCTCGAGCGCGTTCGCGACGGCCGTCCGGTCCCGGTGCGGCCGATCGGGCCGACGGCGCGCGCGGCGCGCTGGTGCCGCCGCAACCCGATCGCGGCGACGCTGCTGTGCACCATCGCGCTGAGCTTCGTCGTGGTCAGCATCGTCGGCGAGGTCGCGCACGCCAACGCGACCGAGTCGGCGGCGCGGCTGCTGCAGTTCCGCTGTGTCAAGATCGGCCGCGACGTGTCGATCCTGCGCAACGCGATCGACCGAGCCCCCGGGCCGCTGCCCGCCGCCGTGCCGACGCTGCGCACCACGCTCGCGATGGCGGACGAGCTCGTGCAGCAGCTGCCCGAGCTCCGCGGGGTACTCGCCGAACTGCGGCGCAACGGGCGGCCCGGCGAGCGACCGACGGCAACGCGCCTGCTCACCGGACATCCGGCGCGCGAACGACTCGAGTGGCTGCGCCGCTCGCGCGACGCGATGGCGTTCCGCCTCGAACAGCTGGTCGCCGAAGGTGGGGCACGGCCGCAGTGGCACGACTACGTCCGCGCACGTCTCGCGACGATGGACCGCGAGATCGACGATCTCACCGCGAGGATCGCCGCGCGCCGTGGCTTCGCGTTCACCAATCCCGAGGACGAGTACCTGCACGACGTCGTCGAGGACCAGATCGCTCAACTCGAGTGGCTCGAGAGTCGAAACCTCCCCGAGCTGCGCGCGCGCCTCGCCGCCGCCGAAGCCGCCGACGCGGCGCTGGCCCGCGACGTCGCGCTCTGGGAACAGGCCCGGGCGGACCTTGCCGCGAGCGGCCGCTACGGCGACCTCGAACTCGCGCCGCAGCCGGGACTCGTGCCACTCGGTCCCGATCCGAACACCGGGTTGCTCGAGTTCTGGCACCCGCGCTCGGGAACCCGGCCGGACCGCGACGAGCGCGGTCGCCTGCGGATCGCGGCGGCCACGGGCCTGGTCTTCGTCCTGCTGCCCGCCGGCACGGCGCGGATCGGCGAGCGCGATCGCTCCCAGGCGCGGCGCGACGAGCTGCCGCTGGCCACGGTCGAGCTCGAGCCGTTCCTGATCGCGAAGTTCGAGCTGACGCACGCGCAGTGGAACCGGCTGGCGGCGGGTCTCGAGGCACGCCACGACTACGCGCTCGCCGAGGCCCGCGAGGGTTTCGAGACCAAACCGATCGTGCGGGTGCGCTGGTTCGATTGCGACCTGCTGTGCCGGGCGAACGGTCTCGCGCTGCCGACGGAGGCGCAGTGGGAATACGCCTGCCGGGCCGGGACCGACGCACCGTGGTGGTGTGGCACCGATCCGAGCCTGCTGCCGCGGCGCGAGAACGTGCGCGATCCGGCCGCGGGGCAATACCGCGGCCGCATCGCCGTCGACACGATGACACCGAACCCGTTCGGGCTGATCGCGATGCTCGGCAACGTGCAGGAATGGTGCGCCGACGAATACGTCCAACAGGGCGGCGAGATCGCGCCGGGCACCGGACTGCGGACCGGCTCGATCGACGGCCAGACCCGCGCCTTCCGCGGTGGCTCCTACATGTCCGACCCGGCGGCCTGCCGCGCCAGCAAGCGCGACGCCGCGAATCCCGCACTAGACCTCAACACCCTCGGCCTGCGACCGGCCGTCCGACTCGTGAAGAAACCATGAGCATCGACCTTCGACCGATCCGAACGGCAACCACGACGCTCGCGATCCTGCCGCTGTTGGCCGCGCCCGCGGCGGCGCAGCGCATTCTCGGCAACTCCAACCCGAACGCCTACGTCAGCCCGATCTGGCTGCAGGTCGTGCCGTTCGCCGCGAGCGATCACACCACCGGGCAGGAACTCTGGGGCCTCGACGTGAACACGCTCGGCGTCGCTCAGATCGCCGACCTGCGTCCGGGCCCCGAAGGCTCGTCGCCGAGCGGATTCGCGTACCGCCCGAACGCGATCGACCTGTTCTTCGCGGCCGACAACGGCGTCAACGGCCGCGAGCTCTGGCGCACCGACGGCACGGTGTCCGGCACCATGATGGTCGCGGACATCCACCCCGCGGGCTCGTCACGACCGACCGACCTGGTCGGCGTCGGCAGCAACGTCTTCTTCGTCGCCGACGACGGCGCGACCGGCCGCGAGCTGTGGCGCAGCGACGGCAACACCACGACGTTGGTCCGCGACATCCGCCCGAACGGCGACTCCGACCCGCGCGACCTCGTCGACTTCAACGGCGTGCTGTTCTTCTCCGCCGACGACGGCGTCGGCGGGCGCGAGCTCTGGCGCTCCGACGGCACACCGGTCGGCACGTTCCTCGTCCGCGACCTGTTCCTCGGCGGCAGCAGCAATCCGCGCGATCTCACCGTCGCGGGAGGCCGCCTGTTCTTCGCCGCCAACAACGCGGGGATCGGGCGCGAGCTGCACACCAGCGACGGCACGGCCGGTGGCACCGGACCGGTCGCGGACATCCGGCCGGGTGGCGCGAGCTCGACGCCAGCCATGCTGACGGGCGCCGCGCTGCCGATCTACTTCTCGGCGGACGACGGTGTGCACGGTCGCGAGCTCTGGCGTTCGGACGGCACACCCGCCGGCACGACGCTGGTCGGCGACATCCGGCCCGGCGCCGCGAGCTCGAGGATCGACAGCATGATCATGGCGCCGGCCGCGGCAGGTGTGTGGTTCGTCGCGGACGACGGCGTCACGGGCCGCGAGCTCTGGTCCGCAACCGGCGCCGGTGCCGCTCCGCTACCGCAGCTCGTCGCCGGCCCGGGCAGCGCCGACCCGACCCATCTCACGCCGGCCGGGCTCGGCATCGCGGTCTTCCGCGCGACGACACCGGCGAACGGTACCGAGCTCTGGGCCAGCGACGGCACGGTCGGCGGCACCGGGATCGTGGCCGACATCCGACCCGGCACGCGCGGTTCGCGCGTCCTCGGCCTGGCACCGACGGTCGCGCTGTTCGCCGGCAACTCGTTCGGCGCGATGTTCGCCGCCGACGACGGCAGCACCGGGCTCGAGCTCTGGCGCACCAACGGCACCCCCGCCGGGACGACGCTCGCCGCGAACATCGCGCCCGACCTGCCCGGCGGCC
>JAGQRB010000969.1 GCA_020425925.1 Planctomycetota bacterium
CGGAGCCGCAGGGCGACAAGGCGGTGCGCGGCCGGGTCGAGCGCCGCACCTACCGCTTCGAGGCCGCCGGGCGCGATCAGGAGTACGCGCTGTTCGTGCCGGAGAGCTACCGCGCCGAGGCGCCGGCGCCGCTCATCGTGCTGCTGCACGGCCTCGGCAGCAATCCGCAGCAGGTGATCGGCTACGACGGCATCACGCAGCAGGCCGCCGCGCGCGGCTACGTCGTGGTGGCGCCGTTCGGCTACAACGAGCGCGGCTGGTACGGCAGCCGCGGCAAGGGCAAGGACGGGCCGTTCTTCGGCCGCGCCGAGGACCCCGACAACCTCGGCGAGCTCAGCGAGCAGGACGTCGTCAACGTGCTCGACATCGTGCGCCGCGAGCTCGCGATCGATCCCGACCGGATCTACCTGATGGGCCACTCGATGGGCGGCTCCGGCACGCTCTACCTCGGCGGCCGATACCCCGACGTCTGGGCCGGACTGGCGCCGCTGGCGCCGGCGGTCGACCGCGACACCTCGCGGCTCGAGGCGCTGCGGCACCTGCCGATCCACCTCGTCACCGGCGACGCCGATCGGCTGGTGCGGGTCGAAAGCGTGCGGCGCTGGGTCGCGGTGATGCAGCAGCTCGGCATCGTGCACGACTACGTCGAGCTGGCGGGCGGGGATCACGTGCGCGCGATCGCGAAGAACCCCGAGATGATCGCCGGCGTGTTCGACTTCTTCGACAAGCAGCGTCGCCCGCGCGCGGCCGCGGCAGCGACCGAGCCCGCCGAGACTCCCGCGCCGGCGGGCACCGGCGGCAAGTAGGCTCGACCTACTGGTGGGTGAAGAACGTCACCGGGCAGTAGTTGCGTGTCACGGTGCCACTCGGCGTGGTGATCGGCGGCCCGACGCCGACGACGACCGAGCAGCGCGGCGAGACCCCGACCGTGACCTCGCCGCCGGGTGACACCACGGCGCCGCCGGGCGCGAAGAAGTCGAACACCGCCGCCTGGCTCGCGAACCGGAAATCGGCGAACGAGGGATCGTTGGGGATCGCGAACGTCCAGGTCTTGGCGCCGCTGGCGCTGGTCAGGCCGGTCAGCGGCAGGTTGCCGACGAGCGGGATCTGGCCGGTGCAGGTCGGCGCGATCCCCGGCACGAGGTTCTGCAGGCTGTAGGGCGCGACCAGCTGGGCGCCGGGCACGATCGACAGCACCGCGAACGCACTCTGCGGCGCGCTCGCCAGCGTCGTCGAGTAGTTCGACCCGGGCCGCATGTTCGCGATCGTCAGCGTCGGGGTCTGGCCACCGGAATGCTGGCAGCCGCCGGGGCCGTAGTTGCGGGTCGCGTAGTAGTCGGCGCGGTCGAGCCGGTAGTTCCACGGCGCGCCGCCGGCATTGTTGCCGTAGACCAGGTACTCGACCAGCAGGTTGCCCTGCGACGGGTCGTACTGGAACGGCGTCGAGAACGGCACGAAGAACTGGCCGTTCGGCAGCGGGTTGGCGCTGTCGCGCAGGTTCGGCAAGGTCAGCATCGCCGGTCCGAAGACCGTCACCGGCGTCCCCGAGTACTGAGTCGCGAACGTACCGCTGATCGTCGCCGCGGTCTCGGTGGTGTAGCCCATCCGGATCTCGAGCTGGAGGACCCGGCCGGGATCCATCGCCGTGAGCGTGCCGTCCTCGCGGAAACCGATGCGCGTGATCTGGTTGCCCGTCGGCACCGCGATGTCGACCGCCTCGTAGACGAACATCACGCGCGAGATCCCGCGCGCGAACGGCACGCGCGGCGAGTCGAACGGCCCCTCGGCCACGGCCTCGTATTCGTCGGGGAAGATCGCTTCGTTCTGGGCCGGCGCGATCGCCGCGCCCAGGGTGGAGAAGAGCAGCAGGAACTTCGTCGTCATGGGGGTTCTACCTCGACGGCCGAAAGCCGCCGAGGCCCGGCCGACGTTCGCGGCGGCGCGAAAAATCCCCCCACCGCTCGCGCTGGCGGCGAGAATGTCGGAATCGACGAACGCCGGCGACCGCGCGTCGCTTGTCGCCCCGGATCTGTCGAACGCCCGGATGACCGAACCCGCCGAAGACGTCGTGCGCGAACTCGCGATCCGCTGCATCGAGGCACTCGAGCGCGGTGAGTCGGACGCCGTGACGCGGCTCTGCGCCGCGACGCCCGAGTTGCGCGGCCCGGTCGAGGCCCGCCTCGAGCAGCTCGAGGGGCTCGGCCTGCTCGAGCGCTCGGACGAAGCGTTGGCCTCGTTCGGCCCGTACGAGGTCGTCCGCCGGCTCGGCAGCGGTGGCATGGGCTCGGTCTGGCTCTGCGAGCAGGCCGGTGCGCTGCGCCGACGCGTCGCGCTCAAGGTGGTCAAGCGCGGCATGGACACCGACGAGGTGCTGGCGCGGTTCCGCCTCGAGCGCCGGACGCTGGCGCGCATGCAGCATCCCGGCATCGCCGCGGTGCTCGACGCCGGCGCGACGCCCGACGGTCGCCCGTGGTTCGCGATGGAGTACGTCGACGGCGAACCGATCACGCGTTGGTGCGACGAGCGCCGGCTCGACACCGCGAGCCGCCTCGACCTGTTCCGCGAGCTGCTCGCCGCGGTCGAGCACGCACACGGCCGCGGCATCATCCACCGCGATCTCAAGCCGTCGAACGTGCTGGTCAGCGAGACCGACGGTCGACCGACGGTGAAGGTGATCGACTTCGGCCTCGCGAAGCTGCTCGACCTCGCCGACGACGAACGCTCGGCGCGCACCGAGCTCGGTCAGGTGCTCGGCACACCCGAGTACATGAGCCCGGAACAGGCCGGCGACGAAGCCGTCGCTGTCGACGCTCGCAGCGACGTCTACTCGCTCGGCGTGCTGCTCTACGAACTCCTGACCGGTGTCCTGCCGATCGAGACCACCGACCTCCGGCGCGGCTCCTGGACCGC
>JAGQRB010000970.1 GCA_020425925.1 Planctomycetota bacterium
CACATCTGCAGGCCGGTCGGCACCGAGATGATGCGGCCGGTGGTGCGCACGGTGTCGCCCTCCTTGATCGCCGCGTCACTGCCGAGCAGCACGGCGCCGACGTTGTCCTCCTCGAGGTTCAGCGCGACGCCGTAGATGCCGTTCCCGAAGTCGAGCATCTCGTTCATCATGCACTCGTCGAGGCCGTGCACGCGGGCGACGCCGTCGCCGACCATGAGCACGGTGCCGACGCTCGACTTCTGCATGCGACCCTGGAAGCCTTCGATCTCGGCTTTGAGGACGGTCGCAACTTCGGACGGTTTGAGATCCATGTCGATTCGGTGGGAAACTTGGTTTGAGTCTTCTGGTGAGTCGGGCGCGCGTCAGACCGAAGCCTGCATGAGACGCCCCCGCAGCTGCTCGAGCGCGGCCTTCAGCGAGCCGTCGTAGAGCACGTTGCCGACGACGAGCCGGGCGCCGCCGAGCAGGTCGGGGCGCTCGCGCGCGGTCAGCGCGACCTTCTTGCCGCAGAGCGAGGCGGCGACCTTGGTGAGCTCCTCGAGCTGGGCGGCGTCGATCGGGTACGGCGACTCGATG
This sequence comes from Planctomycetota bacterium, assembly GCA_020425925.1. Taxonomy (GTDB): domain Bacteria; phylum Planctomycetota; class UBA1135; order UBA1135; family UBA2386; genus JAGQRA01. The sequence goes on from JAGQRB010000970.1 coordinate 577, forward strand.
ACGCCCTCGACCTCGCCCTTCTGCTCCAGCAGCAGCGCGCGGAACTCGGGATGGATGTCGAACAACACCTCGAGGCGACGGCGATGCTCGAGCACGCCGATCAGGTTCTGCACCAGCTGGTGACGGCCGTCGGCGAGCTTCTGCAGCACGCCGGCGCGCTCGCTGGCGCTGACATCGGGGCTCTGCAGCAGCGCGCGCGCGGCGCGGTTCGGCCCATCGCCACCGGTGAACTGCGCGTGCAGCTCCGCGAGGTCGGCGGCGACCGCATCGGCGGCAGCGGCCTCCTGCGCCAGCGCGAACAGCGCCGCGGCGTAGCGTCGCGCCAGCAGGTTCACGAGCGCGCCCCGCCGGCACTGCCGACGAACTCGGAGACCAGCTTGCGGTTCTGCTCGCTGTCGACGTTGGCCTGCAGCAGCTTCGAGGTCGCCGCCAGCGTCAGCGCGACGGCCTCGCTGCGGAGCTCCTGGATCGCGGCCCGCTTCTCGGCCGCGATCGCGTCGCGCGCCTTCTGCAGCTCGGCCTTGGCGCGCTCGTCGGCCTGGCGCATCGCCTCGGCGGCCTGGCGCTCGGCATTCGCGGTCGCCTGCTCGACGAGGCGACGGCCGTCGGCGTGCGCCTTCTCGAGCTCGGCCTTGGCGGCAGCCATCTGCTGCTCGGCCTGCTGGCGCGCGACCTCGGCCGCCTTGATCGCATCCTCGACCTTCTGGTCGCGCTCCTCGAGCGCGCGCGTGATCGGGCCGTAGACGAACTTCCACATGAAGATCAGCCCGATCAGGAACGCGATCCACGTCCACACCATCGCGCCGGGCTGGAAGTCCAGTACGGCGTTGAGCGCGCGCGGATCGTCGGCCGGCAGGGCCGAAAGGATCATGCTCGTCGAATACATGCGAGGCTCCTCGTGGAGTTGTCGTGCGACCGATGCCACTACCCCGCCGGCGGCAGGAACGCTGCCGGCGGGTCCCGGCGATCTACTTGAACGCCAGGATGATGCCGATGACCGCCGCGAACAGCGCGACACCTTCGACGAACGCCGCGAAGATCAGCGCCGCGCCGCGGATCGCGTCGGCCGCCTCCGGCTGACGGGCGATGCCCTCGCCGGCCGCGCCGCCGATGCGGCCGATGCCGAGGCCCGCGCCGATCGCTGCAAGGCCGGCCGCGAGGCCGGCGCCGATGCCCCAGCCGGCGTTGCCGGCGGCGGCTGCGAGGGTCGCGGGATCCTGGAAGAATGCGAGCATTTGGTTCTCCGGTAACTAATGGGGAGTGGTTGAAGCGAAGGTCCGAAACGGAGCGATCAGTGCTCCTGATGGATCGACTGGTAGATGAACGTCACGCTCAGCAGCGTGAAGATGTAGGCCTGCAGCAGCGTCACGAACGACTCGATGATGAAGATGAAGACCGCCATGCCGGCGCACGGGATCGCGGTCAGGTAGGCACCGGCCGAGCCGCCGAGCAGCTTCGTGAACGCGAAGATCAGCCCGATCGCCGACGCGATCACGAGGTGGCCGGCGAGCATGTTCGCGAACAGTCGGATGGTCAGCGCCGCCGGCTTGATGATCAGGCCCGCGAGCTCGATCGGGACCAGGATCGGCAGCAGCGCCGGCGGCACGCCGTGCGGGATCAGGCCCTTGAAGAAGCCGAACACGCCGTTGTGCTTCATGCCGAGGCCGAGCATCAGCACGAGCGTGATGATCGCCAGCGCGCCGGTCACGTACGGCGTGCCGGTCGCGGTGTAGACCGCCCACGGGAAGTCGTGGCCGAGCGCCGGGATCGACGGCAACAGGCCGATCACGATCTGCGCCATGATGAAGAAGAACACGAACATGAAGAACGGCACGAACTCGCGGCCGATCTCCTTGCCCATCACCGAGTAGACCAGGTCGTCGCGCACCCAGAGGCAGAAGCCGCGGAAGATGCGCGTGACGCGGCCGGCGCGGCCGCTCTTGAAGCTGCCGAGCACCGGCAGGAACACCAGCGCGAGCAGCACCAGCCCGACCCACTGCCACGGCTGCACGTTGTAGATCGCGAACCAGTTGTTCACGCTCTCGTCGGGCGAGATCTGCGGCGTGAAGATCTTGTACGGCACGCTGTGCGAGAACTGGTGCGCGAAGATGTCGGCGATGCTCATCTCCATCGTGTGGAGCTCGGCGCCGTGGCCGCCGTGGTCGGCATCGCTGTGAGCAGCGGGATCCTGGTGACCAGGGTCTTCGTGCGTAGTCGCGCTCGGCGCACCGGTCGCGTGTTCACCCTGCCCGTGTTCACCCTGTGCCGTGAGCGCCGTCGGCGTCGCGACCCAAGCCAGCAGGCAGAGCCAGGCAGAGATCAGGAAGCGCGCGGCAGGCATCGTCGTGGCTTTCGGTTGGGGTTGGGTCCGGTCAGTTCTCGCCGCGGTCGGCGACCGACTCGCGAGGGCCTGCGGTCGCCGCGCCCGCGGCGCGGGCTCCGAGCGACCGGAAGACGTAGCCCGCCGACGTGATCTGGCAGATCAACGAGGCGGCGGCGTACGCGACGCAAAAGGTCGCGGTGTGTTCGAATTTCACGCCGAAGCGCCACAGCGCGACCAGCGCGAGGCCGAGCACGGCCAGCTTGATCAGCAGCGACGCGGCGAGCAACGCCTGCAGACGTGCGGCGAGCAACGCCTGCAGACGTGCGGCGAGCAACGCGCCGGCATTGGCGTGTGCGCCGTCGGCGGCCGAGCCGGTACGCAGGAAGCGACCGTGGACCGCGAGCGAGGCCGCCGCCGCGACGAGCGCGGCCGCGGCGCCGAGTCCGAGCCAGAGTTCGCCGCCGGCGGGTGCGGCACCGATCGCAAGCGCGATCGCCGCGAGCACGGCGACCAACCCGACGCCGCGCAGCAATCCGCCGCGCAACAGGCCGCTCAACCGATCGATCGGGGTCGCATCGTTCGCCACCGGATCGCACGCGCGCGAACCCTCACCGCGAACGGCGGAGCTGGCGACGGGCGATCCTGGGGACGAGGGCATGCGTTCGAAGGCCAACAGCGCGGCGCGCGGAGCGTGAAGCACGGGGTCGAATCGACCGTATCGGCCCCTCCGGACCCGTGTTCCGCGCCGCCGATCCACCGCCTCGGCTGGCCAATTGGGCGAGCATGCTAGCGAGGCCCGCGCGACGCACGCAACACGTGGTCCCTGATTTTTGCGCGAAGTCGGACCCGCCGTGCCACAGCGGTTGGCCCCGCACTGGAGTCGGGGCGGAGAAACGATCCGCAATGCACGAATCCAAGATTGTCGCGCTTTCCCTGTTGTCCACCCTGCTCGCGACCGCCGCGGTCGCGCCGGCACAGACCGGTGTGGTCTCGCCGGCCGACCGCGCGAGCCTCGAGGGCAGCACGTTCACCCACTTCCCGCTCGGCCGTTTCGACTGCCGGATGCAGACGCTCCACCGCGACCTGCCGGGCGGCACGGTGATCACCGGCCACGCCTACCGCCGCGAGGCGAGCGGCCTCTACGGCAACGTCGCGCCGTTCTCGGCCGAGCTCGAGGTCACGCTGTCGATGTCGCCGAACACGCCCGATCAGGCCAGTGCGACGTTCGCGCAGAACGTCGGCAGCAGTCCGATCGTGGTGCTGACGCGCACGCCGATCACGTTCCCCGGCACGGCGCGACCGGCACTCGATCCGGCGCCGAGCTTCGACCTCGTGATCCCCTACCAGACGCCGTTCGCGGTGCCGGCCGGCGGCGGCACGCTCTGCGTCGACGTCGTGGTCCACGGCAACGTCACCGCCAACGGCACCGACAAGAACTTCAGCGCCTACCTCGACGGCCACCGGCTCTACGCCAACGGCGACACCGAGCAGCCCGGCTTCCGCTTCGGCACCGGCTGCGCCGCCGCCGGCAACACCGCGACCACCACCGCCGCGATCACGCTCTGGCATCTCGGCACCTCGATGAGCCTCGACCTCGCGCTGCGCAACGGCATCCCCGAGCTCGGCTCGGGCCTGACCCGCGCCTGGGTCGCCCTCGGCACCACTCCGGGCGCGCAGGTCTGGCCGCAGCTGCCGCAGTGCGCGCTCTACTCCTCGAACGACATCTGGTTCGAGCTGCCAGGCCTGTTGACCAGCCAGGGCAGCTACGACGGCACGCTCAGCCAGCTCCCCGTGCTGCCGCCCGACTTCCGGCTCTGGCTGCAGGCCGGTTCGGCCCACCTCGGCACCGGCAACCTCTCGTTCAGCGACGGCGTCACCCTCGTCACCCCACCCGCCGGCCCCACCCCGATCCCCGCCATCCGCATCGTCAACAGCACCAACCGCACCGCCCCCACCGGCACCATCTCCGACTCCGTCCCCGTCATCGAGTTCCGCTGACGGGACGGCCGGCGCAAGACCGGCGCGCGAGCACGCCCACACTGCTCACGGCACAGCCACAGCCCCAGGCACAGGCACAGGCACAGCCCACAAGCACAGGCACAGCCACGCGCAGGGCACAGCCACAACCACAGCCACAACCACGCGCAGGGCACAGCCACAGCCACAGCCACACTCGAGCCCACGAGGAAACCGCCCAAGCACTCCTGGCGCAAAGTACACGCCAACGCGGGTTCGCCCCCGGCCTCGGCACCACGAGTGCCGCGCAGCGGCACAGGCCTCCAGGGCCGGCGCCGCGCGGCCAGCTGCTCCGTCCGCCGGCGTAGCCCTCGCGCGTAGCGCCGGCCCCAGAAGACGGC
>JAGQRB010000971.1 GCA_020425925.1 Planctomycetota bacterium
AGCCCGTCGGTGGCGGCGACGCCGAACTGCGCCGCTGGGTCGACGTAGAAGCTCTGCGAGTAGATGTTCAGGCCGTTCCAGAGCGGATCGATCGGCAGCTGCACGGCGAGGCTCCACTGACCGCTGGCGTCGAGCACGTGGAAGAACGAGTTGACGACCGAGACCAGCAGCGCGCCGTTGAACACCGGGATCTGCGCGGAGTCGAAGCCGACCGCGAGCAGGCCCGAGGTGCTCGGGCGGCCGTTGGCGACGTCGATCGTGGTGATCTGACCGCGGCCGGCGCAGCCGCCGCCCGCGATCGTCGGGGCGCCGTTCTGGCCCGGGATGCCGACGCCGTAGTTGGTGTGGCTGCCGCAGACGCCGAAGCCGGTGATCCGGAAGATCCGGTCGCCGCCGTTGAAGGTCGAGAACACCAGGTCGCCGGTGATCGGATCGGTGCACGCGCCCTCGGCGCCGGAGAGCCCGCTGACGAACGGGGTGCGCGAGCTGCCGACCGCGTTGCCGTCGGCGTCGACCTGGTAGAGCGCCGCCTCGCCGGCGGACCACTCGCTGATCAGCACGTACTGGTAGTCGGGGATCAGCGCCGAGCCGGGCGGCACGTAGAGGATGCCCTCCGGGCCGCCGGCGACCATCGTCGGGCCGTTGATCGCGGCGATGTCGAACGTGCCCGTGCCGTCGGGACTGACCGCGAAGCCGTAGTACGTCCACGAATTGAACGACACGATCTTGAGCTGGCCGGCGCCCGGGAAGCCGTTCGGCACGAAGTTGCAGGCGCCGGTCGACGACAGCACGCCGTGCTGCGTCAGGCCGATCAGCTTGTCCGGCGCGGTGCTGCCCGGCTTGATCTGACCCAGCACGTTGATGTTGTAGGCGGTGTAGAACAACACGCCGTTCGGACCGTAGCAGAGGCCGCCGTCGATGTTCGGCGCGGTCGAGTGCACCGTCGCGCTGCCCGTGAAACCGGTGATGAAGCCCTGGTTGTCGCGCACGACGTCGACCTCGTAGATCGCCGCGGCCGGGTTGTTGGCGTTGCCGCCGACCAGCAGCTTCGACGGATCGTTGGCCTTGAACACGACGCCGCCGTACGGCACCGGCAACCCGGGCACCGAACCGAGGTCGGTGTGGACGTAGACACCGGCGAACGGCGGCTGGATCTGGACCTGCGCCGCCAGTGCGGCGGCGAAGAACAGCGGGATGGCGGCGAGCAGGGAGCGGCGGTCGGGCATGGGTCGATACCGAGGTGCGAGCTGACGGGGCGCTCTGGGAAGAGTATTACCACGGCATGCGTTCAGCCATCGGTCCGCTGTTGCCGTCGCTCGCGGCCGTCGTCGTGATCCTCCACGGTGTCGTTGCCATCGGCCAGTCGCCGACGCGGGAGGCGGCCATCGGGTTCCTGCGCGCGACGATGCCGGCGTCGGATCGCGAGGTGGTGAGCGACGCGGCGCTGGCGCGCGATGTCGAGCTCGCGCTGACGGCGCGCGCGCGGGTGCCGTGGGGGAGTGCGCTCGCCGACGAGTTGTTCCTGCACTTCGTCGTACCCTACGCCCAGGCCAACGAGACCCGTGAGGACTGGCGTTCCGACTTCGCGAGCCGCTTCCTGCCGCGCGTGCTCGAGTGCGCGACGCCGGGCGAGGCGGCGCAGCTGCTCAACCGCATCGTCTTCGACGAGCTGAAGGTGCACTACTCGACCGGCCGCCGGCGCGCCGACCAGGCGCCGAGCGAATCGATCGCGCAGGGCAAGGCGACCTGCACCGGGCTCTCGATCCTGCTCGCCGACGCGTGCCGTGCGTGTTGCGTGCCGGCGCGGCTGGTGTCGGTGCAGTGGCCGCACAAGCGCGGCAACCACACCTGGGTCGAGGTCTGGGACGGCGCGGGCTGGCGCTTCTGCGGCGCCGACGAACCCGACCCGAACGGCCTCGACCGCGCCTGGTTCGTCGGCGACGCGGCGCAGTGCGCCGCCGCCGATCGCGACCACCGGATCTGGGCGGTGTCGTTCGCGCCGACCGGTGAACGCTTCCACGCCGGCTGGAGCCGCGACGTCGAGCTGCACGGCATCGACGTCACCGCGCGCTACGCGGCGCCGACGCAGGATCCGGCCGCCGACGCCGACGCCGCGCTCGCCGCGCAGCTCGACCGGTGGTTCCTGGCCGATGCGGCGACGCGCGCCGGCTTCGAGTTCGATCGCAATCTCGACGCCGAGCTCGCCACCGCAGCGGGTGACGCGCGATTGCGCGCGCTCGTCGCCGCGGCCTGGCGGCGGCACGAACGACCGCTGCTGCAGCCCGATCACGATGCGCGCATCGTTCGAGCGAACGGCAAGCAGAGCCCGTTCACCGTCAAGCTCGTCGGCGAGCGTCCCGCCGGCGGGCTGCCGCTGGTGATCGCGATGCACGGCGGTGGCGGCGTGCAGAAGCGTGTCAACGACTCGCAGTGGCGCCACATGCAGGTCTACTACCGCGATCACCCCGAGGTCTCGGGCTACCTCTACTGCGCGCTGCGGGCGCCGACCGACGAGTGGAACGGCTTCTACACCGATTACTTCTATCCGGTGCTCGAGCAGCTGATCCGGCAGTTCGTGGTCTGCGACGGCGTCGACCCGGACCGCGTGATCGCGATCGGCTACAGCCACGGCGGCTACGGCGCGTTCGCGATCGGACCGAAGCTGCCGCACCGTTTCGCCGCCGTCCACAGCAGCGCCGCGGCGCCGACCGACGGCGAGAGCGTCGCCGACGGCCTGCACTCGTTGCGCTTCTCGTTCATGGTCGGCGGTGAGGATCGGGACTACGGGCGACGCGAACGGTGCGAGGCGTTCGCCGAGTCGCTGCGCGCGCTGCAGGCCGGCGCGCCGGGGCGCTACCCCACGACGTTCACGCTCGTCGAGGGCAACGGCCACACCGGGTTGCCCGACCGCGACCTGCTCGCCGAGCTCGTTCCGCTCGCCCGCGACCCGCTGCCACGGCGGCTGATCTGGCAGCCGACCGACGTCGCGGTGCGCGATCACTACTGGCTGCGCGTCGCTGCTGCGCGCCGTGGCCAGCGCCTCGTCGCGGACGCGGTCGGGCAGCAGCTCGAGTACGCGCTGGTCGGCTGCGAGGCGGGGGACGGCGTCGAGGCCTGGCTCGACGCGCGGTTGTTCGACCTCTCCCGCCCGGTCGAAGTGCACGATGTCGGTGCCGTTCCGGCGCGCGCCGCGGTGACGTGCACCCCGGCACCGCTGCTGCGGGTGCTCTGCGCGACGATGCTCGAGCGCGGCGACCCCCGGCTCGCCGCGACGTGGATCCTGGCGCTGCACTGATCCGGCGGATTCGCTGTCATGAGCGGTCGGCGCCGCTCTAATCGCGGCATGGCGACGAGAACGATCGTCCTGCTCGTCGGTGTGGCGCTCGCGGCCTGCGGTGTCCAGCCGGCGCCGCCGGCGCTGGCGCGTACGACGCAGCAGCCGGTGCCGTACGAGCAGCAGAACGACGCCTACCGCTGGCTCGACATCATGCAGGAGGCCGCGGCGCGCGAGGTCGAGCGCATCGGGGCCCAGCCGACCGTGCTGTCGCACCAGATGATGATCTGGGCGGTCGCGATGTTCGACGCCTGGGCCGCCTACGACGATCGCGCGGTCGCGACCCGCAGCGGCGGGCGCTATCGGCGACCGCCGGCCGAGCGCACGCCGGCGAACAAGCGCAAGGCGATCGCACACGCGAGCTACGGGGCGCTGGCGGCGGTGTTCCCGCACCACCTCGACTACCTGCGTGCCGAGATGCGGCGGCTCGGCCACGATCCCGACGACGGATCCACCGATCCGACGACGCCGGCGGGCATCGGCAACCTCGCCGCCGCCGCCGTGCTCGAGTATCGCGCGCACGACCGCAGCAACCGCCTCGGCGACGAGCCCGGCAGCGACGGCACGCCCTACTCGGACTGGACCGGCTATCGGCCGGTGAACCCGGTGGATCGCATCGTCGATCCCGACCGCTGGCAGCCGATCACGTTCACCCGTCCCGACGGTTCGACGTTCACGCCCGGCTGCCTGACGCCGCACTGGGGCCGCGTGAAGCCGTTCGCGCTGAACTCGCCGGAGCAGTTCCGCGCCGAGCCGCCGCCGACGACCCGGACCGATGACGCCGAGCTGCGCCGCCAGACCGAGCGCGTGTTGCGGATGAACTGCGAGCTGACCCCCGAACAGAAGGCGCAGGTCGAGTTCATGCGCGACGGTCCGCGCTCGACCGGGCAGAGCGGGCACTGGCTGAGATTCGCCCAGGACGTCTCGCGCCGCGACGGCAACGACCTCGACACCGACGTCAAGCTCTACTTCGCGGTCGCCTGTGCCGCGTTCGACGCGTTCGTCGCCTGCTGGGACACCAAGATGCACTACGACTCCTCGCGGCCGTGGACGCTGGTGCGGCACTACTACCGCGGGCAGCGGATCATGGGCTGGGCCGGGCCGCAGGGCGGCGTCGTCGAGATGGCGGCCGAGGACTGGCACCCGTACTCGCCGTACGTGTTCGTGACGCCGCCGTTCCCGGGCTACACCAGCGGCCACGCGACCGTCAGCGGCGCCTGCAGCAAGATCCTCGAGTTGTTCACCGGCAGCGATGTCTACGGCGTCGAGGAGGTGCGGCCGTGCTGTGCGTTGACCGAGGTGCTGTCGCCCGAGTACGCGCACCTCGACCTGCCGACGTTCTCGGCGACCGCGGCGCTGGCGGCCGAGTCGCGCGCGCTCGGCGGCTACCACATCCCGGTCGACAACGACGTCGGGCTGCGGCTCGGTCGCGAGCTCGCGAGCTGGGCCTATCCGCGCTACCGCGCCTACTGGCGGGGCGACGCGACCGTGCGGGAGTGAGCATGGACCACGACTTCTGGATCGACCGCTGGGCGACGCAGAACATCGGATTCCACCGCAGCGAGGCGCACGGCGCGCTCGCGCGCCATTGGCCGGCTGGCGGCGGTGAGCTCGCGGCGGCTGCGCGTGTGCTGGTGCCGCTCTGCGGCAAGTCGCTCGATCTGCTGTGGCTTGCCGAGCGCGGCTTCACCGTGGTCGGCGTCGAACTCGCCGAGCGCGCGGTGCTCGACTTCTTCGCCGAGAACGCGCTCGCCTTCGAACGCCGCGACGGCCCGCTGCCGGCCTTCGTCGCCAGGGACCTGCCGCTGACGATCCACCAGGGCGACTACTTCGCGCTCGAGCTGCCGCCGTGCGATGCGCTCTACGACCGTGCCGCGCTGGTCGCGCTGCCGCCCGGACGCCGGCCGGCCTACGCCGCGCACACCGACTCGCTGCTCTGCGCCGGCGCTCTGCGCCTCGTCGTCACGTTCGAGTACGACCAGGCGCTGGTCGCCGGACCGCCGTTCGCGGTGCCGGCCGACGAGGTGCGCGGGTACTGGCCCGAGCTCGCCGAGGTCGAGCGCTACGACGCCGGTCGCGACGCGCCGCCGAAGTTCCGCGCCGCCGGAGCCGTGGTCACCGAGGTGGTCTGGGTCGCTGGCCGGTGAATCAGAGCCTCGGGAGCCGAAGGTTCGGCAATCAGCGCCGCAGGAACTCGACGACGCGATCGAACGCCGACGCGCTCTCGAGCAGCAGGCTGTGGCCGGCGTTTGCAATGCACTCGTACTCCGCCTCGGGGATCAGCGCGGCGGTCGCCTCGACCTCGCTCGGCAGCGTCAGGGCGTCCTCGGCACCGGCGAGGCAGAGCGTCGGCCAGCCGACCTCGGCCGCGAGTCCCTCGCCCGCGAACGCCTGCAGCGCGAGCGTCTGCGCCCGCATGAACGCGCGCGCTTCGGCGCTCGGCTTCGTGCTGCGCACGATGTTGTCGACCACCTCGGAGCGCCCGTTCAGGAAGGTCTCGCCGAACAGGAACGGCGCCGTCAGCTCGCCGAGCAGCGTGCCGGGCACCTCGGTGCAGAGCAGTTCGAACCAGCGGTAGATGCGTTGGCCGCGCGGTGTCTTCGGCGCCGCGCTGCAGAGCATCACCAGCTTGTGCGCTGCGTTCGACCGCGTGGCCGCGGCCTGCAGTGCGACCTTGCCTCCCAGCGAGGTGCCGACCAGCGCGACCGGGCTCGGCAGCTCGGCGGCGACCGCGAGCACGTCGAGCGCGGCCTGCTGGAAGTCGAAGACGCCGCCGGGCAACGGGCTCGATGGCTCGAGTCCGACCGGGTCGATCGCGGCGCAGGTGAAGCCGGCGCGCGCGAACCGGCGCGGCAGCGTGCCGAACAGTTTGCTGCCCGAGCCGAGACCGGGGACCAGGACGACACCGGGGCCGTCGCCCTCGACGGAGTGGTGGATGTGGCGGCCGCTGCGTTCGATCGTGGGCATCGGCGGGTGCGCTCAGTGTGCCTTCACGACGTATTCCTCGGCGACCGCCGGCAGCATCGTCAGCACCACGTCGGCGACGGTCTGCAGGCTCTCGGCGCTGAGGTTCTCCAGCGTGTCGGCGGGCGTGTGCCAGGTCGCGTTGCCGTTGAGGTCGATCAGGTCGACCGCCGGGATCCCGACCGACAGGAACGGCACGTGGTCGTCGGCGGCACCCTCGGCGCGCTGGAAGAAGCGATGCTCGTGGCCGCAGGCGACGGCCGCGCTCCACAGCACCGTGCGCAGGCGAGCCGTCGAGTAGAGCTCGTCCTGGATGTGCAGGTACTTGCTGCCGACCATGTCGAGCACGATCGCCGCGCGGATCGGCGCCGCCGTGCCGAGCACCTCGGCGTCGCGTTGGCGGGTGACGTAGCGTTTGCTGCCGAACAGCGCGCGCGCCGCGTCGTTCCAGGCCCAGTCGAGGCTCTCCTCGCCGTCGAGGAAGACCAGCTCGATGGTGGCCTCGGGCTCGCCGTGCTGCAGCACGGGCGCCAGCTCGAGCAGCAGCGCGACCGCGCTGGCGCCGTCGTTGGCGCCGACGAACTCGAAGTTGTGCTGCGGCTCCGGGTGGTCGCGCGTGCACTTGGTGTCGTGGTGGCAGGCCAGCACGATGCGCTCCTTCCGCTTGCCCGGGATCCGTGCCGCGAGGTTGGTGAACGTGATCAGCTCCTTGCGATCCGTCCAGGTGTCGCGTTCGACGGTGAGGCCGAGGGCTTCGAGCTCGGCCTCGATGTAGGACAGCTGCCTGGTCCAGCCGGCCTGACCCTGCTCCTTGCTGGCGTAGCGCGGGCCGAAGCCGACGATGGTCTCGGCTCGCGCCAGCGCGCGTTCGCCGAGGCCCGCGGGCGCCCGGACCGGCTCGAGCTCGAGGCGGATGCTCTTGTCGGTGTGCTGGCCCGGCTCGGGGTGGGCACCGCTCGGTTCCTGGGGCCGCTCGGCCGGATCGCGACCGCCGTCCTGGGTGCCGAGCGTGCCGCCGGAGACGGCGCCGAAGCAGCCGGTCGCGGCCAGCGTTCCCGCCAGCGCACCGGTCAGGAGTGTGGCGAGTGCCGCCGATCTACTTGTTCGTGTCGCCACCGCTCTTCCTGCCGTGGCAGAACTCCGCGAGCCCGGGCAGCATCGCGACCACGAGGTTGCCGGCGTAGGCCAGCGCGTTCGGGTCGACCTCGGCGAGATCGTCGTCCGGAGTGTGCCACCACTGCACGTAGGGCTCCTCCGCCGGCTGGCTCGGGATCCGGCGCGCGAAGTCGATCAACAGCAGCGACGGCACGCCGAAGTTGCGGAAGATCTCGTGGTCGTCGGTCGTGCCCCAGGCGCGCCCCTGGCGCTTGTGGGCCGCGACGTCGGCTTCGGTCGGATACCGCCACATCGCGAGTTCATCGGCGATTCCGATCTGCTGCGCCGCCGCCATCGAGATGTCGAGCAGGCGCTTATCGGAGTTGCCGTCCTTGTCGATCTTGAAGTCCTTGCTGCCGATCAGGTCGAGCAGCACGAACGCCTTGACCCGGTTCTTGATCTTCTTCTCGACCAGCATCTCGCAGAACGCCCGGCTGCCGAGCAGTGCGCGTTCGGTGTTCCAGTTCCAGTCGATCGACTCCTCGGCGTCGATCCAGTAGAGCCAGACGTTGACGTCGGGTCGGTGCGCCGGGTCCTTCAGGTAGCGCGCGAGCTCGAGCAGCACCGCCGGCGCGCCGCCGCCGTCGATCGCGCCGAGGAACGGGCCGGAATGCGTCCACTCGGCGCAGCCCTCGGTGATCTTGGTGTCGTAGTGTGCGCCGAGGATCAGGATCGGGCCCTTCGCGGGATCGGGGCCGTCGAGTTCGACCCAGAGGTTGCGGATCGTCTTCTTCTCCTTCTCGTGCTCGACTTCCTGGCGCTTGGGCTGCAGGCCCATGGCCTTCAGCTCGTCGGTGATCAGATCGGCGGCCTTCGCGAGGTTGGCCGAGCCGAACGGTCGCGGTCCGATCGCCACCAGGCGTTCGAGGTCGGCGTAGGCGCGGGCGCCGTCGATCGGGCCCGACGGGGTGTGACCGCAACCGGCGAGCGACGCCGATGCGAGCAGGAGGAGCAGGGCAGCGAGCGGGGATCGACCGGACATGGCTGCAAGGTAACCCTTCGGCGACCGCCGCCCAGGGCTTTTCGGTGCCCGCCACCCGGGTCGCGTCGCCGCAGAAAGGCTCATGCCGACGTCGCCGGGCTCCGATACCATGGGCAGAACGGGCAACGGGTTGCGGCGGCCGCCGCGATCGTGGCCTATAGAAGCGCAAGTCATGACCGATCTCGATCTGCAAGGGCTGCTCCGCCAATCCCGGGACGTTCAGAAGTACCGCGACGAGCACTGGGAGGGCAGTTTCTCCGACTACCTGAAGCTGCTGCAGGGCAACCCGTTGGCGGTCCGGACCGCGCACCAGCGGCTCTACGACATGGTGTTGAGCCACGGCGTCGACGAGATCGAGGTCGACAAGGAGAAGGTCACCAGCTACCGCTTCTTCACCGACGTCATCGACGGCGGCAAGGACGGCGTGTTCGGCCTCGAGCGCTCGCTGAACAACCTGATGGGGATCTTCAAGGCCGCGGCCCACGGCTACGGGCCCGAACGTCGCGTGCTGCTGCTGCACGGTCCGGTCGGCTCGGCGAAGTCGACGATCGTCCGCCTGCTCAAGAAGGGCCTCGAGGCCTACTCGCACACCAACGAGGGCGCGCTCTACACGTTCTCGTGGAACCTCGACGGCGAGGTCATCCCGTCGCCGATGAACGAGGAGCCGCTGCTGCTGCTGCCCGACGACGTCCGGACGCAGGTGCTCGCGGGTCTGCAGAAGCAGGCCAACGTGCCCTACAAGCTGCGCCAGGACTTCGACCTCTCGCCGGTCTCGCGCTACTACCTCGATCTGCTGCTGAAGCGCTACGAGGGTGACTACGGCAAGGCGCTCGACCACGTCGTCGTGCGGCGCCTGCTGATCGCCGAGAAGGACCGTGTCGGCATCGGCACGTTCATGCCGAAGGACGAGAAGAACCAGGACAGCACCGAGCTCACCGGCGACATCAACTACCGCAAGATCGCCGAGCTCGGCACCGACAGCGACCCGCGCGCGTTCAACTTCGACGGCGAGTTCTGCGTCGCCAACCGCGGCATCGTCGAGTTCATCGAGGTGCTGAAGCTCGACGTCGCGTTCCTCTACGACCTCCTGACCGCGAGCCAGGAGCACAAGATCAAGCCGAAGAAGTTCGCGCAGACCGACATCGACGAGGTGATCATCGGGCACACCAACGAGCCCGAGTACAACCGGCTGCAGAGCAACGAGCTGATGGAGGCGTTCCGCGACCGCACGATCAAGATCGACGTGCCGTACAACCTGCGCCTCAGCAACGAGGTCAAGATCTACGAGAAGGACTTCGGCCGGAAGGAGGTCCCGGGCAAGCACATCGCGCCGCACACGCTCGAGATCGCCGCGATGTGGGCGATCCTGACCCGCCTCGAGGAGCCCAAGAAGGCCAACCTGTCGCTGCTGCAGAAGCTCAAGCTCTACAACGGCAAATCGCTGCCGGGCTACACCCGCGACAACATCCGCGAGCTGCGCGAGGAGACCCAGCGCGAGGGCCTCGAGGGCATCTCGCCGCGCTACATCCAGGACAAGATCAGCAACGTGCTGGTGCGCGACATGCCGTGCATCAATCCGTTCATGGTCATGAACGAGCTCGAGGAGGGGCTCGATCACCACAGCCTGATCAGCGATCCCGAGATCAAGAAGCGCTACAAGGACCTGCTGCTGGTCGTCCGCGAGGAGTACGAGGAGATCATCAAGAACGAGGTGCAGCGCGCGATCTCGGCCGACGAGGAGGCGATCGCCAGGCTCTGCGGCAACTACATCGACAACGTCAAGGCCTACACCCAGAACGAGAAGGTCAAGAACCCCTACACCGGCCGCGACGAGGAGCCCGACGAGCGGCTGATGCGCTCGATCGAGGAGAAGATCAGCATCCCCGAGTCCCG
>JAGQRB010000972.1 GCA_020425925.1 Planctomycetota bacterium
ACGCGCCGCAGCTCGGCACCACGCTCATCCTCGCCGCCACGAACATGTTCAACGGCTCGCCGCTCGGCATCATGACGATCGGTTTCAGCAACACGAACTCGAACCTGGGACCGCTGCCGGTCAGCCTGCAGCAGTTCGGCCTCGCCGCCGGCTGCGACCTGTGGTGCAGCGCCAACGCGACCGTGCTGTTCCCGGTCGGCGGCACGACCAGCAACTTCTCGTTCCCGGTGCCGCTGAACGCGGGCTTCGTCGGGCTCGATGTGTTCTTCCAGGCCGCGTCGCTCGACTCGGCTGCGGCCGGCGGCGTCGTCGTCAGCAACGGTCTCGCCGCGTCGCTCGGGTACTAGGACCACGCGCGCCACCGCCTGGCCGACCCGGGCTGGAGCCGATGGCTGCAGTGGCCGCGGCTCTTCGGCGGCAGCCTGAGCCGCACCCCGGGTTCTCACTTCTCGGGGATTGTCGCACGCCGTGCTGTCGTCGAACGGCCGCGCTACGCTTTCTCGCGCCCGGCGTTAGGCTTCGGTCTCAAATGTCGTCGTCGCGTTTCGTGCTCGAGGAGCCCATCGCGTTCCTGCGTTGGCTCGCCGCCGCGCGCCAGGCTGGCTGGGCCTCCTTCGACGATGTCGAAGTTGCTCAGGTCTTCGCCGTCGCAGCGACTGCGGCTCTCGGACGACACGACGGCCGGGAGCGCCTCGTCCTCCCCCCCGCGTCGGCTACGGGCGCCGCCCGTTTCGCCCATGCCATCGGCCTCGACGAGGTGCTCGAAGGCGACTCCGCGCGCGAGCCTGCGGAGCACGATCGCACCGTCACGATGACCCGCATCCGAAGCTACGGCCAAGCCGAGTCCCTCGCGCGGAAGATCGTCGGCCTGCTGTTGCCGACAAGGCCGGCCACGGATGCTGCGACCCTGTTCTGGTGGGTGCTCGTCGAGCTGCTGCGCAACGTCGTGCAGCACAGCATGGATCCGGCGGGGGGCATCGCCTGCGCCCAACGCAACGATTCCGGTCCCTACGCGGGCTCACCGGCGCTGCAGGTCGTGGTGGTCGACAACGGCATCGGCGTATTCGAGGCCATCCGCCGAACCCAGCCTGCGGTACTGACGCCGGCACAGGCGTTGGTGCGGGCTCTCGAGCCACACGTCTCTGGAACGTTCGCCGAGGGCCATAGCGGCACGGTCCACAACGCTGGGCTGGGGCTGTTCTTCATCTCGGAGATGGCCAAGAGGACCAGAGGCCGATTGTTCCTGGCGACGCGCGGAGCCACCTACCTGTTGGATCGATCTCGCTCGCCGAGCACGCAGCCCACCGTCACGAATGGGCAATCCGCAGACTATCCAGGGACTCTCGTCGTGTTCGAAACCGCCCTCGACCAAGTCGGCAGCTACGACGAGATCGTTACTGGCATCCAGGAGCTGGCGGCCAGCCGGACTCCGCAGCGGATCGTGCACCGGTGGCTGCGGTTCGAGCAGCCCCCAGCCGCCGTCGCTCGCGTGCTGGTCGAGGTCGCCGCGGAGGACACTACCGCAGCCCACGAGTTCTCGAGCCAACACCTCGAGCCGAAGCTCCTTCGCCGCGAGTCGGTCGCGCTCGATTTCGTCAACCTTCGCGTCTGCACTCAGAGCTTCCTGCACGCCCTGCTGCACGAGAGCGTGCGGCTGGCCTGGGCGCGGAAGGTGCCGATGTACGTTGTGAACGCGACACCCACGATTCGCCGTCAATTGGAGTTCGTCGAGGGCTACTCGCTTGGCGGGTAGCTCACGGTTGCGATCGCGGCCGCGGTAGTTCGCTCCCCGAGGGGCTCGCCCGTCGGCAATGGCGCCCTACGCCGGCGCCGGCCCCGCCGGCGGCAGCGTCGCCACGATCGCCGCCAGCGAAGCTTCGGTCTCGTAGCCGTAGCGCAGCAGATACGGTCCGAGGAAGCCGAGGCTGGCGCGCTGCTGCGCCGGCGGCGCCACCGCCGACCAGGCCGCCTGCGCGGTGTCGCGGTCGCCGGCGCGCGCGAGGTCCGAGGTCGGGCCGCTGAACGACGTGCGCTGCTTCTGCTGGCCGCGGCAGAAGCGCGCCACCGCGTCGGCGAACGGGATGCCGAGCCAGTCGAACAGCTGGCGCGCGACGCCTTCGTCGTCGCGCACGAGGTCCTCGTAGCGCAGCTCGTAGAACGCCGCCGGCCCCGATGCCTGGCGCTGGTTCTCGGCGAAGTCGAGGTGGTTGGCGACCAGCGTGTGCGCGTACTCGGGATGCGTGATCCAGGGCGTGCCGTCGGCGTTGCGCTTGTTGAGCAGCGACGCGAGCACGGCGCGCGGATCGCGCACGATGTGCACGAAGCGCACGCCGGGGAACAGCCGCACCAGCGCCGGCATCGTCGCCGGCGACTCGGCGTAGTGCGGGTTCTTGTCGCCCCACCAGCGCGCGCCGGGTGACCGCTCGGCGTAGTAGCGCCGGATCAGCGCCGGCAGCTCGGCCTCGAGGTGGGCGCGGAACGCGGCGCGTTCCTCGAGCAGCACCTTGTCGTCGTCGGTGAGCGCGAGCGCGCGGTGCAGCCACTCGAACAGCCGCACCTCGTTCGACATCGCGACCTCGGGGTGTTGGTCGAGGATGCGCCCGAGATACGTCGTGCCCGAGCGCGGCGCGCCGAGCACGAGGATCGGGTCGTTCGCGAGCGAGGTCACCTTTGGCTCGGCATCCATCGGCGCGCGAGCTTGGTCCGTTTGAACGTAGGTTGCAACATCAGCGCGCCGGCGGTTCGGAACCGTGCTCAATCACCGATCGTGAGCCGCAGACCCCTCGACAGCGTGAAGCCGGTCGGTGCCACGGCGTCGAGTGCGGCGACTTGGAAGAAGAGATCGCGGCCGAAGAAGGCCGTCTGGTTCGGGATCGGCAGTGCCGCACTCGCGACCCCGATGCCGGAGCTCGGCAGCAACACGGCGGATTGGCCCGGCGGCACCAGCTGGGTGCAGCTGCCGACGGCGAGGTTCGCGCGCTGGATGCCGCCGAGCAGCAGGACCAGCGAGTTCGCCGGTGCGCCGGCGATCTCGAGTGCGAAGCCGGTGGCGCCCGGGCGCGGCCACTCGTTGGCCAGCAGCGCTGGCGCGGTCGCGGTGCAGGGGCTGCCGTACTCGTCGACGGCGCTCGCGGTGACACCGACGGTGAACACGTCATCGTGCCCGACGAACATCATGCCGGATCCGAACGGCCACCCGAACGCCATCGGCATCTCGATCGGGTGCTCGGGAATCGGCAGGGGTCGCCACGCGGTGCCGTCGAAGGCGACGAACTGCGGGCCCGCGGTCGTGCTCTGGACCCGGATCCCGACGACCTGACCGCGCTGCAGATCGAATGCGATCCCCGACAGCTGCGTCGGGGTGACCGTCGTCACCAGCCGCCAGTCGGTGCCGTTCCACTCCCACGTGCCGTTCGGGCCGCCGTAGAGGTTGCTGCGATGCATGACGAGCACGCCGCGCGCGAGGTCGAACGCCGTCAGCGCGCCACCCAGCGGCGGCGGGTTCGTCGCCGGGAAGCGCTGCTGCCAGCCCGCGCCGTCGAAGATCCAGGTCTCGGCGAGCAGCGCACCGGCGGCGTCCTGACCGCCGTAGAGCACCAGTTCGCCGCGCAGCCAGTCGTAGCCGAGCGCCGCGCCCGGTCCGCCGACCGGTCCCTGGCCGGCGAGGCGGTTCCAGGTCGCGCCGTCGAAACCCCACAGCTCCGACAGGAACGGCGCGTTCGGCTGGTTGAGGTCGATGCCGCCGTAGAGGTACGCGTAGGTCGGACCGGTCGCGGTCGAGGCGCCGTCGCGCGACAGCTGCGCGGCGCCGGGTAGCCGGCGCCAGGTGCTGCCATCGAAGGTCCACGTGACGGACGGTGTGCCCGACTCGGTTTCGAGAACGACGAGGCCACGGCCGCCGGGGTCGACGAGCACGCGGTCTTCGCGCAGGAACGGCGGCTCCGGCGGCGCCGCCGCGAGCTGCAGCCAGCGGCTGCCGTTCCACGACCAGGTGTCGGTCGGCGCGCGCGGCTGCGCAGTGCCGCCGAGGAGCACGCATTCGCCGCTGCCGCCGTCGAACACCAGCGTCGCGCCGGTCCGCTCGCGCGGCGCCGGCGCCGGCGTCGGCACGGCCGTCCAGGTCACCCCGTCGTACTCCCAGATGTCGTCCCACGCGCCGGTCGCCGATTCGCCGACGAGCACGGTTCGGTTGCGCGCCGGGTCGAACGCCATCGCGAGGCCGAGATCCGCGCTCGGCGTCGGCATCGAGGTCGGCTGTAGGGAGATCCAGTTCGTCCCGTCCCACTCCACGGTGTCGTGCAGCCGCAGGTAGCTCGGAAAGCTGACGCCGCCGAACAGCACCGTGCGCGCTCGCACCGGGTCGTAGCTCATGCCGGCGCCGTAGCGGTGCCAGGGTGGGAACGCCGGCTGGCGCTGCTGCCAGTTGGTGCCGTCGAACACCCAGGTGTCATCGAGCGACTGACTCGGGCTGTAGGGCAGCCCGCCGAACAGCACGACTTCGTCCCTGGCCGCGTCGAACGCGAGACCGTGGCCGACGCGCGGTGGTGGCGACGCGGCCGGCTGCAGTGTCTGCCAGCGGTGGCTGTCCCAGAGCATCGTCGCGGTCCGGGCGATGGCGGTGTTCGGCATGAAGTCGAACGTGACCTGAACGGACACGATGCGATTGCCGCGACTGTCGTAGACCAGCCGGCCGCCATACGGCGCGCCGCCGAACAGGGCCAGCGGGCGTTGGTACCAGCGCCGGTGGTCCCATTCGACGATCTCGCCGTTGGCGCCGAGCGCTACGATGCGATCGCGTGTCGGGTCGTAGGTCGCGGCGAGTAGCGGCGAGCGGTCGCGCAGGCGCACCTCCTGCGCAGCGAGGTTCGCGCCCAACAGGCCGACGGCGAGCAGGCCGACTCGCAACGGCGCGGTCACCTTCGGCTCGGCATCCATCGGCGCGCGAGCATCGTGTGTTTGAACGTGTGTTGCAATACCAGCGACAGCGCGACCGCGCCCGCCGCGAACGGCCACGCGTAGCCGTGTGACGCCGCGACCGACGCGACCGCGGCGACGACGAACGCCGAGCCGATCGTCAACATCGCGACCATGCAGCCGAGCGAGGTCTCGGCGACCGCCTCGATCGGCTCCGACAGCGGCAGCCAGGGCCGCACCAGTCCCGGCACGAACGAGTACACCGGCAGCACCGCGAGCACGGGCACAGCGACCAACAGCACGTCCCAGGATCCCGTGATCGCGATCATCAGCCCGGTGAGCAGCGTGGCGCTCGGCACGACCAGCAGCGCGATGACCGCCTTGCGCGCGCCGTGGTAGAGCGGCGCCCAGTGCACCAGCGGCGCGGCGCGCACGATGTCGGCAGCGCGGAACTGGTCGGTGTGCTGCAGCATGACGAGCGGCTGCAGCGGCACGATCGCGAGGTAGGCCAGCGCCATTGCGCCGAGGAACGGCGACATCCCGCCGCGCGTCGGGGCGAACGCGACCAGCAGCGGCATCACGACCAGCGGCGCGATGCCCGGGAACACGCGGGTCTTGGTCTCGCGGTCGCGCAGCAGGTACGCCGCCGCCAGCAGGAAGCCCTGGCGCTCGAGCGGATCGCGCAGCCAGCCGCGCAGCGGTCGACTGCGGATCAGCCGATCGAGGCGGCGCTCGCGGTCGGCGCCGGCGGCGCGTTCCCCGCCGGTCGAGCCGCCCTCGCCGAGCGCCTGCAGGCCCTCGCCGTAGCTGTTGCCGAGCAGGTCGAACGCGAACCACGCGACCGCGCCGGTGGCGACGACGGCGAGCGCTGCCGGCAGCCAGACCTGACCGGCGGGCTCGGCGCCGCACAGCAGCACGTCGAGCGCCGCGAACCAGACCGGCGGCAGCGCCAGCGCCCAGCCCGAGCTGGCGTCGAAGGTCACGAACGAATCGAGCTGCAGCGCGCGCGGTGCCAGCTGACCGCCGACGACCATCACGATCGTCAGCAGCGTCTGCGTCAGGGCGAGCAGGTTGTCGAGCTTCTCGCGCCCGAACCAACGCAGGCAGAGGTTGTAGACCAGCACGGTCGCGCCGACCGAGAACACCATCAGCAGCGCGGTCGAAAGCAGGTGCGCCGGCAGGAAGCGCCAGTCGAGGCCGGTGCCGAACATGCCGGCGATCAGCGGTGCGAGGTTGAGCGCGAGCGCGAGCAGCAGCGCGTAGCCGATCAGCACCGCGACCTTGGCGCGCAGGATCTGGCCGCCGTGCAGCGGGCGGTGCAGCAGAATTTCGGTCTCGTCGCGCGCGAACAGCAGCGAGCCGGCCGCGACCGCGAGGGTCAGCGACGCGAACGTCAGCGTCATGACGTGCGTGATGGTCGCGAACGGCAGCGGCGGGAACTTGAACGTCGTCAGCCCGGGGATCAGGCCGAAGCAGCCATAGATGAGGAGCGTCAGCTTCAGGCTCATCTGATGCCGCCGCCGGCCCTCGTTGGCCTGCCAGGCGTTGCGGCCGCGCATCATCAGCCGCCAGAACAGGCGCCGCAGGATCGGCTCGACGCGCGGCTGTCGGCTCACGGCAGCAGGTGTTTCGCGAAGTCGGCGACGCGGGCCTCGACGCCCGGCACGCCGGTGAGCCGCGTGAACAGCTGCTCGAGCGAGGCCGCACCGCTCTTCTGCAACAGCTCGGCGGGAGGCGCGTCGACCACGAGCTTGCCGCCGGCGATGATCGCGACGCGGTGGCAGACGCGTTCGACGACGTCGAGCACGTGCGAGCTGTAGACGATCGTCTTGCCCTCGCGCGCCAGCGTCTCGAGCAGCGCCTTGAAGCCGGCGGCGGCGTTGGCGTCGAGACCGTCGAGCGGTTCGTCGAGCAGAACCACGGCCGGGTTGTGCAGCAGCGCCGCCGTGATCACGACCTTGCGCCGCATGCCCTTGCTGTAGTTGCCGAGCAGCTTGCTGCGCAGGATTTTCTCGTGCAGCTCGAAGAAGTCGAGGAACTGACGGATGCGCGGCCGCGCCTCGTGCTCGTCGATGCCGTAGAGCGACGCGATCAGCAGCAGGTACTCGAGCCCGGTCAAGGCCTCGTAGACCGCGCCGCTGTCGGGCACGAAGCCGAGCTTCCGTTTGGCGGCGAGCGGGTCGGTGCGGATGTCGATACCGCAGATCTCGGCGGTGCCCGCGGTCGGCGCCAGCATGCCGGTCACCATCTTGAGCGTCGTGGTCTTGCCGGCGCCGTTGGGGCCGAGCAGGCCGAGGATCGTGCCGGGCGGCACCTCGAGCCACAGCCCGTCCACCGCGCGCTGGCCGCCGAACTCCTTGGTCAGGCCGAGGATCGAGAGCATCGATTGCGAACGATAGCGAACCCGGCGCGGTCGCGCCCGGCCGGGCCCGCGTTCGGGGAGGCCGAAGGGTGGCGCCGCATTCAGAACGACAGCCGCGCCAGCAGCGGCGCGTGGTCGCTGCCGAACGATGCGCCGACTTCGGTCGCGACCACGCCGAGCCCGTCGACCATCACGTGGTCGATCGGGATCCGCAGCGGCCACGGCAGCTTGGTGTGCCAGGTCGGATGGAAGCCGGTGCCGTTGGCGTGCCGCAGGCCGGTGTTCGCGAGCAGCGCCCGGAACGCGGCGTTCCACGGCGTCGCGTTGAAGTCGCCGAGCACGATGCGGCGCTCCGGCATGTCGGCGACCACGGCCGGGATCGCGGCGAGCGCGGTGTCGCGCTCATGGCAGCGAGCGCCGGTGCCCGGCCGCGGCGGATGCACGCCGAGCACACCGACCGGTCCGGCCGCGGTCTCGACGACGCCACGCAGCGCCGGTGCCCAGGCGTAGCCGAGCGCGATCGGCGCGGCGGCGAGCGGCAACCGGCT
>JAGQRB010000973.1 GCA_020425925.1 Planctomycetota bacterium
CCGCGGAAGCTCGGGCTGTTCGGGATCGTCGCGCTGCCGGTCAGCGGCGCGCCGGTCTGCGGCACACCCACCGCCGCCCACGCCGAGACCACCGGGTCGAGCCAGAACGCGTTGTCGATCCCGGGCAACACGATCGGTGCGCCGGGCAGGCCGACGACGAGGATCACGAACTGACCGATCGGGCCCGGCGCGCTCGCGGTCAGCGTCGCGCCGACTGCGGCCGACTGGCCGGTGACGTGCGGCAGCGGGCGGGTCGTGAGCTGGAACTCGGGGTCGGCGACGGTCGGGTGCGCGGTCGCGAGCTGCACCTGCGGGTCGATCCGGACCGGCACCGTGGGCGCTGGCACGTACTGCACCCCCAGCACCGGCACGGTGGCGATGCCGTTGCCGCCGCCGGCGGTCGCCACCGTCGCACCGAGCAGCGCGAAGCGCCCACCGATGGCTGAGATCGCGGGCGCGGCTTCGAGCATCTGGTTCGTCGGCAACACGACTCCCGAGCCGCCGTTCACGTCACAGTCGACCAGCGTGACGTCGCTCTGGTAGCAGGCCAGGCCGGGAGAGCCAGGCCCCTGATCGCCGCCCTGGCTGTAGGCATTCAGGCCGTGCAGCACGCAGTCCTCGAACACCACCGTGCTGGTGCCGACAAGCGTCGTGCCACCGTTGTCGATGCCGCGCACGAAGACCTGGTCGCAGAGGTTCACATGCAGGTGCGCCGTGTAGGCGTTGAAGAGCCCACCGGGAAGGAACGTGGCGTCCTCGAGCAGCACCGGGCCGTCGCAGTTGCGCACCACCAGCTGGCGCTCGAACGCCAGGCCGCGCAGCACGGTGCGCTGCGCCGGGCCGGTGTTGCGAATCTCGGTGTCGCTCGCCAACGGGTTGTGGGCGACCGTGACGCCGGGATCCGCGAGGATGGTCAACCCCTTGCCGTCGATCGTGAACGGCGCGTAGACCCCCGGGCGCACGATCAGCGTCGCGCCGTCGGGCGCGTGCAGCGCCGCGCCGCGGATCTGCTGGTAGTCGAACCCGGGTCCGACGTTGACGTCGACGACGTAGGTCTGGGCGAGGGCCGGCGAGGCGAACACGAGCGCGGTCGGCAGGACCGCGGTGAAGGGGAATCCAGGCATGGTCGGAACTCGGTTGCGAGCGCGGACGCGGGGGCGACCGTCACGCCGAGATCGTAGCCCGAACCGCGCCGCGGTGCGCGCGAGGTCGCGTCAGCCGCGCTCCTGCAGCTGCTTCAGCTCCTTCAGCTTCTGGGTGTAGGCCCGGTTGATCGCGCGGCGGCGCAGCCGCCCGAGCAGCCGATGCGGATCCTCGGCGTCGACCACCGGCAGCTCGTCGAGCAGCACCGAGTCGAAGGTCTCGATCGCGCGGTGCAGGTCGTCGGTCGGGCGCACCACCACCGGCGGGCTCGTCATGATGTCGGCCGCGGTCGCGAGCTCGTAGATCTCGCGGTCGAACGTGAACTGTCGCACGTCGTTCGCCGAGAACACGCCGACGAACCGAGCGTCGTCGTCGACCACCGGGAAGTAGTCCTCGCGGC
>JAGQRB010000974.1 GCA_020425925.1 Planctomycetota bacterium
CGGCGAAGCCAGCCGGATCCGGGCGGAGCGTGGCGACTACCTGCTGGCGTACCGGCGTGACTTCCTGGTCGTCGAGCACCACTACGTGCGCACCCTCGGCCTCGATCCCGAGGACCCGGACTGGCAGCGGATCGGGCGCGACTGGGCGCAGCCCGGCGATCTCGCCGCACGCGAGCGCCTGTTCCGACAGGTCGCTCTCGACCGGCTGACCGCCCTGGGTTTCCTGCCCGAGAGTCGGCGGCACGCACCGCCGGCGCGCTGATCTCCGCGGAACGCGGTCCGAATTCGCGCCCCACGCGCAACTTTTTGGCGACGGGTGATCCCGGCGCGAACTGCGGAGAGACCCTTGGGCTCGATGCGGGTCATTCGCGTAGCCGCGGTCAGCGCCGCCACCGGATCGGTCACGGACTGCATCGATTCCACTAGGGACAACCGCTGAGTCGTCCGGATCGAGTAGCGGCAGCACCGTGGTTCGCCCTCGGCTGCTCTCAAGCGCCGACTCCGGCCGTTCCGATCGTCCGCGCGCCGGAGGTGAACGGTTCGCCGACCCGGCGCGTTCGAGGGGAGAGGACGAGGTGGATAGGTGGACGAAGTAGTCGCCGAATTCCTGGTCGAGAGCAACGAGGCGTTGGATCGGATCGACCTCGACTTCCTCGCGCTCGAGAGCGACGCCTCCAACCCCGACACGCTCGCCAGCGTGTTCCGGGCGATCCACACGATCAAGGGCACGTGCGGTTTCCTCGGCTTCCAGAAGCTCGAGAGCCTGACCCATGTCGGTGAGACCCTGCTGGGCCGCCTGCGCGACGGCGAGATCGAGGTCTCGGTGGAGATCATCACGGCGCTGCTCAAGCTCAGCGACGCGGTCCGCGAGATGCTCGCGAGCATCGAGCAGAACGGCAACGACGGCGACAACGAGTATCCCGAGCTCGCGGCGCTGCTCTGTCTGTTGCAGGACAGCGCCGGTGCGGCGGTGGTGGCGCGCGGCGCCGACACTCCGACCCCCAAGCCCAGTCCTTTGCCGGAGCAACGCGACGATGGCGGCGCGGCCGCGTCGACGGCTGCTTCCGTACCCGAGAAGGCCAGCTCGAGGTCGACGAAGGGCGACAGCGACGTCCGCAACGAAGGCGACGGCGCCACGGCCGGCGGTGGCTCGGACAGCAGGTCGGGCGGCGTCGCCGATCGCACCGTGCGCGTCGACGTCGGCCTGCTCGACTCGCTGATGAACCAGGTCGGCGAACTCGTGCTGGCGCGCAATCAGATCCTGCAGTACTCGGCCTCGCACAACGACCCGCTCTTCCTGACGACGACGCAGCGGCTCAATCTGATCACCACCGAGCTGCAGGAGGACGTCATGAAGACGCGCATGCAGCCGATCGGGACGATCTGGAACAAGTTTCCCCGGGTGGTGCGCGACCTCTCGACGACGTGTGGCAAGCGCGTCCGCATCGAGATGGAAGGCGAGGACACCGAGCTCGATCGCACGATCATCGAGGCCATCAAGGACCCGCTGACGCACGTCATCCGGAACTCCGTCGATCACGGCATCGAGATGCCGGACGTCCGCGACGCGCGCGGCAAGCCGCCCGAAGGCTGCGTCCAGCTGCGCGCCTACCACGAGGGTGGTCACGTCAACATCGAGGTCAGCGACGACGGCGGCGGCATCGATACCGAGAAGGTCAAGGACAAGGCCGTCCGCAGCGGCGTGATCACGGCCGACCAGGCCGCGCGGATGAGCGAGCGCGAGGCCGTCAACCTGATCTTCCACGCCGGTCTCTCGACGGCTGCGAAGGTGACCAACATCTCCGGCCGCGGCGTCGGCATGGACGTGGTGAAGACGCACGTCGAGAAGATCGGTGGCGCGATCGACATGAAGAGCTCGTTCGGCAATGGCTCGTCGTTGCGCATCAAGATCCCGCTCACGCTCGCGATCATCCCGGCGCTCATCGTGACCAGCGGTGGCGACAGCTACGCGATTCCGCAGGTCTGTCTGCTGGAGCTCGTTCGGCTCGACGGCGAGAAGGCGGTCGCGGCCATCGAACTGATCCACGACGTGCCGGTGTATCGGCTGCGTGGTGACCTGCTGCCGATCGTCTGGCTCAACGAGCTGCTCGGCGTCGGCAAGCGCCAGCCGATCCGCTCGGGCGAGGGTGGCGTGCTCAACATCGCGGTGCTGCAGGCCGACGACCGCCAGTTCGGCCTCGTCGTCGACGAGATCAACGACAGCCAGGAGATCGTCGTGAAGCCGCTCGACAAGCTGCTCAGTGGTCTCACGAGCTATGCCGGTGCGACGATCATGGGCGACGGCCGAGTCGCGTTGATCCTCGACGCGCTCGGGCTCGCGCAACGGGCCGGAGTCGTGTCGAAGTCGCGCAGCAGCGCGACCCAGTCCGGTGGCATCGACACCGAGCCGGAGGTCTGGGGCGAAGAGCGCACGATGCTGCTGTTCGCGGCCCGGCGCGGCGATCGCATGGCGTTGCCGTTGTCGCAGGTCGCACGGCTCGAGGAGTTCGACCGCGGTGAGATCGAGCATGCCGGCGACCGCCTGGTGGTGCAGTACCGCGGCGAGATCCTGCCGCTGATCCGCATCGCAGAGGTTCTTGGCGAGCCCGACGATCGGCCCGTCGAACGGTCCGATGGCGCTTCGGACGACGGCCCGCTGCAGGTGATCGTCTACAACAACGACGACCTGTCGGTCGGACTCGTGGTCGATTCGATCATCGACATCCTCGATCAGAAGGTCGCGCTGCAGTCCCGTGTGACCCGCCGTGGCATCCTCGGCACGGCCATCGTCCAGGGCAAGGTCACCGAGATCGTCGACTCCGACACGATCGTCGCGCTCGCCGGCTTCGCCGCCGGGCGGGAGGTGAGCCTGACATGACGCGGACCGACTCGAAGTTCTGCACGTTCTGGCTCGGCGACGCCTTCTTCGGGGTTCCGGTCGCGAAGGTCCAGGAGGTCATCTGTCCGCAGGACATGACACGGATCCCGCTCGCCGCCGGCTTCATCCGGGGCCTGATCAACCTGCGCGGCCAGATCGTGACCGCGATCGACCTGCGCCGCCGACTCGGGTTCCAGCCGCGCGGCAACGACGAGCCGCCGATGAACGTCGTCATCCGCGCCGACGGCAGTGCCGTCAGCTTGCTGGTCGACGAGATCGACGAGGTGTTCGACGCCACCGACGAGACGTTCGAAGCGCCGCCGGAGAACCTCGATCCGGCCGTGCGGACGCTACTCGTCGGCGTGCACAAGTTTCCCGACCGGCTCATGCACGTGCTCGACACCCACGCGGTGTTGACGGTGCCGTCAACGACTCGAGCGCGCGATCTGCAGGAGTGCGAGACGTAGCGCGAACCGACCGAATCAGACCAGCGAACATCCCAGCAGAACAGCAATGACAACGACCGCCATCAGCGAGACCGCGACCGCCGCGGTCAATCCCGTGCTCGAGGCCGCCGGCATGAAGGCGTGCCTCGACAGCGTCCAGACCAACGTCTTCGTCGCCGACGCCGAGCTCAACCTCGTCTACGCCAATGACACGGCACTGGCCACGATCGAGGCGATCGCGGACGAGATCTACGAGACGTTCGGAGTCCGAGCGGACGAGATCCTCGGCGCCAGCATCCACCGCTTCCACCGCGATCCCGCCCGCATCGAGAAGCTGTTGCGCAACCCGAAGGCGCTGCCGCACGACGCGACGTTCTCGTTCGGCAAGGTGACGCTGCGCACCGAGATCAACTCCGTGCGCGGCGATGCCGGTGAGGTGCTCGGCTACGTCGTGAACTGGGAAGACGTCAGCGAGGAGATGCAGCGCCGGGCCGAGAACGCGCGCATCCACTCGATGATGGAGAACTCACCGATCAACGTGATGTATGCGGATCGCGACCTCGTGCTGCGCTACATGAACCCGGCGTCGGTCAACACGCTGAAGCAGCTCGAGCACCTGCTGCCGTTCCGAGCGAGCGAGATGATCGGGAAGTCGATCGACTCCTTCCACGAGGACCCGAGCCATCAGCGCAAGCTGCTCGCCGATCCGAAGAACCTGCCGATCAAGACCCACATCCAGATCGGACCGGAGACCCTCGACCTGCTGGTCAGCGCGATCTACGACCACAACGGCGAATACACCGGCGCGATGGCGACCTGGGAGGTCATCACCCAGAAGCTCGCGGCCGAATGCCAGATCACCGAGGCCAACGAGCGCGAGCGCGCGCAGGCCGCCGAGCTCGCGGGCAAGGTCAACGCGATCCTCGAGGTCGTCAACGCGGCCGTCGAAGGCGATCTCACGCGCGAGATCCCGGTCAAGGGCGCGGATGCGATCGGGCAGATGGGAGAGCGGCTGCAGGGCTTCTTCCACGAGCTGCGCGGCAGCATCTCGGCGATCGGTCAGAGCGCGCAGACGCTCGCGAGCTCCTCCGAGGAGCTGACCGCCTCGAGCCAGCAGATGGGCGCGAACGCCGACTCGGCGTCGGAGCGGGCCGCGAGCGTGTCGGCGGCGGCCGAAGAGGTCAGCGCCAACGTCCAGACCGTCGCGGCCGGCAGCGAGGAGCTCGCCGCCAGCATCATGGAGATTGCCAAGAGTGCGGGCGAGGCGGCCCGCGTCGCGACCTCCGCGGTGACGGTCGCCGAGCAGACCAACGCGACGATCCGACGCCTCGGCGACAGCAGCGCCGAGATCGGCAACGTCATCAAGGTGATCACCTCGATCGCGCAGCAGACCAATCTGCTGGCACTCAACGCGACGATCGAGGCGGCCCGTGCCGGTGAGGCCGGCAAGGGCTTCGCCGTGGTCGCGAACGAAGTGAAGGAACTCGCGAAGGAGACCGCCAAGGCGACCGAGGACATCAGCCGCAAGATCGAGGCGATCCAGTCGGACACCGGCGGCGCGGTCGAGGCGATCGGTCGGATCAGCGAGATCATCAACCAGGTCAACGACATCCAGACCACGATCGCGAGCGCCGTCGAGGAGCAGACCGCGACGACCAACGAGATCGGTCGCAACGTCGCCGAGGCCGCGACCGGCACCACCGAGATCTCGAAGGACGTCGGCGAGGTCGCGATCACGGCCAAGGACACCTCCGAGGGAGCCCGCGACACGCTCTCGGCCTCGCAGCAACTGGCGCGGATGGCCGCGGAGCTGCAGGAACTCGTCTCCCGCTTCCAGGTCTGATCCCCGCTCTCTCCGGCAACCGACACTGATATCGAACGGTCCATGCAGGCACTCGTAGTCGACGACTCTCGCGCGATGCGGCGGATGCTCGGGCGTTACCTGGGCGAACTCGGCTTCGTGGTCGCCGAGGCCGACAACGGCCGCCAGGCACTCGACCGGCTCGCCGAGATTCCGGTACCGGCGCTGCTGCTGGTCGACTGGAACATGCCGGAGATGAACGGCCTCGAGCTCGTGAAGGCGGTGCGCGCCGACAAGAAGTTCGATGGCGCACGCATCATGATGGTCACGACCGAGTCGGGCGCCGACCGCGTCGGCGACGCGCTGGCATGCGGCGCGAACGAGTACCTGATGAAGCCGTTCACGCAGGATGCGCTGCGCGACAAGGTCGAGCTGCTCGGATTCGCCCCCTCGGTGGCATCCAGGTCCGCGCCGGCGGTCACCCCCGCGGTGCCGGCCGGGGACAAGTTCAAGGTGCTGCTGGTCGACGACTCCGCCGTCGTTCGGCGCCTCGTCGGCGCCGCGCTGCAGGAAGAGCCGGACATCGAGCTCGAGACCGCCGAGAACGGCAGTCTCGCGCTCGACAAGGTGGCGAGCTGGTCGCCCGACATCGTGATCCTCGACATCGAGATGCCGGTGATGGACGGCCTGACCGCGCTGAGCCACCTGCGCCAGAAGTGGCGGCAGCTGCCGGTCGTGATGTTCAGCACGCTCACGGAACGCGGCGCGTCGGTGACGCTGTCGGCGCTGGCCGCCGGCGCGAGCGCCTACATCACCAAACCGTCGGGGCACGAGTCGATCGGCGCCGCGCTGGGCGAGCTGCGCCGGTCGCTCGTCGACCAGATCCACGCGTTGTGTCGGCGCCCCGGACGCCTGGCCCGGCCGCAGGCCGCGGCTGCGCCACCGGCACCGGTGATCACCACACGCCCGGCGCCGCAGAACCGGATCGACGCGATCCTGATCGCGTCGTCCACCGGCGGCCCGGTCGCGCTGGCCGAGGTCGTCCCGCGGCTGCCGGCCGATCTCCCGGTGCCCGTGCTGATCGTGCAGCACATGCCCGAGCTGTTCACCGCGATGCTCGCCAAGAGCCTCGATGGCAAGAGCCCGCTCGCGGTCCGCGAAGGCCACGACGGCGCCACCGTCGCCCGCGGCGAGGTCTGGCTCGCGCCCGGAGGTCTGCACATGGAGGTGCGCCGTCAAGGTGGTGAGGTCCGCCTAGTGACACACGACGGCCCACGGGAGCAGTCGGTACGGCCGGCGGCGGACGTGCTGTTCCGTTCCGCAGTCGAGGTCTACGGCGGCAACCTGCTCGCGGTCGTGCTGACCGGCATGGGGCGCGATGCGTTGGCCGGCTGCGAGGTGGTCGCCGGCGCGGGCGGCCAGATCCTGGCGCAGGACGAGGCGACCTCGGTGGTCTGGGGCATGCCGGGCTTCGTCGCCCGGGCCAACCTCGCCAACGCGGTGCTGCCGCTCGATCGCATCGCCGACGAGATCACGGCCCGGGTGGCCCGGGCCCCGGCGTTGAGCGGGAGGGTGCTGCCGCGATGACTGCCGATCCGCTGACCCTCGACGACTTCACCTTCGTCGCCGCCTTCGTGCACGACCGCGCCGCGATCGTGCTCGACGCGAGCAAGGAGTACCTGGTGCAGGCCCGGCTTCGACCGCTGGTGCGCCAGTTCGAATGCGACTCGATCCACGCCTTGATCGCGTGTCTGCGCGAGCGCCCGACCCGCGAGCTCGAGCAGGCGGTCGTCGAGGCGCTGACGACCAACGAGACGCACTTCTTCCGCGACACGGCGTTCTACGAGGTGTTGCGCGACGGCGTGCTGCCGCGGCTCATCGCCGCCCGGCGCGCCTCGCGCCGTCTGACGATGTGGTGCGCCGCCTGCTCGAGCGGGCAGGAGCCCTACAGCGTGCTCATGCTGATTCACGAGCACTTCCCCGAGATCCTGGGCTGGAACTTCAAGTTCATCGTCAGCGACATCTCGCAGGAGATGCTCGAGCGCACGCGCGACGGGCGTTACACCCAGCACGAGACCAATCGCGGATTGCCGGCGCAGCTGCTGACGAAGTACCTCGATCGCGACGGCATCAAGTGGCAGATGAAGCCGAACTTCCGCAAGCTGCTCGACGTCCGCGAGGTCAACCTCGCGAAGGCGTGGGCGCCGATGCCGCCGATCGACATCGTCTTCATGCGCAACGTGCTGATCTACTTCGGCGTCGACACCAAGCGCGAGATCCTCGCGCGCGTCGGCAAGGTCATGAGCCCGGACGGGCTGTTGTTCCTCGGCGGCTCCGAGACGCTGTTCGGCATCGACGACACATTCCGGCGTTCGGAGTTCGGCAAGGCGTCCTGCTACGGCCTCGCCAAGGTGCCGGTGTCACCATGAGGCTCACCATCCGAGGCGAGGACGTCGAGTCGCACGTGCGGGCGATCTGGAGCGACACTCTCGGTATCGAGGTCCTGCCCGCGCTGTTCGTCGAGGTCGGCGGCTGCCTCGATTTCCTCAGCGGCATCGTGCGGATCAAAGGCGATTGGCAGGGCGCGGTCGAGCTCCGCTGCCACGAGAGTGCCGCCTGGCTCGCGCTCAACGCGATGGCGCCGCTCGAAGACTCGATCGCGTCACACGGCGCGCTGGTCGACATCGTCGCCGAGCTCACGAACATGACCGCGGGTGGAATCCGCGCGCTGATCGAAGGCAGCTGCGACCTGTCGGTGCCCGAGGTGGCCTCGGGTTCGGCATCGTGCCCGACCTGGGGGGGTGGCCACGTGGCGATCGCCGAGTTCGGTTTCCTGTGCGGCGGCGAGCCGGTGTTCGTGCGGTTGCTCGAGCGGGCCGACTGAGCCGACCCGCCGCGCGGGGGAACTCCGCCGGCGGCGGGACAGGTTCGGGCCGGCGCCGGCCACCCAGGGGCCCTATGCGCCCATCGACCCTGCTCACCCCGTTCGTGCTGCTGCTTGCGATCCCGGCCCAGGAAGCCGGAATCGACTCCGGCGCCCCGACTTCTGCTGCTGCATCGGCGGCTGCCGCCGACGACGTCCTGCGCGTGCCGTTCCTCGCGATCGAGGGCGTCTACCAGGATCTGCCCGAGCTGGGGTTCGATCCGGTCGCGTTGCTCGCCGGTGGCGGCGGCCCGAAACCGAAGCCGTTCTTCGATCTGATCGCGACCATCGACCGGCTCGCCGAGGGGGCGGCGACCGAGGTGCTGCTCGATCTGTCGGGCGGTGTCGGTCTCAACCTCGCGCAACTGCGCGAGGTCGAGCGCGCGATGGGGCGGCTCTCTGCGGCCGGCAAGCGCGTGACCTGCTATCTCGAGAGTGCCGGCACCGCGGCGTACCAGATCGCATCGCAGTGCGATCACGTGATGATGGCCGACATGGGCACGCTCGATCTGCGTTCGCCGGCGATGCAGGTCATGCATCTCAAGGACGCGCTCGACCTGCTCGGTGTCGAGGTCGAGGTGACGCGGGTGGGGGCCTACAAGGGCGCGGTCGAACCGTACATGCGCTCGTCGATCAGCGATCACCTGCGCCGCCACTACGAGGCGATGCTCGAATCGATGAACGGCGACGTCGTTCGCCGCATCGCGCGCGGCCGCCGCATCCCCGAGTCGGCCGTCCGCGACGCCCAACGCCAACGCTTGTTCACGGCGCCGGAG
>JAGQRB010000975.1 GCA_020425925.1 Planctomycetota bacterium
CAACGCCGGGGTCTACTGGCTCGATCGCGAGGCGCTCGACACGTTGCCGGCGGGGCCGGCCTCGCTCGAGCGCGACGTGCTGCCGGTGCTCGCCGCCGCGGGTCGGCTGCGGGCCCATCGCACCGCCGGCGCCTTCCTCGACATCGGTGTGCCCGAGTCGTACGCGGCGGCCGGTGCGTTCTTCGCGGCGCTCGCCGCGCGGCACCGGCGCGACCGCAAGGGGCTGCTGGTGGTCGACCGCGACGGCACGCTGATCGAAGAAAAGCACTACCTCGCCGATCCTGCCGGCGTCGCGCTGCTGCCGGGCGTGGTCGACGGGCTGCGCGCGCTCGCGGCCGGCGGCTACGAGATCGCGATCGTCACCAACCAGTCCGGTATCGGCCGCGGCTACTTCGACGCCGCGACCGCCGACGCGGTCAACGGCGAGGTCCTGCGCCAGCTCGCCGCCGCCGGCGTCGAGGTCGGCGGGGTCTACGTCTGTCCGCACCGGCCCGACGACGGCTGCGAGTGCCGCAAGCCGGCACCCGGCCTGATCGAGCGCGCGATGTCCGAGCTCGGTTACACCGCCGATCAGTGCCTCGTCGTCGGCGACAAGAAGTGCGACGTCGATCTCGGCACCAGGCTCGGTGCCCGCACCGCCCTGGTGCGTTCGGGCTACGGCGCCGCGACCGAGCGGGACGGCATGTGCGCGCCCGATCGCGTCGTCGACGGTCTGCGCGAGCTCGCGGCGCTGGAGGCCCCGCGATGATCATCAGCCGCACACCGTTCCGGGTCTCGTTCTTCGGCGGCGGCACCGACTACCCGGGCTGGTATCGCCGGCACGGCGGCGCCGTGCTGTCGACCACGATCGACAAGTTCTGCTACCTGAGCTGTCGCTACCTGCCGCCGTTCTTCGACTATCGGTATCGCCTGGTCTGGTCGAAGGTCGAGAACCGGCGCGAGATCGCCGAGATCGAACATCCGGTGGTGCGCTGCCTGCTCGGCCACCTCGCGATCGACCGCGGCGTCGAGATCCACCACGTCGGCGATCTGCCGGCGCGCAGCGGCATGGGCAGCAGCTCGGCGTTCACCGTCGGCCTGTTGCACGCGCTGCACGCGCTCTCGGGCCGCATGGTCGGCCGGCAGGAGCTGATGCACGAGGCGATTCACGTCGAGCAGGACCTGCTGCGCGAGACCGTCGGTTCCCAGGACCAGGCCTCGGCAGCGTTCGGCGGTCTCAACAAGATCACGTTCGAGCCCGGCGGGCAGATCCGGGTCACGCCGGTCGTGCTGCGCCCCGGCCGCGCCGACGAACTCGACGGCAGCCTGATGCTGTTCTACACCGGGATCGTGCGCACCGCCGCCACGGTCGCCGCGACCTACGTCGGCGACCTCGGGCAGAAGCGGCGCCAGCTGCGCATCCTGCGCGATCTGGTCGACGAGAGCATCGAGCTCCTGGCCAGCGACGCGCCGATCGCCGACTTCGGGGAGCTGCTCGACGAGGCCTGGCAGGTCAAGCGCGCGCTCGGCGCCGGCGTCAGCAACGCCGACGTCGACGAGCTCTACGCCCGCGCCCGCAGCGCCGGCGCGATCGGCGGCAAGGTGCTCGGCGCCGGCGGCGGCGGCTTCCTGCTGTTGTTCGTGCCGCGCGCGCGCCAGGATGACGTCGCCGCCGCGCTCGGCGAGCTCGTGCACGTGCCGTTCGCATTCGAGTCCTCCGGCAGCCAGATCATCTTCTACGACCGCGAGCAGGACTTCGCGACCGCCGAGGCGGCGCGGCGGCAGCGCGTCGTGCGGCCGTTCCGCGAGCTCGGCGCGCCGGACGACGCCTGGGACTGGCCGATCCCCTATCCGAACGACTCGACCGCGCCGACCGTGCCCGTCGGCGAGCAACCATGAGCGACCTCGATTCCTCCCCGCAGTCCCGGCCGACGATCCGGCGCGACGACGCGCTGTGGATGCTGCGCCGCATGCGTGTCATCCGGCAGGCCAGCGAGCGCATCGCGCGGCTGTATCCGACCGACGTGATGGAGACACCGGTGCACCTCTGTATCGGCCAGGAGGCGGTCAGCGTCGGCGTCTGCAGCCACCTCGGCGACGACGACAAGCTGTTCCTCGGCCATCGCACCCACGGTCCGGCACTCGCGAAGGGCCTGCCGCTGCCGAAGCTGATGGCCGAACTCTACGGCCGGTCGACCGGCTGCTCGCACGGCTTCGGTGGCTCGATGCACCTGATCGACCTCGAGCACGGTCTGCCGGGCAGCTCCGCGATCGTCGGCGGCAGCATCGCGCTCGGTGTCGGCGCCGGACTGGCGGCGAAGCTGGCCGGCCGCGCGTTCGTCGGGGTCTCGTACTTCGGCGATGCCGCGACCAACGCCGGCGTGTTCCACGAGAGCCTGAACTTCGCCGCGTTGCGCCGGCTGCCGGTGCTGTTCGTCTGCGAGGACAACGGCTACTCGAACGTCATGCCGAAGCGCGAGCACAGCGCCTACGAGATCGTCGAGCTGGCCGCGCAGTTCATGCCCACCGCGACCGTCGACGGCACCGACGTGCTGGCGGTGCACGGCGCCGCCGGCAGGACCCTGCGCGGCATCCGCGCCGGCGACGGACCGGCCTTCCTGCACTGCCGCACCAAGCGCTGGATGAAGCACCAGGGCCCCGAACCGTGCGACCTGCCCGACGCCGACATCGACCGCGAACGCGACTGTCCGATCGGCCGGCTCGAGCGCTTCCTGCTCGGCACCGGCATGGCCCTGGCCCAGGAGCTCGCCAC
>JAGQRB010000976.1 GCA_020425925.1 Planctomycetota bacterium
CGGGTGCCGCGGCGGCGACGGGCAACCCGACCCCGGCCCAGGCGCCGGTGCCGGCCGAGCCGGCCCTGTCGCAGGCGCCCGCGCCCGAGCCTTCTGATACGGGCTTCACCAGCGCGCGGTCGCTGGCGCAGCACTTCGAGAAGCACGGCCACGAGTTCGAGGTGAAGACCGCGGCCGAGTACCTCGCGATCGCGCAGCGACTGCGCGATGCGCCGCTCGGCGGCGACGTGATCGAGGCGACGCGCGACGATGGTGTCGTGACGCGCTTCGACCGCGACAGCGGCGCGTTCGTCGCCTTCAACGCCGATCGCACGATCCGCACGCTGTTCAAGCCCGACGACGGCGAACGCTACTTCGTGCGGCAGAGCAAACGCGATGACTGACCCGACGAACACGGCCGCCGACGAGGACGGCGACGACGACGGCGTGCGCCGCTTCCTGCGCGCGCACGGCGCGCCGTCGCACGTGGTCTACGGCGGACTCGACGGGCTCGTGGCGCGCTGGGAGCGCGTCGCCGCCGAGGCCGAGCGCGGCTACGGCTTCACGTTCGAGGACTGGCTCAACGACCTCGACGGTCGCCGCCTGCTGCACGATGCGATGGCGCACGCCGCGGCCGACGAGCAGCAGCTGGTCGGCGCGCGCATCGCCGCCGCCGACGGACGGTTCCGCGCCGCCACGGTCGCGACCGAGATCTGCCAGTGGGGAACCGAGGTCGCCGCCGAGAGCGGCTACGACCGCGGCGAGCACTGGTGGTACTGGCGGGCGGCGCCCGATCTCGAGTAGGTCCGATCTGGCGCAGGCCGCGCGCCGCTATGCTGTGGCGGCGATGCAGACCGGAGATTGGCTACCGGAGGAGCTCGAGCGGCGTGTCCGCGAGCTGCTCGCGCTGCCGGCCGACGAGCGTCGTCGCGAGCTCGACGCGCTCTGCCGCGCCGAACCACAGCATGCGAACGCCATCGAGATGCTGGCCGCGCTCGAGGCCTTCGCGTTCGCGCCGGCCAGCGACCCGGGCCCCGCGGCGTCGCCGGAGCACGTCGGTCCCTACCGGATCGTGCGCGTGCTCGGCGAAGGTGGCATGGGCACGGTCTACCTCGCCGAGCAGGAGGTGCCGCTGCGCCGGCTGGTCGCGCTCAAGCTGGTCAAGCTCGGCATGGACAGCCGCCAGGTGCTGCTGCGGTTCGAGGGCGAGCGCCAGGCGCTCGCCTGCATGGCGCACTCGAACATCGCGCGCGTGCTCGACGGTGGCCTGTCGGACGCGGGGCGCCCGTACTTCGTCATGGAGTACGTCGATGGCGAGCCGATCACGCGGTTCTGCGAACGCCACGGCCTCGGGCTCGAGGCGCGCATCGAGCTGTTCCAGCAGGTCTGTGCCGGCGTGCAGCACGCGCATCAGAAGGGCGTGCTGCACCGCGACCTCAAGCCGAGCAACATCCTGGTGCAGGTCGAGGACGGCGCGCCGCGCGCGAAGATCATCGACTTCGGGCTGGCGCGCGCGATCGATCGCGAGCACGCGCACGAGAGCCAGCTGACGGTCGAGGGCCAGCTGCTCGGCACGCCGGCGTACATGTCGCCCGAGCAGGCGGCCGGCGATCCGGCCGCGATCGACACGCGCTCCGACGTCTACTCGCTCGGCGTCGTGCTCTACCAGCTGCTCGTCGGTCGCCTGCCGTTCGAACAGTCGCCCTCGGGCGACCGCGACTACTCCGAGCTGCGCCGGCGGATCCGCGACGAGGACCCGGCGAAGCCGAGCTCCGGGCTCGGCAACGCGGCCGGCAGCGATACGCAGCAGGCGACCTGGCTGCGGCGGCTGCGCGGCGACCTCGACTGGATCGTGCTGCGCTGCCTCGAGAAAGGGCCCGACCAGCGCTACGGCAGTCCGGCAGCACTGGCCGCGGATCTCGGTCGCTACCTCGAATCGGAGGTCGTCGAGGCCCGACCGCCGAGCCAGTTCTATCGCCTGCGCAAGCTGGTTCGCCGGCACCGGGCGGCGTTCGTGTCGGCGGCGCTCGTGTTCGTCGTGCTGGTCGGCGGCGTCGTCGGCACCGGCATTGGTCTGCATTCGGCGCTCGCCGCCAACGAGCAGCTCGCCGAACAGCGGCACATCGCCGACCAGAAGACGGCGGACGCGGAATCGGCGCTGGCCCGGGCCACCGAGGTCAAGCGGGTGCTGGTCGAGATGCTGACCCTGACCAACCCGCTGTTGGCCCAGGGCCGCGACACCGCGCTGCTGCGGCTGGTGCTCGACACCACCGCCGCGCGCCTGTTCGACGGTTCGATCGTCGATCCCTCGATCCGGATCGAGCTGCACGCGATCGTCGCGCGGGTCTACTTCAACCTCACGGCCTGGGACGAGGTCGGCCGCCACTGCGAGGCGCTGGTCGAGCTGTTCGACGCCACCGCCGGCGAGCACTCGCCGCAGGTCCTCGAGGCGGTGGTGGTGGGGTGCGATCTGCTCGGCCAGGTTGCGCTGCAGCGCGACGACTACGACCGCGCCGCCGCCTACATCGCGCGCGCCGAGGCGATCGACCTGCCGCCGGGCGAGACCGTCGGCCTCGAGATCCGCCTGCTGCACGCCCACCTGCTGCAAAAGCGCGGCCGACGGGCGGAAGCGCTCGCGATGCTGCGCCGCACGGCGGCCGACGCCCGCGAGTTGTTGTCGCCCGACGATCCGCTGCTGTTCCAGGTCGCCCGTCAGCTCGGGCCGGCCGAGTGCGCGGCGGGTAACATCGACGCCGGCCATGCCGCGATGCGCGAGGCGACACGGCTCTGTGCCCGCCAGTACGGCGAGCGCTCGGTGCAGGTCGGACTCATGCTGGCCAGCGAGCTCGTGCAGCTGCGCACCGAAGGTCGTTATGCCGAGGCGCTCGAGGTCGCCGAGCAGGCGCACCGGATCTTCGTCGCCGGCTTCGGCGCCGACAGTCCGCGCACGCGCGGGCTCGAGGGCGCGATGGCGAGTCTGCTCTCCCTCGTCGGGCGCTACGAGGAGGCGCTGCCGCTGGCGCAGCGGACCTACGAGGTCGAGCTCGGCATCCTCGGCCCGAACGGCGCCAACGCCGGCGATTCGGCGAACACCATGGCGGTGTGCTACTCCCATCTCGACCGCGTCGAGGACGCCGTCGCGCTGTACCGCAAGATCGTACCGAGCATGGTCGAGGCCTGCGGAGAGGGCCGCGCCGTGACGCTCCGGAACCGAGTCAACCTCGCCACCATGTTGCAGCGGGATGGCCAGCTCGAGGCGGCTGAACGCGAGTTCACGACGACGGTCGAGCACGCCCGCGCCGGCCACGGCGACGCCGACCCCCTGACCTTCGAGGCCGAGCTCGCGCTCGGCAGGTTCTACCTCGAGACCGGTCGGCCGGCGCGCGCCCGCCCGCTGCTCGAGCATTCGTTCGAGGGCCGCCGGCAGGCGTTCGGCGCGGACGCCGCCGACACCCGGGAAAGCCGCGAGCTGCTCGACCGGGCCCGCGCGGCCGGCGACAAGGAATGATCCGAGGAAGGCGACCACACTGCCGGCGTCGTGAGCCGTCGCGATTCCCCGCGGTTGCCCGTGGCCAGGTCCCGGAACGCCGCCGCGGGGCTGGCGGCTCCGATACGCCAGCTGCTCTACCCCGCGTTGCGGCGTTCCAGCATTGACTGATCGCGTTCGGCCCGCTCGGCGGGCCGAGCGCGATCAGAACACGCCGAGCAGCACCTGCACGAAGCTCGAGATCGGCGCCGCCTCGCGCGCGTCCTCGAGCGCGCGCGAGACCTGCGTGAAGATGCGGCGCAGCCGGACGCCGACGTCGCGGTCGTTGATCAGGATGCCGAGCGCGCCCTCGCCCTGGGTCAGGCGATCGGTGACGTCGCGGATGTTGGCGACCGCGATCTTGAAGTGTTCGCCGGTCACCGGGTCGGCGAACGCCGCCCCGATCAGGCCGGCCTCCGGATCGTTGGCGTTGGCCAGGACCGCGTTGAAGGCGGCGATCGCCTCGCCGACCTGGTCGGCGAGCTCGTCGTCGCGCAGCAGGCGGCCGACCAGGCCCTTGCCGGCGCGCGCGTCGGCGATCATCGCCGCGACGTCGGCGACGATCTGGCGCACGTTCGACGCCGTGCCCGGATCGTTCAGCAGCATGCCGACGGTGCCTTCGGAACGCGTCAGCGTCTCGCTCGCGGTCGCGAGGTTGTCGATCAGGTACTGCACCCGTTCGCCCATCGCGGTGTCGACCGCGAGCCGGCCGAACGTGCTCTCGCCCTCGGCGATGGTCTCGAGGATCGAGCGCAGCGACTGCACCGTCTGCAGCACCTCGACGTAGAGCTCGCGGGTCGTCAGCAGCGCGCCGACGGTGTTCTCCTTGTCGCGCAGCGCCAGCGCCGCCTCGCGAATCGCGGTGACCATCGCGTTGAAGTTGCTGCCGACCGGGCCCTGACCCTCGGCGAGGTCGGTGAACGCGTCGAACACGTTGCGCTGCACGTTGCCGAGCAGCTCGGTCTCGGGCGCGATCCGCACGCCGCGGCCCGGGTCGATGTAGACCAGCTTGCCGCCGAGCACGCCGTCGGCGCGGACCTCGATCTTCATCTCGTCGGTCAACGGGATCTGCTCCTCGATCAGGAGCTCCATCCGGATCGGCGTGGTCGGGCGCTCGTCGTCGTAGATCACGTCGATCTTGCCGACCTTGCCGATGCGCTTGCCGAGCACGTAGACGTTGGTGCCGACCTGCGCACCGCCGGCGTCGGCGAACCAGACCTCGAGCGGCGGAGCCTGGCCGAGCGACATGTCGGTGAGGTTCACGGTCGCCCAGAGCAGGAAGGCCAGCGTGCAGAAGAAGACGAGGCCGAGGAGCGTGTCGCGGCGGGTGCGTTCCATTGCTTGATCGTCCTTTGTCAGTCGCTGCCCTCGCCGAGGAACGCGGTCGCGAGCTCGTCCTCGCTCGCCAGCATCTCCTCGACGGTGCCTTCGACGGCGATCTTGCCGTCCTTGATGATGCCGATCCGGTCGCCGCACTGCGTCGCGCAGGCGCGCGAGTGCGTCACGATCAGGCCGGTGACGTTGAGCGTGTCGCGTACCTCGGCGATCAGCTCGTGGATCTGCTGGCTGATGATCGGGTCGAGGCCGGCGTTGGGCTCGTCGTAGAGCACGTATTCGGGCTTGGTCACGAGCGCGCGCGCCAGGCCGGCGCGCAGCTTCATGCCGCCCGAGATGTCGGGCGGGAACTGCGCGCTGGCGTGGCTCAGGCCGACGAGCTCGAGCACCTCCGCGACGCGGTCGCCGCGTTCTGCTCTCGGCAACAGGCCGTGCTCGCGCAGCGGCAGCGCGACGTTGTCGAACACCGTCAGCCAGTTGATCAGCGCGCCGTTCTGGAACAGGTAGCCCATGCGCTTGCGCAGTGCCATGAGCTCGTCGCGGCTCATCCCGGGCACGTCCTTGCCGTCGACGCGGACCTGGCCGCTGTCGGGCCGGAAGATGCCGATGACGTGCTTCAGGGTCACGCTCTTGCCGGTGCCCGATGGCCCCATCAGCACGTAGTTGAGGCCGTTGGGCACCTCGAAGGTCATGCCGTCGAGGATCTGGCGGCTGCCGAGCCGCTTGTGGACGTCGATCAGCTCGATCACGCGGTCAGGAAGTAGAAGAACCAGGTGATGATGAAGCCCAGGATGATCACCAGGATCACCGAGTTGCGCACCGCGGTCTGCACCGCCAGGCCGACGCCGAGCGCGCCGCCCTGCGCGCGCAGACCGGCGGCGCAGCTGACGACCGCGATCACGGTGCCGAACACCAGCGCCTTGAACAGCCCGACGTAGACCTCCTTCGGCAGCAGCGTGCCCGACGAGGTCAGCGCCTCGCGCGCGCTGCTCCAGAACAGCGTCTGGCTGACGCCGAGGTTCTGCTCGGCGATGATGCTGCCACCCCAGATGCCGACCAGGTTGCCGAGCACGGTCAGGGTCGGGCACATGACCGCGAGCGCGATCACGCGCGGCAGCACCAGGTAGTTCACCGGGTCGACCGACATCACCTCGAGCGCGGCGATCTCGTCGCTGACCTTCATCGTGCCGAGCTCGGCCGCCATCGCCGAGCCGACGGTCGCGGCGAGGATCACCGCGGTGATGAACGGGCCCATCTCGCGGCACATCGACAGCGCCGTGATGGTGCCGAGGATCGCGGTGTCGCCGAAGCGCTTGAGCTCGATGCCGGTCTGCATCGCCAGGATCGCGCCGGCGAACGCCGCCACGATCATCGTCACCGGCAGCGAGCGCACGCCGGCGTTGAACGCGGCGTCGAACATGAAGCGCACGCGCCGCGGCAGGTAGCCGATCTGCCCGAACGTGCGCAGCAGCAGGTCGAAGACGAAGCCGGCGCCGTCGACGCGCTCGAACATCGTCCTGCCGACCGTCGCGAACGGGTTCACTGCGCCGCCTCCGCGTCGTCGTCGCCGCCGCCGAGCGGGATCGGCAGGAACTGGAACAGCCGCAGCGTGCGGCGGCCCTTGGCGTCGCGTTCGTAGTTGAACAGGAACGGCACGCTCGCGGTCGTGCTGCCGGCGCGCTCGCGGCTGGTGTACACGCGGCCGAGCACGTCGAGCGCGTGATCGTCCGGGGCGCGCTGGCGCGCCACCGCGATCTCCCAGAGGAAACCGTAGGTCTCCGCGATGCCCCGCGCGCTGCTGCCGCGCACCGGCAGCGGCGACAACAGACTGGATTCGCCCATCACCGGATCACCTGCAGCATCGGTGTACACCGTGCGGTGCCACAGTGGCCAGATCTTCGTGTGGTCTTCGCTGTTGCCGTCGTAGCCGTCGA
This sequence comes from Planctomycetota bacterium, assembly GCA_020425925.1. Taxonomy (GTDB): domain Bacteria; phylum Planctomycetota; class UBA1135; order UBA1135; family UBA2386; genus JAGQRA01. The sequence goes on from JAGQRB010000976.1 coordinate 6,775, forward strand.
TGCGGATGTGCCAGAACAGCGGCAGGACCCACTGCTGATCGGTCGAACCGTCCGGATCGTCGTAGTGGCGCCACCAGATCAGCGGCCAGAGCGCCGTCCACGAGTCCTGGTCGTCGCTCTTGGTGCGGCCGAAGAACGGCCACAGCCACCACAGGCTGACGTTGTCCTCGGCGCGGTTCCAGTAGTAGCGGAACAGCGGCCAGAACAGGTGCAGCGTGGTGAAGTGGTCGCGTTTCCAGGCGTGCGAGAAGAACGGCCACAGCACGCTCCAGCCGCCGACCGTGCGGCCGGTGCGCCAGGCGCAGAACGGCCAGAACCAGTAGCTCCGCACCGCCGCGTCGGAATCCTCGTTCTCGGTGCTCCAGGCCAGGAACGGCCACAGCAGGAAGCGCCGGTCGTAGCGACCCGGGTCGATGTCGTGGCCGTAGAACGGGTAGAAGTGGAAGCGCTGGTGGCCGTTCTCGGCGCAGCTGCTCCAGCCGATGAACGGCCACAGCGCCATGAAGTGGCGGTGGCCCTCCTTGTCGAGCCGCAGGAACAGCGGGAACAGGATGGCCTGGAAGCGGTCCCAGGTCAGGAAGTTCGGGATGTCGGCGTAGAACGGCAGGACCGCGAAGTAGTTCTCGCGCTCGTCCGCGCTGTGACCGCCCCAGAAGATCGGGAACAGGAAGTACCAGTCGACGTCGCGCTCGCCGACCTCGTTCTGGTGGGCGCGCCAGCTCCAGAACGGGAACAGCCGGTGCGAGGTCTCACCGGCGTCGCTGCGCACCCGGCCGAACGGCACCAGGAACTGGTGCTCGACCGCGGTGCCCTCGCCGATGTTCTCGCCGGGCGCGTCGCCCTCGGGTTCGGTGACGCGGCGGTAGAGCGGCCGGATGCGGAAGTCGTCGCCGCCGGCGGCGGTCTGCTCGTAGTGCACGATCGGCCAGAGGAAGTCGCACTCCAGCAGGCTGCCGTCGTCGGCGAGGCGGTGGAACCAGAGCGGCGTCAGGTTCAGCTCGCGCGGCATCAGCGCACAGCCGCCCAGCGGCAGCAGTCCCAACAGCAGCACGAAGCCGCGCAGCAGCAGCAGCGAGCGCGCGAGGCGGAGCTGGGGGGTGCGGCTTCGACGCGCCATGAACTGGGCCGGACGATACTGCGGGAGAGGCCGCGGCGGCATGCACGAAAACCGCTTCCTCGCGGCGGAAGCGCAAACCGGGCTCAGCCGTTGTGAAGGAATTCCGGCCGCGTATACCGGATCCATGCTTCGCACCATGTCGGGCGTGCAGCCGACCGGCAACCTGCACATCGGCAACTACCTCGGCGCGCTCGTCAACTGGGTCGAGCTGCAGCGTCAGTACGAGTCGTTCTTCTCGATCGTCGATCTGCACGCGCTGACCCAGCGGCCGCCGGCCGAGCAGCTGCGTCGCGCGGTGCGCGAGGTCGCGATCGGTGTGCTCGCGAGCGGCGTCGATCCCGAGCAGGCCACCGTGTTCGTGCAGTCCGAGGTGCCGCAGCACACCGAGCTGACCTGGATCCTGAGCTGCGTGACGCAGCTCGGCGACCTCAACCGGATGACGCAGTTCAAGGACAAGAGCGCGACCCAGCCGGACAACATCAACGCCGGTCTGTTCACCTACCCGGTGCTGCAGACCGCCGACATCGTGCTCTACCGCGCCGAGCGCGTGCCGGTGGGCGAGGACCAGGAGCAGCACCTCGAGCTCGCGCGCGAGACCGTGCGGCGGTTCAACACGGTCTACGCCGAGGTCTTCCCGGAGCCGCAGGTGGTGCGCAGCACGGCGCCGCGCGTGCTCGGCCTCGACGGCGAGAGCAAGATGTCGAAGTCGCGCAACAACGAGATCGGCCTGTTCGAGACCGCCGACGAGACGATGCAGAAGCTGCGCGGCGCCAAGACCGATCCGGCGCGGCTGCGGCGCAGCGATGCCGGCAACCCGGACGTCTGCAACATCTTCAGCTACCACGGCTTCTTCACGCCGGCGGCCGAGCGCGACGAGATCGCCGCCGGCTGCCGCGGCGCGACGCTCGGCTGCGTCGACTGCAAGTCGAAGCTCGCCGCCAATCTCGAGGCGGTGAAGGGGCCGATCCGCGAGCGCGCGAACGAGCTGCGCAGCCGTCCGGGCGAGCTCGACGAGATCCTCGCCGCCGGTGCGGTCAAGGCGCGCGCGGCCGCCGAGGCGACGATGGTCCTGGTCCGCGACGCGATCGGCGTCCGCGGGCCGAAGCTGTGAACCACGCGATGATCGAACGGAGGTCTGGATGTCGATGATTCTTCGCCGCGCCGTGCCGGCAGCACTCTGCGTCCTCGTCGGCGGCGGCTGCGCCGGCACGCCGCCGAGCGCCGCCGACCTCGATCGCAACGAGCAGGCCATGCTGGCGCCCTTCCTGGTCGACCGCAGCGTCGGCTGCAACGAGCTGCTGATCGAGATGACCGGCAACTTCAACGACTACGTCGGCCAGCCGGCGCTCGATCCGAACGCGCACACGATGCGACTCGAGTCCGGTTCCGATGCGGGCGGCAGCTACATCGAGAAGGTCTGGACCAACACCATGGGGCGCACCGAGTTCGCGTTCGGCATCGCGGTCGGCGAGCCCGGTGAGTTCGGGCCGAAGGGCATGGTGTTCGGGCCGCGCACGCGGTTCACCATCGTGAACCAGCTCCGGATCCGGACCTACCAGGGCCGCCACGCCGTCACGCTCAAGGCCCGTGCCGGCGGCGAACGCGTCGTCGTGAAGGACCACGACAGCGGTCGCACGCGCGACGTCCGCGAGTTCGTGATCGAGGACGGCGAGCTCAAGACGCCGTGAAGCGCGACGCCGTGGTCCTGCTCGCGCTCCTCGCGCTCGCAGCCTGTGCCGCGGCGCCGGCGCGGCCGGCCGATGCGACCGATCCGGCGATCTATCGCCGTGTCGATCCCGCGATCGCGGCCGAATGGGAGCGCGCCCAGGCCGCGTTCGCGATCGACGACGTCGACACCGCCTGGCCGCTGCTCAGCGTCATCGTGCAGAAGAGCCCCGATCTGGTGCGGGCGCACCTGATGTACCAGGACGCGGCGATCGAGATCGGCGGCGAGGCCGAGGCCGAGATGCGGCGCTACTACCACTTCCTGATCCCGGAGCGCGAGACGCCGGTCGTGCCGTACGTGCGCGCGCGGCTGTCCGACACGTCGTACGCCAAGGGTCAGGCGCTGCAGGCGATCCTGCGGCAGGACCCGACCTTCGGCTGGGCCCACCTGTCGCTCGGTCGCGTCCGTCGCGGCCAGGGTCAGCTGCTCGCGGCGGTCGACTCGTTCCAGGCCGCGCTGCGCTTCGACGACAGCCTGCACGAGGCGCAGCTCGAGCGCGCGCAGGCGCTCGCCGACCTCGGCCGGCTGCCGGAGGCCGCCGCCAACTACGAGGACTATCTCGAGCAGGAGCCCGGCGACCTCGCCGCGGTGCGCGAATACGCCGCGATGCTGATCTACCGCCTGGTCCGCATCGACCGCGCGCTCGAGCTGCTCGGTCGACTCGATCAGGCGTTCCCCGAGGACGTCGACCTGCGCATGCACCGGGCGGCGGCGCTGTGGCGCGCGTTCCGTCCGCGCGAGGCGCTGTCGAACTACCTCGCCGTGCTCGAACGCGACCCGCGCGCGTCGCGCGCTGCGCTCAACATCGGGCTGATCTACTACGACGCGATGCCGCAGAACGACACCGCCGAGGAGCGCCGGCAGTGGTGGCCGCGCGCCCGCGCCGCGTTCCGCTACTTCCTCGCGATCGGCGATCCGGCCGACGGCCACGAGGCGTTCGAGCGCGCGTTGGCGGTGCCGTACCGGCTCGAGGAGATCGAGCGCCTGCTCGGGCCGGCGGCGGCGGGGGAGGTATCGCTCGACGCGCTGCGGCTGCCGCCCGGGTGAGCGCTCAGTGTGAGTAGATCGCCGGGTTGCTCAGCGTGATCTGGCCGAAGCGCTCCGTGACCCCCTGCCAGACGACGCGCACGCCGCGGATCCACGGCGCGTTCGGCACCGGGTAGCTGCCGACGACCGGCTCGACCACCGGCCGCCGCCGCCGAGGGGCAGTGGGCGGAGCATCGGGCGCGGAGTCTACGTCTACCCGGGCTTCTGACCACGCGCCGCGGCCCGCGTCTCCTCGGCCAGCCCGAACGGCGCGAGCTGCGGCAGCAGCCGCTGCCAGTCGGCCGCGGTCCACCGATCCGGCGCCTCGCCAGGTCGCCGCAGCCGGTACTTCGGCGAGTCGATCTTGCTGATGACCCACTCGCCACCGTCGTCGCGCCGGCCGATCAGGTTGCGCAGGTCGAGGTTGCCGTCGCGGTAGCCGAGTCCGTGCAGGCGCGCGACATAACAACCGAGGGCGTGCGCCAGACCGGCGCGGTCGTCGGTCGCGGCCAGCAGGCGGTCGAGTGGATCGCCGGCGAACGTCGCGGTGACGAGCACGGCGCGGCAGAGCAGCCCGGCGCGCCGGTGTTCGAAGACAGCGATCGCGTCGGCGGCCGGCGGCGCGTGTTCGGCGAGCCAGGTCAGCGCGTCGAACTCGCGCGTCGCCCGCGACCGCACCCAGGGCCCGGTCGTGCGGCAGAATCCTTGCCACCGACTGCCCCAGGTTGCGTAGTCATAGGATTTTATGTGAAAATCACCGCCGGCGGTCCGCAGCCGGCGCACCCAGGACGACCGTCGCGTCGCGACTTCCTCGCCGAAGTCCCTTTCGCCAAAGCGTTTCCAGTCGGCTGGCTCGGAGAGTAGTCGACCCAGATTCGGTGTAGCGCGAATCGCGGCCAAACTGCTGGGGATCCTTGTCGACACTGTCTCCACAAGAGTATATTGCGCCGTTACTTGTTGCTCTCGGGCCCCATGGCGTCAGCGGACCGGAATCCGCTCCTCGTCTCCCTGCTGTGCGGCCGCGCGAGCCTTGGAGGCTACGTTGAAGACCATTACCAAGAAGGAACTGGTTCACCGCATCGCGGACAATACCGGGGTCACGAAGGTGGTCGCGAAGGAAGTGATCCAGTCCTTTCTCAACGCCATCATCGATGAGCTCGCTGCCGGCAACCGCTTGGAGTTTCGTGAGTTCGGCGTCTTCGAGTCGCGCGAGCGCGCGGCCCGCCTGGCGCAGAACCCGCGCACGCTCGAGAAGGTGCCGGTGCCCGCGAAGCGAATCGTGAAATTCAAGGTCGGTCGGCTCATGCGCAAGAAGGTCTCCGGCGAGGACGTCGGCAACCTGTCGATCGACGACGACGACGACGACGCACCCGCACCGCGCCTCAGCAAGCCGATCAGCGCGCCGCCGAAGGCGAGCGGCGAAGCCCAGGGCAGCGCCTGACGCGCCCGTCTGCACGAGGGAAGCGAGGGAAGAACCAACAGGCCGCGCGCTACAGCCGGCGCAGCGCCTGATCGAGATCGGCGATCTGGTCGTCGAGCTCCTCGATGCCGACCGAGAGTCGGATGAGTCCGTCGGCGAGGCCGGCGCGCTGGCGTTCCTTCTTCGGGATCGACGCGTGGGTCATCGAAGCCGGGTGGTCGACCAGGCTCTCGACGCCGCCGAGGCTCTCGGCGAGCGCGAAGACCTCGAGGTGGCTGCAGAACTTCTTCGCCGCCGCGACCGTCGCCTTCAGCTCGACCGACACCATGCCGCCGCCGTGTTTCATCTGCTTCTTGGCGGTGCGGTGCGTCGGGTGGGACGGCAGGCCCGGGTAGTAGACCCGGGCGACCTTGCGGTGCGACGACAGCCACTTCGCGATCGCGAGCGCGCTCTGGCAGTGGCGGTCCATGCGCACGTGCAGCGTCTTGGTGCCGCGCAGCACCAGGAAGCAGTCCATCGGGCCCGGCGTGCCGCCGCACGAGTTCTGGAAGTGGGCGAGGCGCGGGCGCAGCTCGGGATCGCTGCCGACCAGGATGCCGCCGACGACGTCGCTGTGGCCGCCGAGGTACTTCGTCGTCGAGTGCACCACGAGATCGCAGCCGAGCTCGAGCGGGCGCTGCAGGTACGGCGTCGCGAAGGTGTTGTCGGCGAGCGTCATCACGTGGCGGCGGCGGCAGAGCTTCGCGATCGCGGCGAGGTCGCAGCAGCGCAGCAGCGGGTTGGTCGGGGTCTCGAGCATCACCAGCCGCGTGTTCGGCCGGAACGCCGCCTCGAGCTCGGCGAGATCGGTGAGGTCGACGAACGTCGTCGCGATGCCGAACTTCTCGTAGACCGTGCGCAGCAGGCGAAACGTGCCGCCGTAGAGGTCGTTGCCCGCGATCACGTGATCGCCCTGCTGCAGCAGGTTGACGACGCAGGTGATCGCCGCCATGCCGCTGCTGAAGCCGAGGCCCCAGCTGCCGCCTTCGAGCGCCGCGAGGTTGCCTTCGAGCGCGGTGCGCGTCGGGTTGCCGGAGCGCGAGTAGTCGTAGCCCTTGGTCTTGTTCGGGGCTTCCTGCACGTAGGTGCTGGTCTGGAAGATCGGGGTCATGATCGCCCCCGTCGTCGGGTCGGGGGATTGACCGGCGTGGATCGCCAGCGTGCCGAAACCGGGCTGTGTTCTGCGCTTCATCGGGCGCGGAGTTTACAAGCGCGGAGCGGCGGGCAACATGCTGGCTCCGATGCCGTCCGACCCGCCGACTCCGCGCTCGTTCGACCTCGCCGCGCTCGAGTTCGACGTGGTGCGCGCGCTGCTCGTCGAACGCCTGAGCTCGCCGATCGGCCGCACCGCGGTCGAGCAGCTCGAGCCGTTCGCCGACTTCGCGGCGCTGCAGGAACGGCTCGCGGCGGTGCAGGCGCTGGCGCTGCGGCTCGGTGACGGCGGCCGCGGTCTGCCGCTCTCGGGCGCGGTCGAGGTGCGCTCCTGGCTGCCGGGCTTCTTTGCCGGTGAACACGTCGTGCAGGCTCGGGACCTCGCCGACCTCAAGCGCCTGCTGCGCGCCGCCGAACACTGCCGGCGCTGGCTGCTGGCGCAGCCCGAGGCGCTGGTGCGGTTCGCCACCGGGGTCGCCGATCTGCAGGCGCTGGTCGACGAGCTCGACGCGCTGGTCGACGACCGCGGCGAGGTGCTCGACTCGGCGTCGCAGCGGCTGCGCGAGATCCGGCGCGAGATCCAGCAGGCGCGGCTCGCGGTCGACAACGCGGTGCAGCGCGCGCTGCAGGATCCCGACATCAAGCGCGGTCTGCAGTCGTTCGAGGCGGCCTGGCGTCACGGTCGGCCGGTGCTGCAGGTCAAGTCCGACTCGCGCTTCCGCGTGCCGGGCGTGCTGCACGATCGCAGCAGCTCGGGCGCGACGCTGTTCATCGAGCCCGAGATCGTGGTCGAGATGGCCAACCGCCTGTCCGACGCGCAGGCCGCCGAGAACCGCGAGATCAACGTCGTGCTCGCCGACGCCGCGCGCGCGCTGCGCCGGCTCGAGCCCGAGGTGCTGGCGGCGGTCGAGTTCGTCGCGCGCGCCGACCTGCTGCAGGCCAAGGCCCGGCTGGTGCACGACGATGGCTTCACGGTGCCGGCGGTCGAACGCGACGCCGCGCTGCGGCTGCACGGCGCACGCCATCCGCTGTTGATGCAGAAGGCGCCGCCAGGTGGCGGCAGCGGAGCTGCCGGCAAGCCTGTCCCGGTCGTGCCGCTCGACGTCGCGCTCGGCGATCCGCACCATCTGCTGGTCGTCACCGGTCCGAACACCGGCGGCAAGACCGTCGTGCTCAAGACCGTGGGTCTGCTGGCGCTGATGGCGCTCGCCGGCGTGCCGCTGCCGGCCGACGAGGGTGCGCGGGTGCCGTTCCTCGGTGCGGTCAAGGCCGACATCGGCGACGAGCAGGGCATCTCGCAGAACCTGTCGACGTTCAGCTCGCACGTGCAGCGCATCGCGCGCTGCCTCGAACGCGCCGCGCCCGACGCGCTGGTGCTGCTCGACGAGCTCGGTGCCGGCACCGATCCGGAGGAGGGCTCGGTGCTCGGCTACGCCGTGCTCGAGGCGCTGGTCCGGAGCCGCACGTTCGCGGTGGTGACGACGCACCTCGGCCGGCTCAAGGAGTTCGCCTACCAGCACAAGGGCGCCGACAACGGCTCGATGGCGTTCGACGGCAAGACGCTCGAACCGCTCTACCGGCTCGACGTCGGCATCCCGGGCAACAGCCACGCGCTCGACATCGCGGCGCGCGTCGGCATGCCGAAGCAGATCGTCGCGCGCGCGCGCGAGCTGCTCGGCGTGCGCGACCCCGAGCTCGACAACGTCATCGAGCAGGTGCAGGTCGCGCGCCGCGAGGCCGAGGCCGATCGCAAGCGCACCGCCGAACGTTCGCGCGCGGTCGCCGACAAACAGAGCGAGCTCGAGGAGCGCCTCGCCGAAGCGATCCGGCGCGAGACCTGGCTGCAGGAGGAGGCCGACGGCGTCGTCGAGCACGAGCTGCGCGCCGCCAAGGCCGCGCTCGAGGAGCACGTGCAGGCGCTCGCCAACGCGCCGGGCCAGCACGGCGAACGCGCGCGGTCGATGAAGGACGCGCTCGACGGGTTGTTGAAGGGTGCGCGCGTGCACCGCCGCCGGCTGCAGTTCTGCCACGCGCTCAAGAAGGGCGATCAGGTCTTCCTGCCGCGCTGGCACCGCTCGGCGCAGGTCAAGAAGATCGACAAGGTGCGCGAGACGCTGACGGTGGAGTACGGGCGGGTGACGGTGCAGGTGCCGTTCGAGGACGTGAGCTGGCTGGTGCCGCTCGATCCGGCGTGAACGGTCGACGCGGTGCCGTGACCGCAAACCCGACACGCGCGTGCCCCGATCGCCGCCGGGAGGCGGCCGCTGAGTGGAGTTACCGCTGCCGCAGCGCGACCTCGACCCGCCACGCCATGTCGGCCATGCGGATCACCGAGCCGTCGTTGTTGCGCAGCCCGATGTCGGCGAACGCGATCGTCGACGCCTGCCCGTCCCAATCGTGCAGGAACAGCCACGCGACGTAGGCGAGGTCGAGGTTCGCGGTGGCGGCGAAGAAGTCGCCGACGAACAGCGCCTGGTCGGTCTCGTCGCCCGGGTAGGGCGGATGCGCGGTGGCGAGCCAGCCGATCTCGGTGAACGCGACCGGCCCGGTCCAGTGCGCCGCGATCTCGTCGTAGTAGCCGCTCGGCACGTCGGTGCGCAGGTCGTAGTGCAGGTAGGGGTAGCTCGTGAAGCCGATCACGTCGACGCGGCCGCTCGCGACCAGCGCATCGACGAGACTCCATTGCGCCGCCCACGACCAGCCGGTGTTGCCGCCGAGCCCCTTCAGCATCTCGAGCTGGAACACCATGCCGACCTGCGTGTCCGGGCTGACCGTCGCGATCGCGTCGTAGCAGGCCTCGTACTCGCTGATCCACGCGTCCCACTCGGGCTGGCTGTGGGTGTTGTAGTAGGCGTTGACCTCGTTGCCGAGGAACAGGTGCTCCGGCGTTGCCGCCGCCGCGAACGCGGTCACCATCGCGAGGAACTCGCTGCGGGTCTCGGCGTTGTTCCACGAGTTGTCGGACGGGTTCGAGTCGCTCGTCAGATCGGGCGCACCGTTGCCATCGGCCCAGCCGATCACGTAGCCCGGCTCGATGCCGTAGGTCGACGCGAAGCTCATCCCGACGGTCAAGAGCGGCGGGATCTGACCGCCGTTCGCGACCGAGTCGCGCCACGCGGTGTGGAACCCGCGCGCGCGGCCGTGCGGCGAGTCCGGGTCGAGGTGGGCCTCGTAGTCCGGGGTCGTCGAGCTGCCGGTGTGGCCGCGCGGCGACAGGCCGACGCCCATCTGCAGGCCCTGATGCACCCGCAGCGCGAGCGACTGGTCGATCGCGGTGTTCGCCGCGGTGGCGCGCACGATCAGCGTGTGCGTGCCGAGGTCGGCGTAGGTCGGCGTCCAGCTCAGCAGCCCGTCGGAAGACATCGTGGCGCCCACCGGCCCTTGCAGCAGCGAGTAGGTCACCGCGCCGGGGGCGTTCCCGGTCGTGGCCTGGTACTGCCACGAACTGCGGATCGCGGTCGACGTCGCGGGCGTGCTGGTGAACGAGAAGCTGCCGCCGCCGCCGCCGTGACTGCAGGCGGCGAGCGCGGCTGCGAACAGGACGCGCGTGAAGTGAAGCATGCCGTCGGATCTCCGGGAGAGAGCTTCCCGCCCGCAGGGCCCGAGCGCGAGCCCGCGGTGCGGCGTTGCGGCGATCGGCCGGGTTCGTCGCCGGAACCCGTCGCCGCAATCCGCGTTCGCTCGCCGGTCCGGACTCCGCTCTCGGTTCCGTTCCCACACCCATCCCGCGGAGGATCGCCTTGACCCGCATGACGCAGCTCCCGGCTGCCGGATTCCTGTTCGGTCTGCTCGCCGCCACGGCCGCGGCCCAGACCTCGATCGTGCTGCCGCCCGAATACGAACGCGCCTGGGGCCACAACAGCTCCTCGACCCTCGGCGGCAACTCGACGCGCACCCAGATGATCTTCGCGCAGCCGGTCGCGCCCGGCACGACCATCGTCGGCTTCGGCCTGCGGCAGGCGCCGCGCGTCGTGGACCTCGCGGCCTTCGTCGCCGAGATCGAGATCCGCTGCTCGAGCACCGCGGCGGCGCCCGGTGCGCTGAGCGAGACGTTCGCGAACAACATCGGCAGCGACGAGGTCGTGGTGCTGCCGCGGCGGACCGTCATCGTGCCGGCGGCGCCCGCCAACCGCAGCACCGGCGACTTCGCCGAGTTCGAGTTCACGAATCCGTTCGTGTTCGGCACCAACAGCAACCCCAACCTCTGCATCGAGCTCCTGGTCTACGGCCGCGCCAACGGCGCGATGTGGAGCACCGACCGCGGTTTCGCCACGCCCGACGGTTCGGCCCGCGACGCCGGCATCGGCTGCGGCCCGGCGACGATGAGCTCGACCTCGACCGGCGGCACCTACGTCAGCGGCGCGACGATCGAGCTCGCGCTCGCGAACGCGCCGCCGAACACGTTCGCGACGCTGCTGCCGTCGCTCGATCAGAAGGAGTGCGGCGCCGGCCAGCTGCTGCCGTTCCCGCTCTCGAACTACGGCGGCAACCCGGCCTGCGCCGTGCTCGTCGGCCCGACGCTCGGTCCGGTCTCCTACCTCACCGACGCGACCGGCGCCGCGTCGCACGCGTTCGTGGTGCCGCCCGGCATCGGTCGCCTCGGTGTCGGCTGGCAGTGGAGCTACCTGGTGCCGCCGACCGCGAGCAACCCGCTCGGCCTCGAGACCACCGCGAGCCACTCGACCTGGATCGGACCGGAGGTGATCGTGCCGCACGCGCAGTACGTCTGGAACCTGTTCGACGTCGGCGCGACGACCGGCGACGCGGGGGTCGACTCGGTGCCGGTCGTGAAGCTCGTCACGCAGTAGCGCCGCCGGCCGTACCGGCCGGCCAGGCGCTCGAGCTGACCGGCTCGTCGAGATCCGGTGCGGAGTGGCGGGTCGCGATACGATCCGCAGCATGCGCTCGATCTTCGCGATCCTTCTCGCTCTACCGGTTGCCGCCCAGACGTTCGTCGTCGACGCGAACAACGGTCCGGGCACGAACTACACCTCGTTGACCGCGGCCGCGGCGGCGGTGCCCGACGGTGCAGTGCTGCTCGTCCGAGCCGGGAACTACGCGGGCTTCGCGATCGCGCAGAAGGGGCTCACCGTGCTCGCCGACCCGGGCGTCGGGATCACGGGCACGATTGCGATCGCCAACACGAATCCGGGCCAGTCCTGCACGCTGGCCAACCTGGCGTGGCCCGGCAGCGGCGCGCCCTGCGTGCAGCTCACGGGCGATCAGGGCCTCGTCGTCCTCGAAGGCCTCACGACCGCCGGGTTCCCGGCCGGCGGTTTCCTGGGCTTCAACTACGTGCCGCTCGACGCCACCGGCTGCGCTCGGCTCGCGGTGCGCGAGTGCACGTTCTGGGGTCATGTGAACCTCGATGCGTGCGATGCCGTGTTCGAGAGCTGCACCCTGCAGGGTGTGACCAACGCCAGCGCCTTCACCATGTTGACGACGTCGTCCGGCCTGCAGGCGCAGGGCGGCAACGTGCAGCTCGTCGAATCGACCGTCACGGGCGGTGACGGATTCGGCACGGGGCCGATCGCGAGTGTTGCGGCGTCGCCGGGGATCGGGGTCTACAACGGCACCGCGCGCGTGCTCGCGAGCACGTTGGTCGGCGGCTTCGACGGCGGCGGTCAGCGCGCGGCGCTGCAGGGCAACTCGATCGTTCGCATCGATCTGCTGTCGTCGCCGCAGGGCGGCATCAGCAACTTCCCGCACAGCCCGAGCTTCCTGGCGATGCCGTTCGTGAGCGCGACGAGCGCCGCGCCCGGCGGCAACCTGACCGCGACGACGACGACGCTCGCCGGCGATCTCGTCACGCTCGTCGTCGGCCTGCCCGGCGCACCGGTGCCGATCGCGGGGTTCCAGGACCAGTTCTGGCTCGATCCCGGCGCACACGTGTTCCTGGCGATCGGGGTGCAACAGACCACCGCGCCGATCGCGGGCTCGATCGCGGTGCCCAACGTCCCTGGCTTCCGCGGTCTGCCGCTGGTATGGCACGCGGCCTGCTTCGGGCCGGTCACCGGCCTGCAGAACGGCAATCCCGCGGTTGCGTTGGTGCGGTGATGCGGCGGGCGAGTGCGGCGGTGTCGTCGCCGCTCACCGTCGCGGCTCCCCTGGCCGCGCAAGGCGCTCCGACCTGGCGCTCGTCGGCCCTGCCGCACCGAGCCCGGCGCTGAACTGGCTCTGGCCGAGCCCGGCGGCGCGCCGAACGGCTTGCGGCTCACGCTCGGCGTATTCTTCGGGGTCCGGATCGGTCGGTGCCTGCATCCGATGGGCGGGCTCGCTAGCATCCGACCCTCGTGGCCGCGCCGCTCGTTCTGATCGCCGACAACGACCGGGCCGTGAGCGACCTGCTCGTCGAGGTGCTCGCGCGTCGCGGTCTGCGCACGGTCTGTGCCTACGACGGCATGCAGGCCGCCGAGCTCGCGCGCGACCCGGACGTCGCGGTGCTGGTCTGCGATCTCGACATGCCGAAGCAGAACGGCATCGCGGTGCTCGAGGGGCTCGCGCCGACCTCGCGTCCGCCGTCCGTCGTCGTCTCGGGTTTCCTCGACGAGCGCGCCCAGGTCCGACTCGCGGCACTCGGGATCGTGCAGGCCGTGCTGAAGAAGCCGTTCGACCTGTTCGAGTTCGCCGCGATCGTACAGCGGCTCGCGACCGACGCCGGCAGCGCCGAGGCCGAGGCGGAGCAGACGGCGTGAACCCGCCGCTCGCGCGCCTCTCGTTCCGCAGCGCCGGCGAGTCGCACGGCCCGGCGGTTCTGGCGCTGCTCGAAGGCCTGCCGCGCGACCTCGAGGTCGACCTCGAGGCGATCGACGCGACGCTGCGGCTGCGGCAGGGCGGTGCCGGCCGCGGCGGGCGGCAGCGCATCGAGGACGATCACGCCGAGGTGCTCGCCGGCCTGCGGCGCGGTCGCACCATCGGCTCGCCGCTGGCGCTCCGGATCGGCAATCGCGACCACAAGATCGACGAGCTGCCCGAACCGGTGCGGCC
>JAGQRB010000977.1 GCA_020425925.1 Planctomycetota bacterium
CCGCTGCCGGCCGCTCGGCGACCGCGGTCGCCGGCGTCGGGCTGGCCTCGCCGTTCGGGACCCGGAACGACGGTGCCGGCGTCGACATCGTACTGGTCGGCGCGGTGCTGCCGTTCGGGCCGTTCGCATTCGGGCCATTCGCGTTCGGGCTGCCCCCGACCGGGACGGAACCGTCGTCGGCGCCACCGCCGGCCAGCAGCCGCGGCTGCCGCGCCTCGTAGGCCGCGACCACCTGCTCGTCGTCGACCCACGGCACCACGACCTCCTGGCCGAGCCGCAGGATCGTGAGCTCCTCGTTGAGCGCCCGGGCCTCGTCGAGGAACGGATCGCGCGCGCCGCACCAGCGCCGCACCAGCGACTCGAGCGAGTCGCCGGCGCGGGCGCGCACGATGCGCACCGTGCGATCGCGGCGGCTGTCGCCGAGCAGGTCCTGGATCCGCTCGGCCGGCGGCACCGGCACGCTGGCGACCAGCGGTGAGCTGCCCGCACCGCCAGCGCGCGCGGCGGGATCGCCGCCATCGGACGTGCCGTTCGGGAAACCCGCGACGGTATTGCCGACGCCGTGGCCGCCGTTCCCGGGAGTCGCACCCGGGGTCGCGCCCGGGACGGTGCCCGACTCGGAATCCGACCCCGTCGCCGCAGCGCCGTCGGCCGGCTGCTGATTCAGGATCTGTCCGAGGCCGCGCACCCCCTTCTCGGCGTCCGGCTTGGCACCGCGCCCGCCGTCGCGACCGAAGAACACCGCGACCACCAGGATGACCGCCAGAAACCCCGTGACGAGGTACACCAGTATCCGCTCGTTCTGCTTCATAGCCCCTCCGGGAGCATCGAACCGCGCGCGGCTGACCGACCGTGCACGATCGCGGGATTCTACGAAACCCCGGGCCGACGGCGCAACTGCGTTCGCCGGCGATCGAGGCAGTTAATCCGCGCTAGCGGCGCACTTCGTCGCGCGGCAGCTTGACCTCGACGAACTGGTCGCCGCGCTTCAGCGTGAACGTCAGGATGTCGCCCTCGGTATCGCGCATCACGCGGAAGATGTCGCGCAGCCGCTCGAGATCCTCGCCCTCGAGCTTGGTGAGCACGTCGCCCTTCAGCACGCCCATCTTCGCGGCGCGGCCGTCGGGCGTGAGCTTGGTGAACGTCATGCCGTCCATCTCGGCGCCGAACAGCGCCTCGGCAATGTCGATCGACTGACCACGGCGCCCGCCGCCACGCTCGACGCCGGTGCGATCGAGCTGCGCCGGCAGGTTGGCGGTACCGAGCGCGGCGAACGCGATCACGGTCGCGGTGTGGCGCTGGTACTCGGGCACGGCGACGGCGATCGTGTCCCACTGCGTGTGCCAGGTGTGCTGGAAGTAGTTGCTGCGGCCGCGCAACCCCCAGTTCAGGCCCGGGACGCCGACCGCGATGAAGGAGGCGTGGTCGCTGCCGCCGCCGCCGCGCAGGCCGTTCGACTGCCGCAGACGGAAGACGTCTTCCTCCCAGTACGGATCGGGCGGCGACAGCAGCGCCAGCACCGGCGCGAACACCGGCTCGAGCTGCTCGCACATGCCCGCCGGCGCGCTGAGCGACTGCGCCCAGTTGGTGCCGGTGTCGTGGTTGAACACCGCCGAGATCTTGTCCATCTCGGCGCGGTGGCGTTTGACGTACTCGGCGCTGCCGAGCAGGCCTTCCTCCTCGCCGCCCCAGAGGCAGAACCGGATCGTGCGCTTCGGCTTCGCGCCGGCCGCCATCAGGATGCGCGCCGCTTCCATCGTCGCGGTCGCGCCGGTGCCGTTGTCGGTGCAGCCCTGGGCCTGGTGCCAGCTGTCGAGGTGGCCGCAGACGATCACCACCTCGTCCGGCAGCGCGCTGCCCGGGATCTCGGCGACGACGTTGTAGAGCGGGATACCGCCGTCGCGGAAGCGGTTGTCGATGTCGAACTCGCCGATCACGCCGGTCTTCTCCTCGAGCAGCGCCGCGATGCGATCGGCCTGGTCGGCCCGGATCGCGATCTCGGGCACGGTCGGGACGTCCTCGATCGGCAGCATCGCGGTGTGGCTGTTGCCGAACACCCGCACCCGGGTCGGGAAGCGCGCATCCGGGTCGCCGGCGCGGTACAGCCAGCCGAGGATGCCGACCGCCTCGACCTTGTCGCGCAGCTCGCGCGCCGGACGCTTGCTGTAGTAGACCCACTTGCCACCGACCGCCTTGCCGTCGATCACGTCGTCGTCGCCGGGGCAGGCGACGATCACGCCGCTCTGCGGGCCGTCGGTGCCGGCGGTCCACGCCGCGGTCGCGACGTAGAGGTCGATCTGCTCGGGCACCGTGATGCGCCCCTTCCACTCACCGCGGTTCCAGGCCAGGTTCCACTCGCCCCACTTCTCGAGCGCGACCGTCGGCAGCCCCATCTGCTGGAACTCCGTCATCGCGAAGGCGCAGGCGCGCGTGAAGTTGTCGGAGCCGGTGAGCCGGTGGCCGACCTTGCCGGTCAGATCGCGCAACAGCCGCATCGCCTGGCTGCGGTCGATACCCTCGGCCCGGATCCGCTCGGCGATGCCGTCGGGGAACAGCTGGGGGTCGAAACGCGGCGCGGCGCTCGCGTCGTCCTGGGCGGACAGCGCGGACGCCAGCAGCAGGAGCAGCGCGGAGCCGGAACGTGCCTTGCGGAGGTGTGTCATGGGGAACACCCCGGGTTTACGCAGTCGCCGGCGCGAATGCGAGCTGCGACACGATCGCTACAGGTAGCCGGCGAGCGCGGCCTTCATCTCCTGATCGGGCACGTCGGCGGTGAACTCGCTGTAACCGCGCCGGAAGTACTCGGCGAAGTAGGCCCGCAGCTCGGCCGCGCTGTAGGCGCCGCCGTTGTCGCCGAACTTGGTCACGAACGGCGTGAAGTGCGGATACAGCGCGTCGGCGCCCTGTTTGCCCCACCAGTCGCCGTGCAGCGTCGTGCGGCAGAAGTTGCCGATCAGGATGTCGTCGAACGCGTTCCACTCGATCGCCTGCAGCAGCGACTGCCGCGGCGTGTGGAACGTGATGCCGCGCTGGTGCTCGCGATTGACGTCGATGGTGTGGTCGCGGTCGCCGACGCGGAAGTTGACATGGCCGAGGAACGTGCGCAGGTGCTCGACGCGGTCGAAGTAGCGCTGCAACGTCGCGACGTCTCCGGCCTCGAGCGGCGTCGTCCAGTCGTCGCCGAACTCGGCCGGGTCGCGCAGCGGGCCGTCGTTGGGCTTCGGGTTGGTCTTCTCGTAGCGGCCGGTGTGCAGGTCGAACTGGACGTAGGCCGGCAGCAGCGTGCGGCGACCGCCGTCGAAGCGCTGCTCGTGGGCGTCGATCGGCGTCGCGAACTCGTCGGCCCAGCCGCTGTCGGTGCGGTTGTAGCGGTGCATCGAGCTCGACGGCGCGAAGTAGTCGATGTCGTAGTGGTCGAGCATGCCCTTGATGCCGGGGCCGCACGGCGCCTTCTTCGCCGCCTGCGGCAGCACGCGATGACCCTGCTCGTCGAAGAAGTTGATCATGTCGGCGTCGCCGTAGCCGGTCAGGCAGGCCAGCACGGTGCGCTTCCTGAACTGCGGCCGGATCTTCGCGAGGAAGATGCCGCCGCCGCGATTGCCGGCGTCGTTGGCATCGATCACGAGATGGCCGTCGATGTCCATCACGCAGGTCGCGTCCTGGTTGTAGTTCGCCAGCGACGCGATCCGCACGCGGTCGCTGACCTGGAACCACTCGCCGCACTTCAGCGTCGTGACCTGGAAGCCCATGCCGGCGAGATCGCGCGCGATGCGGCCGCCGTAGTGGTCGGGCAGCAGGAAGTGCTTGTCGCGCAGCAATTCCATCGACTCGAGGCTGAGGTGGTCCGGATGGCCGTGCGAGATCCAGAGGAACTTGCAGCGCTTGATGCGCTCCTGCTGCTCGCGCGGGAACTCGTGGCTGAGCCGCCACGACCCGAAGTAGGCCGGCCCGACCATCCACGGATCCGTCGCGAACACGGGGCCGTTGTCGTGGGCGATGAGGCAGGCGTTACCGATCGTCTCGAAACCGAGGTCCATCGCCGCGGTGTAGCAGCTGGCGCGCGGCGACGCCATGCGCAGCACGGCCCTGATGGTTGCGCCGGCGCGCCGGCCGCCGAGAATGCGCCGATGCTCGCACTCCCCCATCGCCGCGCGGCACCGGCGCTCCTGTTCGGCCTTGCCATCGCGGTCGCGGCCTCCGGCCAGACGCCCCCGACGCCCGCCCCGACACCCGCCGATCCCGCCGCCGCGACCGCGCCGCCGGAGCCG
>JAGQRB010000978.1 GCA_020425925.1 Planctomycetota bacterium
CTCCCCGGCGCGCGTCGTGACGACGTCGCGGAGGTCGTCCTGCGCGGGCGCCGAGGCCAGCGCCAGGACAGCGACGGCGAGGACTCGAACTCGGGCGGCGCAGCTCACCGCGTCATCCTAGCAGGCTTGCCGGCGGACGCGCGCCGCGGCAGCATGCGCGCCGACCATGCCAGGCACTCTGCGAGCGATCTACCTGCGCCCCGGGGCGCGCGTTGCGGTGAGATCGGTCGACGCAGCGCGCGCCGTCGCCGACCAGGGCCTCGAGGGCGACCACGCGGTCGGCGGCCGCCGCCAGATCACGCTGCTCGCGCTCGAGTCCTGGCTCGCCGCGTGCGCCGAGTTCGGCGGCGAGCACCCTGTCGAACTCGATCCCGGGGTGCGCCGCGCCAACCTGCTGGTCGAAGGCCTCGATCTCGGCGCCAGCATCGGCGGACGCATCGCGATCGGCGAGGTCGTGATCGAGGTGCTCGGCGAGACCCGCCCCTGCGAGCTCATGGACGACGACGGCCGGCTCGGCCTGCAGGCGGCGCTGCGCCCGCAACGCCGCGGCGGGGTCTTCGGGCGCATCGTCGCCGGTGGCGAGCTGCGCGTCGGCATGGTCTCCGCGATCGTGTGAACGCGCCGGCGCGGCGTCCGCAGCTACGTCAGCTGGAACGGCGGCCAGTGCAGCAGACCGCCGCCCTCGACGTCGTCGACGCCGACGGCGAGGAACGCATTCAGTGTCCGGAGCGGCGGCCAGGCGTGGATCTCGCGGCAGATCGAGAACGACATGCCGCGGCGCAGGAAGGCACCGAGCGAGAGTTCTACGATTTCGTCACCGGGCGAGTCGGAGCGCGTTTGCCAGGCGATCACCGTGGCTCGCACTCGAACGCGGCGCGGATGTCGAGCTTGGCGGCACCGAAGTTCAATCGATCGCTGGCGCCTGCTCCGAGCAACGCGAGCAAGTCGGGGTCGAGGCTCGCATCGACGAGCCGAGGCACCAGCGGGCGCGCCTGCAGCCGGTAGCGCGGACGCAGACCGCCGCGCGACCAGTCCCAGTCGTAGGCGAAGTAGCCTTGGCGGGCGAACCGCACGAAATCATCGGGCCGCGGCAGCGTGACGAGGAGTTCGTGCCCGCCGGTCTCGGGTAGCGCCAGCAGCCGTGCGGCGACCGTCGAGAACTCCGCCCAGCGCGCGAGCTGTGCGCGGGGAATCGGCCCATCGCCGGCGGTGGTGAAGATGGCGATGCGATCCTGCGCGTCGACGGCGACCCACTCGACGTCCCAGCCGTGCGGATACTCGTCGCTCGGTGTCATTGCGCTTCGTGCGCATCAGGCTACGTCGCATCGCGCGCGGCGACCAGCCGTGGTGACGATCACCGCGATCACCTTCTGGCATCACGAACGCGCGGTAGCATGCCGGCATGAATCTGCACCGTGCGTTCCCCGAGGCCATCGCCGTGCTCGCGCTCGTCGGCTCCGCAGCGCTGCCGTGCCAGAACGAGGCGCAAACCACCGGGACCGGCGAACGGCCACCGCTCGTCCGAGTCCGCGCCAGCGCCATGCCAGCGCTGCTGGCCGCCTGGGGTGAGACCGCGGTCGGCCGCCTCGCCGCCGACCCCGAGGCCGCCGCCGCCGCCGACTCGATCCTCGGTACGCTCCGCCGGCGCCGCGCCCGTGAGCGCGCGGTGCTCGCCACCGCGATCGAGCTCGGCATCGAGCTCGACCCGTTCCCGCTCGCACAGCTGCTGACCTCGCCCGATCCACTGCGTTTCCTCGACCATCCGCTCGCGGAGTTCGAGTCGGCCGAGCTCGCAGGGTTCAGCCGCGACGGCACGAGGACGCCGCATTTCGTGACGACGCTCGCCTGCCGGCCGCGCTTCGAGGGCCGCTGGACGGCGGCGTTCGAGGCCGAGAAGGCGCAGCTCGCCGAAGCGCCGTGGTTCGACGTGAACCTCGACGCCAAGGTCGGCGGCAATCCGGCGATCGCCCTGACGTTGAAGGGGACCAGCGCCGCCGACGCGGAGACGATGTCGATCCCGACCGGCCTCTGGATGCAGCACCTGCCGGGGCGCTTCCTCTACAGCACCGGCCGCGTCGACGAGATGCCTGCGCCGCCGGCGGCTGCATCGGACACGGATGCCGTTCCCGGCTTCGCGATCACGTTGGAGCTCGCGCAGTTCGTCGAGATGTTCATCCGCAACGGCAACGGCATGCCACCGGACTTCGCGCAGCTCGGTTTCACCCACCTGCGGCGACTCGAATGGCGTGTCCGGCCCAGCGGCGAACGGCTGCTCGACGAGTTCGAGGTCACGCCGAACGAGGCGCCCGACGGTCTCGTCGGCATGCTGCTGCGGCCGCTGACCCGGCCCGATCCGGCGCCGCCGCTCCTGCGCCAACCGTTGCCGAAGGGCGGGTTGCTGCAGCTCCGCGCCGTTGTCGACCCCGACCTGGTGCTCGAGTTCGTGCGCGGCCTGCCGCTCGGCGACTTCGGGCTCACGGCCGAAGACCAGGAGAAGCTCACGTCGACGCTGACCGGCGCGATCGCACTCGCCGTCACGGCGCCGCCACCGGGCGGCCTGATCCCGCGGTTCTACCTCGCACTCGGGCTCGCGGACGAGCCGGCCTGCCACGCATTGCTGGCGCAGGCGCTCGCCGGGGCGACGACGAAGACGCTCGAGATCGGCGGCGTCGACTGCACGGCGGTGACGATCGACGGCGCGCCGAAGGGGCTCGAACCGACGCTCGCCTTCGTCGACGGCGTGCTGCACCTCGCCGAGTCGCGGCGGAGCCTGCGCGCGCTGCTGACCGAGCTCGGCCGCGGCGGCGACGCGCTGGACGTCGGCGACGCGCCCGTTCCCGGCGATGACGGCGACGGCGAGATCGTGCCGAGCTTCGATCTGCGGTTCGACGAGGTCGCGATCTACCGCGCGTTCCGCGACGTGTGGTTGCCGCTGTACGAGCTGACCGCGGGCGAAGACACCGGCGTCGTGCAGCGCGACGACCTGCCATCGGTCGACTTCGTGGCGGAGTACTGCGGCAAGGTTCGCGGCGTGGTCCGTAAGCGCGGCGACACGTTCACGCTGCAGCAGCTCGGCACGCTCGGCGGTGTGGAGCTCGCGGCGCTGGCGATGACCTGGGGCCCGATCCTGACCTCCGGCTACGGCAAGTACGCGCTGCAAAGCACCGAGCAGAAGATCGCGGCCCGCCGGCTCGAGCTCGTCTGGCCCGCATTCGAGCGTTTCCACACCCGCGAGGGCCGTTGGCCCACCGATCTCGGCGAGTTGTTCGTCGCCGAGAAGCTCGCCGACGATGCGCTGCTGCTGCCGGCCGACGATCTGGCCGAGACCGTCACCGGCGCGAACGGCAAGGCGGTGCAGACGTCGTTCCGCTACTTCGCGACCCCGGCCGTCGTCGAACTCGGTGGCCCGCGGGAGATGCTGCTGATCGCGATCCGCTCCGGCGGCTGGAACCGGGCCATGCTCGACAGCGAAGGCACCGTGATCGACCAGGTCGACAGCACGATCGCGGCGCGGCCGATCGATCGGTTCGGGCAGTGAGAACGAACGGCTGGCCCGCTTCGCTCACCAGGGCGCATGCGCGGTGCGTCAGAATCCAGTCTGCGCAAGCAAGAGGACGGCGGCGCGCGGAGCGGAGCCGAAGGCGACGGCCTGACGCAGCACAGGCGGGATTCGGGCGGGCGGCGCGCGTGGGCTGGTGAGCGAAGCGGGCCGGGCTCAGCGGGCCGGGCTCAGCGGGCCGGCGACTGGCCGCCGTCACGCCATGGCCAACACCATTCGAGCAGCGCGTCGCCGGCGGCGTAGATGCCGAACATCACGAGCATCTGCACGGTGTACTCGGTGGAGCCCGGCGCGCCGAAGTCGACCAGGGTGCGGTAACCCACGACGACCGCAGCCAGCCAGACCATGCGGACGAACCAACGCGCTGCTCTCGCTTTCGGCATTCTCGATCTCATCGCCTGCGGGTCGCTCCGCGCGCCGTGCCGCGCACCCCGAGTACCGGGTGCGGACGACGCCACGAATACTTGCCCTCGGAACGGAACGTCGTGTGACCGACGAGGTCGGGGCGCCCGCGGATCTCGGTCCAGTACTCGACCCGCACGTCGTCGTCGATCTCGACGACGGCCGGATACAGCGTGTCCTGACCGTTCTGCTTCGGCCCCGACACCCACCAGTAGTCACCCGACGCGACGTCGCGGTAGTTGGCCTTGTAGCCGTAGCCCTCGAGCGACTGCAGTGAACGACCGCGGTAGCGCAGCGTCCGGCCGGACTTCGAGAACTCGACGCGGCCGATGCGGCCGGGACCGGCGAGCTGGCCGCCCTTCGGCTCCAGATAGAGAATGCGGGGTTCGCTCACAGGGTCTCGCTCGAGGCCAGGAAGTAGAATGCCAGAGCCCCGAGGCCGCCGCCGACCGCCCCGATCGCTGCGCCGATGGCGAGACCCACGGTGCCGAAGTACCACAGGCCGGCGCCCCCGAGGGCGATGGCACCGAGCCCCGCGCCCCACATCGCGAATCGCAGCCAGGTGCGGACCTCGCGTTTGAGACCGGTCCCGAGCTCCTGGGCGAACGTCGGCGACTCCGGCGGCTCGGGGGGGTCGTTCTCGAAGTGGGTCACGGGGTTCCGATGGGCTGCAGCATCTTCCACTACGTCGGCGAGCACAACTATCCCGACGAGCGTGCCAACCGTTCGGCGAGACTCGCGTTGACCGCCTGCCAGCACGCGGACGACACGCCATCGTGCCACACCACGATCAGGACGTCGCCCTGGCGGTGGACCCGGGCCCTGCCGAGCTCCGCATTGTGGTTCCAGATCTCTCGCAGGGCGCCCTCGAGCCGGTCCGCATCGGCCATGGACGCCGCCTGCAGGCCGTAGAGACCGAGCGGCTTCTCGCCGGCATGGAGCGCATAGAGCGCGGCGCGGACGCCGTCACTGCCGAGTCGACCCTGGGACCCGGAACGCGCGATGGCGGCAACGAACGCGGGATCGGACGAGACCTGCGGGTTGCTGCGCAGAACCGCGCGGGGCACGTGCAGCTTCGCGACCGCGTCGAGATCGCAGGTGACGAGCGCGGCGTCGAGCTCATGGCCGTCGACGGCGAGCGGGGTCAAGGGACACGTCGAGCAGGCGGTCAGGGCGACGGCGAACGCGACGACGAGCGGCGGGACGGTTCTCATGTTCTCCTGGCGCACCGGCAGGCGGCGCGATCAGTTGCCGAGCTCACAGCGCACGGCGTTGGTGACGACCGCGCCGCCCTGGTTGGCCGCGGCATCGGCGACGATCGCCTGCGAGAAGAACGAGGTGCCGACGAAGGCCGGATCGGGTGGCAGGCCGAGCGCGTACTGGAAGGATCCGCCCGCGGCCAGCCCGCTGACCGCGATCTCCGCGCTGATGAACTGCGTGCACCCCGGCATCCCGAAGGCCGCGAGGCTCCGCGGCAGCGGGACGCCGCCCCAGATCGTGTCGCTGATGCCGAACACGACCGAAGTCACCGCCGCTGCCGGCACGTTGGTCACGGTCACCACGACGGGCACACCGATCCGCGGCGCCGCTGCGTCCAGGGCCGGTGTTCCCGCGCTACCGGGACACCCGGCACCGAAGACCGTGCTCGTTCCTTCGTGAACCTCGCTGGTCCACAGCCCGCGGCCGTAGGTCGCCGCCAACAGGACATCCGAGTTTTTGAGGAAGCGGATGTCGTCGACGCAGACATCGGCGGGCCCGTCGTTGCTCGTCGACCAGGTCGCACAGTCGTCGGAGGTCGCGAAGACGCCGACCTCGGTCGCGACGTAGTAGCGCCCCGGCAGCGTCGGGTGCTGCGCGATGCCGTAGATCGGCGCGCGCGGCAACGCCGTGGCCCCGCTGCCGCTGACGTTCGACCACGAGCTGCCGCTGTTGGTCGTGCGATAGAGATTGTCGGTGCCGAAGCCGCCGAACCCGACGAACACGGTGCTGCTGCTCGTGCGGTCGATCAGGATCCGACCGACGAAACGGTTCGCCGGACTGCTCGAGTTCGACCACGTCGGCGAACCGGCCGTCGCGTTGCTGCTGCGCCGCAGCCGGCCCTGATTGTCACCGAACCAGGCGACGTTCGAGTTCCCGGGCGCGACGGCGATGGCGGCGATGCGCCGCTCGTCGTTGGTGCCCGTGTAGTTGTAGACCCTGCCCCAGCTCGGCGAGGCCGCCTTGACGTTGTTCGACCGCCACAGACCGCGGCCACCGGCCAGCATCCGGTTGGGATCGTTCGGGTCGAGCACGAACGGCGCGATGAAGTTGGTCGTGGTGGCGTTCCCCGCGTCCGTGATCCCGCTGTAGATGTAGCTCGACCCCGCACCACCGTTGGTCGAGCGGAAGATCTGCAGATTGACGTACTCGCCATAGAGGTAGTTGGGGTCGGTCGGGTCCATCGCCGCGAAGCCGCCGTCGCCGGACCGGGTCACGATCGCGTTCGACGTGCTCGCCGAGTCGATCGTCAGATGGCCGTTGTCCTGGGTTCCACCCGTGATCCGCCCCGTCGGCCCGTCGCCCGCCGCACCGTAGAACTGGGTCGTGCAGAATCCCTGATCGCGCCGCTGCCAGCCGCCGCCGACGCCGGCGGTCAGGATGTTCGGCGCGCGATAGACGCCGCCGTCCGTGCAGGTGAAGACCTCGAGCACGCTCGAGCCGTTGTAGCCCGGGTGATGGGCGAAGAAGTGCACGTCGGAGTGCGGCGTGTTGCCGCCCTGCCCGCCGTTGGAGATCACCGTGAACGAATTGCCGCCATCGATGCTGCGGCTGATCGTGACCATGCCGACGAGCATGCGGTTGGCATTGGTCGGATCGACCCAGATCGCATTGTCGTACCAGCTCTGTCGGCCGACGAGTCCGGCCGACGGCAGCGACGCCCAGTCCCGACCGTGGTTCGTGCTGCGCCAGACCCGCGCCGGCGCGTTGCCGCCGCCGACGGTGTCCGTTCCGACGCTCGCGAGCAGCGTGTTCGCCTGCGTCGGCACGTAGGTCAGCTCGACGCGATTGGCTGAGTCGCGCAACCCGGTCTGCGCCCGCGACCAGAACTGACCGGACCCGCTGCCGTAGTGCACCGAGTACGAGGGCGCATTGCCCTCCGAGACGCTGGCGACGCACCGATTCGTGTCGTTCGGATCGAACAGCACCTGGTAACAGGTCGGCCCCGGGCCCGAGCCACTGCCGAGCGACAGTACGACCGACCAGGTCGCGCCGCCGTTCGCGGTGCGGTAGACCCCGGCGGCGAACCCCGGCGGCATGCCGGAGCAACCGGCCAGCACGATGTCGGTGCTGCCGGGTTTGATCGCGAGTCGATTGATGTTGCCGAGGTTCTCCGTCCCGGGCAGATGCGACCACGTGACCCCGCCGTCGAGGCTCTTCCAGATTCCTGCACCGGCGACCATCTGCGCGATGTTCACGAGGTTGACGCCTTCGGCGGGCTCGAAACCCTCACCGGTGCTCGCGTACATCACCGCGGGATTCGACGGGTCCATGACCAGACTCGTGATCGCCAGATTGCCCATGCGGTCGTCGACGGACACCCAGGTGTTGCCGCCGTCGTCCGTGCGCCAGATCCCGCCGCTCACCGCCCCGGCCCACATCCGGCTCGGCACGGTGGGGTGGATCAGCAGGCAGCGGGTCCGGCCACCGATGTTGGTCGGGCCGACCGCGCGCCAGGAGAACGGGCCGATGCCGCCGTCGTCGACGAGCGCGGATTCCGCGAGGTTCGCCGCGCGTTCGGCGAGCGCGACCGCGCGCGCGTCGGATGCGACACGGCCGTGGTCGTCCAGCCAGCGCATCCGGCGCCAGCGATAGGCCTGATCGGCGGCTCCCTCCTGCTCGGCTGCCGCCGATGTCGATAGCGCGTCGGCGCGAAGCTCGGGTGACACCGTGCCGGTCCCGGTGCAGGCCTGCAGGCCGAGTCCGACGGCGAATGCACACAGGGACGACCGCGATGGTCGGTATCTCATGGCGAGGCGAGGGCGAGGGACGAGAAATGGCCCGAGAAACCGGCCGCACCGGGGCACGACGGGTGGGCTGCAATCAGGGTCTGTTACCCGGCGGTGCCTGTCAAGGCGCGGCGACCGGCATCACCGGCGGCCCGGCGTGTAGCCTCTCCGACGATGTCGGTCGACCCGATGAAGTTCGTACGCCACCTGCCGATCCTCGGCACCGGCGTCGCGTTCGCGCTCTATACCGCGGCCACCGCGCGCTACCCCGGCGGCACCGACTGGTCGCCCGACACGGTCGGGCATCGCTGGGCCGAGAACTTCGTGTGCGCGGTACTGAAGACCGAGGCGCTGAACGGCACCGAGAACGCCGCGAGACCGCTGGGGCTGTCAGCCCTGGTAGTGCTGTGCACGAGCGTCGGCGCGGTGTTCTTCATGATCTCGCGCAGTACCTCGTCGCGCGCGCTCCGGAGCACGATCGAGATCGCGGGCATCGGCACCGCGGTCTACTCGGTGCTGGTCCCGACGCCGATCCACGACCTGATGGTCACGCTCGGGCTCGCCTTCGGCGCGGTCGCGTTCGGGGCGGTGCTGCGACTGCTGTCGCGCGAACGGCGCCCCGGCCTCCTGGCCGGCGGCATCGTCCTGATCGCCATTCAGGTCTTCATCGCTGTCGGCTACTACGGCCACGTGAGGTGAACCACCTGCCCGCTGCGGATTCTCAAGAGAGCGCGAGACAACTCCACCAGAACGACGTCCGACCGACCATGAGCACTTCGCATCTGCTTCTCGGGGCAGCCCTGACGCTGCCGTTCGCCGCCCTGCCGTGCCAGCAGACGCTGGTCGTCGGCGCCGGCGGCACCTTCACGACGATCGGCGCCGCGATCGCCGCCGCCGCGCCCGGCGACACCGTGCTGGTGCAGGGCGGCAGCTACATCGAGGGCTTCGTCATCGACAAGGGCATCCGCCTGGTCGGCCGCAATGCGAGCTTCAGCACCCAGCTGTTGGCGGACGTGCAGGTGCAGAACCTGCCGGCCGGCCAGACGTTCACGATGACCGGCTTCTCGGCGATGGCCAATGGCTTCAATCCGCAGATCCAGGTCAGCAACTGCGCCGGGCGGATCGAGCTCGGTCGACTGTCGCAGTCCGGGCTGCGCACCTGGCGGGTCAATGCAACCGACACGGCCCAGCTCTTCGCGTCGGGATGTGTCTTCAACGCGGTATCGTTGACCGACACCGATGCCGTGCTGACCGGCTGCGTCTTCGACCCCGACGGGTTCTTCGGCATGCTCCAGGACGGCGGCCGGGTCGCGATCGTCCGCTGCACGGTCAACGGTGGCCCGGTGGGAGGCAGCGCGATCTGGCTCGCCGACGGCGAGCTCGCCGTGACCCGCGGGTCGGTGCGCGCGTTGGCCAGCCCGGGATCCGCGATCCATGCGACCGGCGGCACGATCCTGCTGGACCCGAGCGTGGTGCTGAGCGCGGCCAACAACGATCCCGTGATCAGCGGCTCGGGAACGGTCGCGCCCTACGAGTTCGGCTCGGTGGTCGCGAGCACCGACGGCCAGATGCTGTCCGTCGAGGCCCACGGCCCGGCGAACGCGGCCTTCGCGACGCTGCTGAGCCTGCCGGGGCCGATCGCGCCGACACCGTTCGGCCTCGCCTGGATCGATCCGACGAACTACGGGTTCCTCACCCACGGCGTCTTTCCGGGCACGCGCCTGCACACCCACTCGCTGGCACATCCGCCGCTGCCGCCGGGGCTCGGAGCCGCGATCCAGGTCGCCTATCTGACCCCGAACGGCGTCGCGCTCGGCACGCCGGCGATCGCGATCGCGCCGTAGCTTCGTCGACGTCAGCCGCCGCGCGCCGCGCGCCATGCCGCACGCGCCGCATCGCCGGCGGCGCCGGGTAACGCGGCGGGCAGCGCTGGCAGCGATGTCGACGGCGAGTCGGCGGGCCGCACCTCGAGTTCGGCCGCCGTGCGCAGCTCGCTCCATTCGCCGCGTCGCACTTCGCGGATCCACAACACACCCGAACCGCGGCGCAGCACCTGAGACCTGCGGTGCCAGCGCGGCGCACGTTCGACGCGATGGATGGTGCCGCCGACCGGGTCCCAGAAGCCGCCGAGGACGAACGCGCCCTCGGGCAGGCACCAGTCCACGACCGCCGGCGCCGGCAGCGAACGGCACACCGCCCGCTCGAGATCGACGACGTGCACCCGCGGCGGGTCGCTGCGATCGTGCGCGAGCAGCTGCCCGTTCCAGATGCCGTCCGCCTCGAGTCCGCGGGTCGAAGGCAGCGCGATGGTGCGTTGCTCGCGACGGTCGACATCGATCGCGACGAGGTCGCCCTCGGCATCGATCCAGGCGAGCCACGGATCCCCGAACACGACACCGAGCGCGGACCGCGGCGCCAACGCGCCGAGGGGCACGTCCTCGCCGGGCCCGTCGGCGGTGAGCCGTCGGCCGCTGAGCACCCCCGAACGATCGTCGCGATGCAACAGCCACCTGGCCGACAGCGCGAGACACTCGCGCGAGCCGTCGAGGTAGACGCGGTGCAGCGTCGCGTTCGCCCCCGGCGGCGCGATCAGCACCTCGTGCCCCGGCCGCCAGGTGGCGACGACGGTGCCGTCGGCGGCAGCGGCGACGAACGACGGCGGGCCCCAGCCTCCGCCGCGGCGCGCGTCCTGGTCCGCGAGCACCTCGGTGGCGCCGTCCGGGCCGACGCGAACGAGCCGCCACGGCGGACGCGGCGCGTGATAGCGGCGCAACGGCTCGGGGATCGGCAGTACCTGCACGAACGCGACCCAAGGCGCGGCGGCAGCCGCAGCGGTCGCTTCGGCGAGACCCGCGACCGCGACGGGGTGCGCGGCGATCCAGGCCTCGCCCTGCGGCGCCCGGGCGAGCACGACGGCGAGTCCTGCGGCAGCGAGCAGCATGGTGGCACGATATCCGATCGCGGCACCGCCTTGGTCACTCGAGGTCGGCGAGCGACACGGTGCCGAAACGACCCTCGAGCTCGCGCTGGACCGCGAGCAGCAGTTCGCGACCGCTGCCGTAGTCACAGGCGTAGAGCCCGAACGGCTCGATCTTCAACTCGAGCTGGGGCATGCCGCCCGGCTCGCGTTCCGACCGCGAGTCGAGAATGTAGATCTGCCGGTCCGCATCGAAACGCTCGAAGCCGCGGCACGAGCGCAGCAAGTCGTCGAGCAGAGATCGCGTGGGGCTACGGAACGTGAGTCGGTATTCGAAACCCATGGTCGGAGCGCGAGGCCAGCATCACTGGCCGTTGCTGGCGTCCACCGCTCGGCGGACATCCTCGACGGTCCATGTCCGCAACTCCTGTGGCGCGACCCAGATCACATTGGAACGGAGCCGTCCGCGAGCATCGACCAGGCGAAAGGCGAGCGTGTTGACCCTCGGCGCGCGGTGGCCGCCGAGTGTGCCGTGACTGAAGAAGCGGATCGAACAGTCCGGATATGCCTGCTCCGCGACACGCCGCAGGTGGATCAGCCCACGCTTCTCGGGCTCGGGGTTCGCGTGTCGTTTGGGCATGATGTGACGGGGCGCAGCAGGTGCCGCTCAGGCACGCGCGATCGAGGTTGGAGCCGGAGGTGGATCGAGCAGGATACCGCGCCTTCCACACGGATCCGGTCATGATCGATCGGGCGGTGGCCTCACTTCCAACTCCGCTTCCAGACCCGTGACGTCTCCGGGTCGAGCAACCCCAGCCGGAACTCGGAGTCGTTCATGATCTTGCTGACCAGCGTTTCGTAGTCACGATACGGGTTGTCCTTGCGGCGTTCGAAACGCAGCCGACCGAACTCGTTCCGATCCTCGTCCCAGAAGTAGAGCTCGAACGGTCGCTCTTCGTACGGGACGTCCGAAGCGAGCATGAAGCGACTCGCGAAGTGCCAGCGCCGTCCCGAGCGGTCGAATCGCGGTCGACGGTCGTACGTCCAGTGGTCCGCATTCGCCGTCATGACGGCAGCGCGGCCAGCGCACGTCGCTGGTGCCCGAGGCTCGTATCGAGTCGCTCGTCATCGCCGGTTCGGGCCGTACACGACGGCGACCGGTATGTCCCCGGCACTGACTTCACGTCGGCGGCGCCTCGTCGTCCAGACGACGGATCAGGCCATCCCAAACCGGGCCCTCGACGAGATCCCGATGCGAACCGGTCCGGTCCTTTTCGAACCCGGCGTAGGCGACACGTCGTTCCAACGGAATGGAGCCGCGAACCACGACACAAACCGCGCCGTCCGGTCGAGGCTCCACCGCAACAGCGATGCAGACGGAAGCGCCACGGAGTTTCTCTGTGCTCAACTGAACGGCGGGGTGACGACGCAGAGCATCCACATCGTTCGCCCGAAGGGCGTTTCGATGCCGAAACACGACTGCGATCAGAGCGCTGGTATCCGTCACTGGGAGTCGTCCTCTGGCCAATGTTCCTCGCACGGAAACGTGGACCGGTTGGCCGTGATCGCCTGGTCCCGCAGCAAATCGCATGATGCCGATTCCGATGTCACGTCGCCTTCCACGCATGGGCATCTCGCGTACCGAGAGATCATCGCGTAGCGATCCTCCCTCCGACCCGTGGAACTCCGCGAGATTCACACCGCAGGCCACGCAGTAGTTCAGGTGCCCATACGAGAACAGCTTCAGGTTGCTCACTCCGGCATCGCGCGCCGCCGCCAGAGCCGACTGACGAATGCGAGGAACTGGCCTTCGTCGAGTCAGGAACGTCGCTGGCCGAGGGACAGCGTCCTACGCGTCCACGGGTCGAGGTGGCCCCAGCCGGATTCCCTGGCCGTCGCGGAGCAGACGCAGGGCCAGGTGCATCTCGTCCTGGTTGCACCGGTACTGATCCGACGGAATCCGGCCGGCCCGATCGAACGACGAGACATTGAACCCGTCCTCGATGTCGTTGAACCAGAGCGCCCGTTCGCGGTGGGTCGCCACGACCCAGAATCCGCCGCCCTCGTCGCCCCAGGGGTGAAGCTGCCACTTCCGCGGCACACAGCGCACGGAGCGGAAGAACGAGCGGAGCTCGTCATCGGCGAGCCCCAGGCCACGTTCGACCTCGGCCTGCAGGCCGGGCAGATCCATCGGCGTCCAATCCACGCTGACGCGATTGTCCGGCCTGCGGCTGCGCCGTGCCAGCCACCCTCGCCCTTGGTCGGGCGACCCGGCTCGAACAGGATGCTGGCATCGGCGGCGTCGATCCGGCCCTCACGACCGTAGGACGAGCCCATGTTGGCCGCCATCATCGACGCACTCGAGACGACGATCGTGCAGCTACGACGCAGCTACTGCTCGCGCGGATCCTGCTGCCGCTGGTCGGGTAGCGGACAACCGTCCCGATCGAACCGTGTCTCGAAGAACCGTCGCGCCCGGCTGGCGAAGTGGTTCCGGGGCTCGGCGGCGAGGATCTCCTGCCAATAGGGACCAACCCCGAGCCGACGAATGAGTTTCAGGTACTGGGCGAACTCGCGTGGCACGATGCCCGTCGCATAGAGCCGCACGATGCGTCGACGGATTCGATCCGTCTGCTCTTCCGTCAACACGCGGCAACGGCGCAGCGCCCGGGCGGTGTTGGATTTGAGAATCGCGCCGAACACGAAGCCCCGGTCCTCCTCGAGGAACTCGACGCCGATCTGCGCGCACGCAACATCCTGAGCTTCGATCCCGTCGATGATCCTGTCCATGACCGGATACACCCACCGACATGCGCCCGACTCGGACACGTCCGGCCGGACGTCTCGCGGCGCCGCGACACCCAACTCGCCGGCGTAGTCGTGGTATCGCGCGACGATCTGCGCTGCCGACCAGCGTCCCTCGCCGTTGAAATCACGCACTTCCATGGCTCGATGTCTACCGAAGGGCGCACGTCGCGGGTGGGATCACACGCCGCCGCTTCCGTCCGTCGACTCGTACCGCGCCAACAGACGGGCCTGCTGTCAGCCACGCTCGGAAGGCGGCACACTGCCACTCTCCTGCGGGCGCTCGGATGTGCTCGCTTTCGACGGCCCACGAATCCGCCAGACCCCGACACCTACCGCACCCGCAGCGAGGGCGTAGCCCTTGAGGAACCCGGACGGCCGAATCTGCTCCGAGTCGTCGACGAGCAACAGATAGGACATCCAGCCGAAGGCGGCGATCCCGAAGAGGATGCAGAAGACACCCCATGACTTCGCTGCTGGTCCACTCATCGCGATCCGGTTCTCTCAGTGTCGATTCCGTTCGAGCAGCCCCGGGTAGTCGGGTCGCCGCTGCGCCTCGTTGGACGGGATTCTACTCCTCCACAGCGGACCACGCCGATTCGCAATCACTGCCAATGAGCCGGGCGCTCGCCTCGGGGCCCGGTCCGCACGAGAGCGACTCGATGGAGTGCATGTCGATCGTGCGGCCAGCTAGCCCGCCCACCATTTCAGAGAAACGAGGAGCAGCAGCGGAACAACGCAAGCCAGAACGGCCAAGACCCTCCTGCGCACTCCGCTCGGTCCAGTCGGCTTCCGCGCGACCAGCACGAGCCCCAGCATCCACGAAAGGGCACCGATCTGAAGCAACACTGCACTGTTGCGGAGCACGAACGCAGACGTCGCGTCTCGATCGCGCTGTGCGAACAGCCGGATGACAATCACCACGGCGACCGGCAACCAGGCAAGGGCCACGGGCACCACGTAGCCGAGCCGACCGCGCACGGCGGTGGGAGCTGCATCGTCGGAATTACTCGGGCCCCGCATCGTGGAACAAATCGGACCAACTCGGATGCCGCGCGACAGCGAGCGGTCGCAGACATCCTAGTCCGCCTCGTCCCCGACGGCGACTCCGAGGCACTCACCGCTCTCGTACTCGCCCTGCGAGGTCAGCGCCGCCGCGCCGCGCCATCCGCTGCAGGCCGCTGTGGGGCGTCAGCCACCTTCTCCAGGGTTGCCTCGAGATGAAGCAAGCGCTCCGGCACCGCTGTCGTGGTGGTCGCCATGAATGCGACGTAGTGCAGCTCGCCTGGTCGAACCGTGATGATGCGCTCGGTTCGCACCAGACGCGGATCGTTGCCGAAGCACTTGCTGACCAGGGTCAGCGTCAGCACGTCCCCTCCGCCGACCGCCAGCGAGCCACGCAGCACCTCGACTCGCCCGGAGTCCTGCGCGTTCGAGATCTCCAGTTCCCCTCCGTCCACCGGGCGCCACACGCCCAACTCCCAGTGGCTGGCCTCTCGCCCCGGTTCCAGCCAGGTGCGTTGCTCGTATCGCACCATCGGATACTCGGGCGCGAACAGGAAGGTCGTCTCTTCGGTGAACTCGAAGGGCTCGATCGTCGGATACTGCCCACGGCCACGACCGACCCATCGGCCCTCGAGGGGCGAGAGCAGCTCGAAGACCGTCATTCCTGGACCACTCGACATGCCGATACTTCCTGTTGGGCCTGGTTGCCGAGCACTCCAACGTAGCGGCCGCTCGACGGCAAGCGGGTGGCTGGGTTCCTGGCCTCGGGTCTTCCGTCGCTTCGGAGTTCCCCGCCCTCGAAATTCCCACCGGTCCACCGCTGCGAGTTGTCGTGGACTGTCATCTGAACCTGGCTCGAGCCAGTGCAGCCTGAGCCATGATCTCCTCCCATGCCTTGGAGCGGTGCCGTGCCGCCACTCCGCCGCCCGATGGCAGGGCGCTCCGCCGAGAGCCGTAGAACCGATCGAACTCGCCGAGACTCTCGAGCTCTGACTCCGAGAACGCGGATCGGAACTCCTGCGAGTCCGGCCGATACGAGTCGTCGACCAACGGCTCCGCCGCAAGTCTCTATCTAGTGTGCTGGTGGGCGCACATCACACAACCCTGGCGGTACTCCCAAGGCGAGCGTGGGTGACCCACAGAAGGACGTGCCCGAGAAGGCCGACTACACAGGCGACAATGGCGCCGCGATAGACGTCGACGGGGTGATCCCAAATGGCAGGAAGTGATGCGATGAAGACAACCACCAGAACAACCAGCGCGATACTCAGCAAACGCGACATCCCCGACAGGCTTGCGATGGCCGCCAGCGCGGTCCCGGCGAAGCCTATCGGGATCAACAGCGAAGCCACGAAGAGCCAGATTCCAGCCATGATGCACGTCCGCCCAGCGCCTGTGGCGCTGAGCCGCGAGCCCTTTTCTGGGCGCTCGCCGGCTCCTGCGCCTGGTGGCTGGCCATCCTACACGAGCACTCTGAGGTAGGCGACGCCATCGAGCGTGATCAGAACGATGGCGACAGCCAGAGCCACGATTCCAGTGTCTCGAGCTACCTGCGCCACTCCCTCTCGGCGTCGTAGAACCAGCGAGAGCGACGTCAATCCCGCAGCGAGCAAGGAAGCGAAGGCCGCCAAGACGGCGACGGCAAATGCAACCCTGTGGCCGTATTCTTTGGAGAGGCTCAGAGCGACCAGTGCAAGTGACAAGAGCAGCGCGATGCCGCTCATCATCGGCAAACCCGCCATCCGCAGCAGTCTCGAGGCTGGCTTGCGTCGATTCACGAACCGGTCCCGCAACGTCTCTCACGTGAGCCGCGGGCCGCGCGCGGTGTTGCTTGATCTCGGGGTTGCGTGATCGCGCGGTCCGACGGCTCCACGTCGACACCGACTCATGATCACCGATCCGATCACGCCCACGAGGAAACCAATCACTCCAACCGTGGGAGCACACTCGACGCAGGCCCCCATTGCTCCACCCAACAGGAAAAGAACTGAATCCCACCTGCAGAGAGCAAGAACGAACCCCAGCGCCAACAGGAATGCTCCGAGCATGACCGTGGCGACGGCGACCATCGCGCCGATCCACATGCCAACCACGGTGTGCTTCAGAATCTGGCTCACAGCCCGCCAACGGGTCAGGCGCTCAGCCGCGCGCCCTCTGGGGCGCGTCCGCCGCTGCGCCGAGTTGGCTTGCCATTCTTACTCAGTGCGGTATCCACGCAAGCGCGCGATCGCCGAACGCCGCACCCAGCACTCCGCCGACGAAAGCGAAGATGGGAATGCACCAGGGTGTGCCAAAGAAGATCGACCAGATGAGGCCTGCACCTGCTCCGACGGAGGCGCAGAGGAGACCGTCTCGGAACCAGCGAGTGCGCCGCTCCTCTTCTCTCGTCTCGCGGAGCTTCTTGATGCGGTTGATCGGATTCTCCTGCCTTCGGTCAAGCCAACGGGTCGGCCGCTCAGCAGCGCGAGCAAGCGCCTGCTGCAGCGGCTTGTTGGGCAGCATTCCAGACTACCTCATCTGACTCGGGATCGTGCCCGTGAGAAGATCCCCTCGCTTGACGTCGCCCGTGCCAATACCGCTGAGAATGATGCCTACGTTGTCACCCACTACGGCCTCGGTGAGGGTCTTCTGGAACATCTCGATCCCCAGAACCGCAGTTTCTCTGCTGAACCCCGGTCGCTCGAGCTGCACAGCATCCGACACCTGGACAGCGCCACTCTCGACTTGACCGCAGGCCACAGTCCCGCGGCCTTCGATAGTGAACACGTCTTGAACCGTCAGTCGAAAGGACGGATCGCCAGGCTTAGGTTTTGGGAGCGGTCGCATCGGTTTCGGCGCACATCGACTTGTCTGCCCAGCGTCCGTCACGCTGAGCTGCGGCGCCCAGCGCCATCAGCTCCTGCGTGTAGTTGGGCAGCCTCATCTGACTAATCCAAAGTGAAATCGTCGGCTCGGAGTTGGTAGATGTCAACTACGTAGCCATCCAAGACTGTCTCGCCGACGGTGAACAACCCGCGGATGCATGCGCGAAACGGCTGATCCAGCCGCGGTAGCTTGCGCGGCAAGGTAACGTGAACGATCTCGTTGATCTCCGGACCATCGCAAGGACGGAAACGTCCAAGTGATGAAACGAGTAACGCCTCCAGGCCATCGACAGGAATCAAGAAGCCAACCATCTCGACTCGCGTGCCGGACAGCCTCTCGATCCTCTCGGGCATGCCTTGCAGGCCCTCGGTGTAGGTCCACCCGCTCAGCTCGGCGAAAGCCAGCGTCTTGTGGCGGTGCTCGCGCCCCACACGTGGCGCGGCACATGAGGACAATGCACGTCCCGAGCACTCTTGACGGGGCAAGGGTCACCACGCTTGTCACTGTAGCGCCTCGATGAACTCCACGGGTTGACAACCGCCACGGTCTGCCCAACGGGTCGGCTGTTGAGCTGCGAGGCGCGCGCGAGGGCGCTTGCTCTCGCTGTGCTGGTGCCGGATGGATGGCCTTGCTTACCCGTGCCGGCTCCTGCGGCTCGCCTGCTCCTACTGCTTGTTAGCCGTCGCCTTCACCAGATGCTCCCTCGCTAGGATCCCGAGCATCCTCAGACGACAGGGTTAGTTGATTATCCATGAACGCGGACAACATGGAACGCAACAAATGTGCCGTCTCAGGAACGATGTCGGCCATTTCCCGGCGTTCAACGATTGCGCCATGGACCGCCTGGTTGCGTCGCTTCTGAAGGCTCCGAACGTACACACGACAATCGTCGCGGGAACGATCAGAACACGTCAACTTGAGCGCCTTTGCTGCCAACGATGCGATCTCGGAAGAGGTCTTCTTCTTCGGAGGTGCCGTCGACGCGAGCGCCTCGATACCAATCCAAAGGCGGGCAACTTGCGCACGGTCATCCGGGTCGTAAAAGTATGTTCGAAGACATCTCAATGCGAGCTTAACCGCGCCCGACACGACCATATCGCTTAGTGACGGCGGAGGGCGCACCAACCACTCTCTCACACGGTCCATCGAGCCTTGAGAGATCCGCGAGTTGTGGTGAACTGTGTGATCGCTCCACGGCAATCGCAAGGGCGGCGAAAACCCGTACGACAACTCCACCGCGCGAACCGAGTCTGACGATGCAACCTCAGACCAGGATGACGTGAGGGAGAACGGCGTACACACTAGTGACGCATCCGCGGCCACAGCGAGGAAGTTGAGGAACTGCTCCGCAGCATCGCCGTAGGCGAGGGAGCCAGGCGTGGAGGGTAAATCCCGCAGCACTAACTCGTAGTCAAGATCTCCAAGCCAGGGACCAACGGAGTACGCGTGCTTGGCGTGACCAAGAGCTTGAGCAAGATCCGAATACGATGGCTTGCTCCGGATCCTGCGGAGCTCCAATTTGATGCCACTGTTCCCGAGGAACTGCGCGACTTCCGGATCCCCCTCAAGTTGGAAGAAGAGTAGGCCAACATGCAAGTCATCCTGCCGCCGCGAGGAGAACCGCGTTCCTCCCCCCTTTGGACGATGCAGCGGAATGACCGGTCTATTGAGCGAACTGCGGCTGACTCTCATATTCACAGGTACCTCGCACGGCTAACGTCTTTGGCACTCCGCTGCGAGCGCCGATTGGGGCGCTCGTCGGCTGCTGTGCCGAGTTGGACAGCATAGGCGAACTCGTCATCGCTGCCAGCCCGCTTTGTTGCTGAAGGTCTCGTAGCTGACGCTCGACGTGAAACCGAAGTCCGCACCAGTCTTCGACTGGTAAGCCTCTGCCGCGATCTGGAGCAGGGCCTCGAACTCCATGTCCTTGGGCATCCGCCTCGGGTTCTTCAGCACGGTCTCGAACAAGGACTTGCCGTTGGCCACGACGCAGCAGCGAACGTACAGAAACCAGTCGACGGAGAAGTCCTCGCCGGACCCGGTGTAAGCCTGTTCGCCGATCTCCCGAGCGTGCGCCTCCGTGTCCAAGGCATGGAGCTTCTGGGCGAGAGCCTCCTCGAAGGCCTCGATGGCAGAGACCGGCTTCGCCGCCAGCGCCTCGACAACCGGCCTGCACACGGCTTCATCATCACCCGCCCTCTTCCAATCGAGCTTCGACATCAGATCCCAGAACTCAGAGTCACTCATGGTAACACTTGCTTTGGTGACGACTGCCGCCGCCGACGGCGCATCTCCGCACGACGCAACAAGCACGCTGAGCGAAAGTGCAAGCCAGGTACTGCGCAGGGTGCGGAGGGCCACGGAACGGCTGTCCAACGTCTCTCACGCTGAGCTGTGGCGCGTAGCGCCGTCAGCTCCTGCGTGTAGTTGGGCGGTCGCCAACGTAATCACCATCAAGACGACGCTCAAGAGCTGTCACAAGAGTAGCAATTGGGCCACTGCGCTGCTCAATCAGCGGGTCACTGGATCCAGCCACGACTTGATCGGCCACGATCGCCTTAGCCTGCCCCTTGACACGCTTGCTCCAAGCCTGGCCCGCGTGTGCAAACACATCCTTGAGGCGATCACTCCATTTCGCTCGGGTGTGGCGAAATCGCGACGCTGAAAGGTCCAGATTCCACTCGGCTTCCAGCGCCTCCTTGTAGACATCCAAGTCAATCAAGTCCTCCATCTCGGCGTCCGCCATGCGCGGAACTACAGTCATAGTCACCTCTGCTGGACGAAGGAGACCTTGATCCTGCGCCGCCTGCACCGAGCTTCGACCAGCGTCATCGTTGTCTGCAAACACATGCCAAACACAGGCTGCACTGCGCAGGTGAGCCAGCTTGTACGGCAGATTCGTTGCTCCGCCCAGAGATTCGATCGCAAGATCCGCCGAGCGCAACGCCCCACTGAGCTTCTTCGAACGCAGGCCAAGCAAGTGGCGCATGACCATGGCGTCATCCTCTCCCTCCACGACCAAGACGACTCTAGCTGACTGCAGATTGTCGGAAAGGCGCACGCCCAAGACATCCCGCACGTCTGCAATGCATGCCGCAGGCACGGCTTCATTCTCTGTTACGACGATATTGCTCCGCACGTTGATCCTGTTCGCAAGCAGCGGACTGTGCGTGGTGATGATGACCTGCTGCTGTTGTCCAATCTCTTCGAGTAGCGATTTGAGCTGATGCACCGCATTCGGATGCAAGTGCGCCTCGGGCTCCTCAATTGCTAGGACAAGGTCTACGTTGCGCTGCTGCGCATCCGCAGCGGCGCGGCGCAGGAGGGCGATTGCCGCGAGACTCTGCACTCCATCTCCCTTCAAAGCCAAGTCGGTAGCAGTACCGTCATCTACCACGAATCGCGAGTGTGCGCGCAAAGCCGAGTACCGCGCGTCATTCGATATCTGGATATTGACGCTCTTAATATCCGGCAGGAATTCCTTCAGCGAATCCCGAACAGTCTGGGACAGAGCCTGCAACACGGGCGCCTGGGCCCGATCAATAGCCTCCACCGCAGACCTGAACTCTTGCGATTGCTCCACGCCAGTGAGCGCAGCAGAGACCATATCGTCGACCACGCGACGCGACTCCTCCGCTGTACGGAACGACGGAACGTATTGAAACCGCAGGCGAGAACCCACGAAGTTGGCGATCTCCTCCCTCTTGCCCATTAGCTTCTTCTGGCCGGGACCCTGTTTGCGGATCTTGACCTCGACCTGACCTTCGCGATCAATCATCAGGCGGACCGGAAGCTGGCCATTGAGCGTGCTGCCAATCGCCTCGCGAAACTCCTCCAACTCGACGTCATTCAGCTCGAACTCGAAGTCAAAAATCGTCCGACCGGACGACATTGACTCTTGGAGGGACTTGGGAAAGTCACGCCTCCATCGGTAGTTCTCCTCAAACTCGTCGGCACGCCGCATACGCCTGCGCGACTGCGGCGGGATTTTACCGAGCTGGGCAAGCAGGCGCATGCCAACGACGAGCGCACGGAGAATGTTCGACTTGCCCTCGTTGTTCGGCCCGACGAGAGTCGTGACACGACTCAGGGGAAGCTTCTGCGCTGACGTAATGCTCCGATAGCGCTCAACGGAGAACTGTTGGATCCGCATAGCTGGCTGAGAGCGTATTCTCCCGGCGCAAGCGACGCCAGGAGTACAGCTTCAGTGCGCGTCGCTGTCCGCCCAACGGATTGGCCGCTCAGCAGCGAGCGGTCGACTGGCCTCCTCGGCCTTGGTCTTCCTCTGCCCCGGGGTTCCTCGCCCTCGGCGTTCCGCTCGTCTGCCTGCTGCGGCTTGTTGGCGAGCTATCATGAACGAACGCGCCGGATGCGCAATGCCGCCGGGCCTGCTGATCGCCAGCTCGGCCTGAGCGA
>JAGQRB010000979.1 GCA_020425925.1 Planctomycetota bacterium
AGCCGATGCCGCTACCGACGAAGATCAGGTCGGCAACCGTACCGACGCGGTGATCGCCGTAGAGCTGCGGCGTCCCGATCAGATCGCGCGCGCCGAGCACGAGGTAGGCCGAACCGGCATCCTCGACGCCGCCAGGCTCCGAGCCGAGCAGGAACCCGGGCGCACCGATCAGGAAGTCGTCGTAGCCGTCGCGATTGACGTCACCCGCCGGGGCGACGGCGTAGCCGACGTTGTGGCCGTCGAACTCGCCGTTGATGTTGGCGATGCCCGAGATCACGGAGAACTTCAGGTCGTAGCTCGGCCGGAACGATGAGCGCCCGTAGACCAGGTGCACCGTGCCGCCGAAGGAGTGACCGCTCGTCATCGCAGCGCCGTAGGATCCGACCAGCAGGTCCTCGAAGCCGTCGCCGTTGATGTCGCCACCGTTGCACATTGCGGTGCCGGTGACGCCGACGCCCAGCAGCGTGCACGTCGCGGTGCTGGTGCTGATCTTCGGCCCGATCGCGGTGTCGACGTCCATGACGTAGACCTCGCCGACCTGCGAGCCGAGGTTGCCAGCCGTCGGCGCGCCGACGCAGAGCTCGTCCTTGCCGTCGCGATCGAAGTCGCCGGCCGTGACCGCCCAGCCGGCATAGCCGCGGCGGTGGCCCTCGACGGTCAGGTCCGCCATCGCGGTGGTGTAGTGACCTGGCGCGATAGGCCCGGCGAACACGTGCACCGCCCCGTCGCTACCACCCAAGACCGGCGCACCGATGATCAGATCGTCTTCGTTGCCGGCGACGACGTCGCCGGTCGCGAGCGACCAGCCGGTCTCGCTGCCGGGGGGGCCTTCGATCTCGACGTCCGCGGCCGACACCGGCAGCTCGGGCCCGCTCGGCAGCTGGACCGGCCCGAAGAAGACGTAGACCATGTTGCCGCCCGACTGGTGCGGCGCGCCGACGACGAGGTCGTCGACGCCGTCGGCATTGAGATCGGCGCTCTCGATGCGGTAGCCGAAGCGGTCGCCGCCGGCACCGGTGTAGATCGAGTCGACACCCGGGGTCGGGGTCTGGGCCGGCAGGGAGTCGCAGCAGATCAGGCCGAGCCCGCAGAAGGCCGACGCCGACAGGTTCCATCGCAGCATGACTGTCCTCGTTCGTTTGGGGTCGAACGGCTCAGCGGGAGCACCGGTCCGCACCGCACGCCGACGGCAGAGAAAAGTGCACGACGTTCGGCGGTAACATCGCGCGCGATGTTCGCTCCCCTCCATGCCCTCCTGTTCTCGGGGTTGATTGCCGCGGCCACCGTCGCACAGCAACCCGAACCGATCGAAGTACCGTGGAACGACGCGCTGCCGCCCGGCACCGAGGCTCACGTCGCGCGCGCGCTCGACGAGTCGTCGCGTCACGGTGAATGGGTCGACATCGCGCTGGCCGACGGCGGCAAGCTCGACGCGTTCGTGATCTACCCCGAGCGCGCCGACAAGGCCGGTGTGGTGCTGGTGATCCACGACATCCGCGGCATGAGCGACTGGGCGCGCGCGGTCGGTGACCAGCTCGCGCAGGACGGTTTCGTCGCGATCGTCCCCGACTTCCTGTCGGGCAAGGGCCCGGACGGCGGTGGCACGGCATCGCTGGGCCAGAACGCGCGCCGCGCGATCCGCGATCTGTCGGACGAGGAGGTCGCCGCGCGCCTCGACGCCGCCAGGACCTACGGCCAGAAGATCCCGGCGAGCAACGGCAAGACCGCCGTGCTCGGGTTCTGCTGGGGTGGCTCGCAGAGCTTCGGCTACGCGCTGGCGCAACCACAGCTCGATGCCGCCGTGGTCTACTACGGCAGCGTGCCCGGCGCGACGGCGGACACGGCGCCCGGCGAGCGCATCGCGAAGATCGGTGCGCCCGTGCTCGGACTCTACGGCGGCAACGACGCGCGCATCGGCGCGACCCTGCCGGCGACGATCAGGGCGATGCTCGATCACGGCAAGCCCTACGAGTTCCACAGCTTCGAGGGCGCGGGCCACGGCTTCGTCGGCCGCCAGGACGGTGCCGGCGGTGCCAACCTCACGGCCGTGCAGCACGCCTGGCCGCTCACGCTCGGTTTCCTGCGGCGGCACCTGGGGCAGTCGTGACGCGCCGCTGCCCCCTCGCCCTGCTCGCGCTCGCCAGCGCCGTGATCGCCCAGGATCGCGGCGACACCCTGCAGCCGTCGGACTACGACAAGCAGTCCGTCATGATCCCGATGCGCGACGGCGTGAAGCTCTACACCGAGCTCTACCGACCGAAGCAGGCCGACGCACCGCTCGCGATCGTGTTCCTGCGCACACCGTATCGCACCGCGGCACCGAACGGCGGCTTCACGCGCTACTTCGAGAGCACGTTCCGCGTGCTGCGCGAACGCGGCTACGTCTTCGCGGTGCAGGACGCGCGCGGTCGCCACGGCTCGGAGGGCACGTTCGAGTGGAATCGACCGGTGCGGCACCGCAGCGACCCCGACGCGATCGACGCCAGCACCGACGCCCACGACTCGATCGCGTGGCTGGTAGACAACGTGCCGGGCAACAACGGCCGGGTCGGCATGCTCGGCGTCTCGTATCCGGGCTGGTACGTGACGATGGCGTTGGTCGACCCGCACCCGGCGCTCGCCTGCGCCAGCCCGCAGGCATCACCGTCGGACTACTTCCTCGGCGACGACTTCTTCCACTTCGGCGCGTTCCGGCTGTCGCCGAGTGCCGAGCTGCCCTACCTGTTCGACTTCGATCCCAAGGAGAACAGTCGTTTCCCGTACGACCAGGTCGACCTCTACGAGTTCTTCCTCGATCTCGGGCCGCTCTCGAACATGAACACGCGCTACCTGCACGGCGTGTCGCCGACGTGGAACCACTTCATGGCCCACACGGTCTACGACGACTACTGGCAGCAGGGTGCGACGCTGCCGCACCTCGGCGAGGTCACGGTCCCGACGCTCAACGTCGTCGGCTGGTGGGACGCCGAGAACCTCGGTGGCGCGCTCGACATCTACGACCGCCTCGAGCGTCAGGATCCGCGGAACCTCAGCCACATCGTCGTCGGCCCGTGGTCGCACGGGCAATGGGCGAGCGCGAACGCGACGAGCCTCGGGCGCTACGAGTTCGGATCCGACACCTCGGAGCACTACCAGCGCGAGATCGAGGCACCGTGGTTCGAGTCGCAGCTCTACGGCGGCGCGTTCGAGCTGCCCGAGGCGACGATGTTCCAGACCGGATCGAACGTCTGGCAGGAGTTCGACCAGTGGCCGCCGGCGGCGGCCGAGCGGCGCGCGCTC
Source organism: Planctomycetota bacterium (assembly GCA_020425925.1). Classification (GTDB taxonomy): domain Bacteria; phylum Planctomycetota; class UBA1135; order UBA1135; family UBA2386; genus JAGQRA01. The sequence goes on from JAGQRB010000979.1 coordinate 3,280, forward strand.
TACCTCCACGCCGACGGCAGTCTGGCGTTCGAGCCCCCGGGCGACGCCGCCCAGGGTTCGGTCGGGTGGGTCTCCGATCCCGATCGGCCGGTGCCCTACACTGCACGCCCGGTGATGCCGTTCTGGCACGGCCTGCCCGGCAGTCGCGATCCGCGCTTCCAGCGCGCCGGCAAGCTGTGGAAGGTCGAGGACCAGCGCTTCGCGAGCGACCGGCCCGATGTCGTCGCGTTCACCACCGCACCGCTCGCCGCCGATGTCGCGGTCAGCGGCCACATCACCGCGCGGTTGTTCGCGTCGACGAGCGGCACCGACGCCGACTGGGTCGTGAAGCTGATCGATGTCTACCCGGAGGACCACCCCGAGCGCGAGCTCGGCGGCTACCAGCTGATGATCGCGGACGACGTGCTGCGCGGCCGGTTCCGCGACGGCTTCGACAAGCCGCACGCGATCACACCGGGCGCGATGCGCGAGTACGAGATCGACCTGCGCACCCGCAACCATCTGTTCCGCGCCGGCCACCGCATCATGGTGCAGGTGCAGAGCACGTGGTTCCCGCTGATCGACCGCAACCCGCAGACCTACTGCGACATCCCGAACGCGAAGCCCGACGACTTCAAGACCGCCGAGCACCGCGTCTGGATGGTGCCCGACGGGTTCTCGCGCCTCGAGCTCGACGTCGTCGCACGCTGAGTCACCGCCTCGTGACGTAGACGTAGTAGGCACCGGTGAGCTCGGCGCCGTCGCCATCGAGGAACCAGGTCTGCAGCTCGACCGGCCCGGCCTCGAGGTGCACGCGGAAGGTCGCCGCCACCGCGTCGGCAGCGACGTCGACGGTCGCTTCGTGAGCGCCGACGCGAAGCCGCGCGCCAGCGACCGGCAGCGACCGACCGGCGACGAAGGTGCCGTCCGTGACCGCGGTCGCGGGCATGCCCTGGCCGATGGGCAGGTCGACGTCGCGAGGCCAGCGGCGCAACTCGATCTCGTAGTCCCCCGCGCCTGCGACCTCGAGCTGCCAGGCACCGAACTTCGGATCGGCGACGCGCACCTGGCGCTGTTGGTCGACGAACACGTCGAACCACTCGCAGGCGGTGAGTCGCGACGGGTTCTCGAACTCCGAACCGATGACCACGCGCGACGGCTCGTTCAGCCTCGGCGCGACCGATTCCCACCACTCGTACAGCTGCCGGCGCATGCGTTCGGCGACCTCCGGGTGCTGCGCGGCGACGTCGTGCTGCTGGGCCGGGTCGACCTCGAGATCGTAGAGCGCTTCGTCCTCGAGCATGCGCCAGTGGCGCCACATCACGGCCGCGCCGTCGCGCGTCGGAATCGACGGCCCGGTCGCCGCGCGGCGCTTCACATCGAACGGCATCCGGCTGTAGTGCACGACGAGGGTGCGATCGGGGAACGTCGCCGCATCGCCGCGCAGCAGCGGCGCGAGGCTGGTGCCGTCGATCGCGAGATCGCCCGGGGGCTCGACGGCGCACAGCTCGAGCAGCGTCGGCAGCACGTCCTGCACCTCGGTCAGGGCGGCGACGTCGCGCGGCGCACCGAGCCCACCGTTCGGCCAGCGCACGAACAGCGGTACCCGATGCCCACCTTCCCAGAGCGTCACCTTGCCGCCCCGCATGCCGGCGTTGTAGTAGCGCGGCCCCATCGTGCTGCCGTTGTCGGTCAGGAACACGAAGATCGTGTCGTCGCGCAGCCCGCGCTCGCGCAGGACGCGCTCGAGCCGGCCGATGTTGTCGTCGACGTTCTCGATCATGCCGAGAAAGCGCGCGAGCGATTCCCGCTGGCGCGGCGGCAGATCGAGACCCGGCATCTCCGCTGCCAGACGGGCCGCCGCCGCCAGACGGTAGCGCTCGGGCACGAACAGCGGCGCGTGCGGTGCGGCCGTCGGCAGATAGCAGAAGAAAGGCTCACCGGCGGCCGCCCTGGCCTCGATCCACTCGATCGCCTCGCGGAAGAACACGTCGGTGGTGTAGCCCTCGAACTGCTCGGGGCGCCCGTCGCGCCAGTAGATGTCGTCGAAGTAGTCGTTGTCCCACGGATTCGGCACGGCGTTGATGAACGACGACAGGAAGCAGAGCGTCGTGTCGAAACCGCGATCCTGCGGCCGGAACGGGTAGTTGTCGCCGAGGTGCCACTTGCCGAAAATTCCGGTGGCGTAGCCACCCGCGCGCAGCAGTTCGGGCAGCGTACGGCACTCGCGCCGCAGCAGTGCGCGACCGCTACTCACGTTCATCGCGCCGTTCCTGAGCGCATCGACGCCCGACATCAACTGGCCGCGGGTAGGGGTGCACATCGGCGCGACATGGAAATCCGTGAAGCGCACGCTCTCACCCGCGAGCCGGTCGAGATTCGGCGTGCGGATCACGGGGTTGCCGTGGCAGCCGAGATCGCCGTAACCCTGGTCGTCGGTCATCAACAGGATCACGTTCGGCCGTCCGGGCCGGGCGCGTTCCTGGGCGACGGCGACCGCGGCAAGGGCGAGAGCGACGGCAGCGAAGGGACGCATGGCCCGGTATCATGCAGCGCCATCCCGGCCGAGGAAGAACATGACCCCGACGTTTCGAACACTGTCCGCCATCTTCACGTGCGCAGTCGCAGCGACCGCGACCGCGCAAGGCAAGATCGAGTGGACCGAGGACTTCGCGAAGGCGTGCGAGCGCGCGAAGGCCGAGAACAAGCCGATCATGGCGTGTTTCAGCATGAAGGGTGAACGCGTCTGCGACGTGATCATCGAGGAGCACTACAACGATCCGAAGCTGCTCGAGCTCTCGAAGCACACGATCAACCTGTTCTGCACGCCGCACGGGACCGAGGCGCAACGCGAGCTGGAGAAGCGCGTGCGCATCGATCTGCTGCACGGCAACGCCAGTACGTCGATGATCGCGCCACAGCACTGCGTGTTCATGCCGGACGGCACGCTGATCTGGGCGGTGCCCTACTACATCACGGCCGGCGAACTCGAGTGGATGTGGGTGCACACCATCCGCAAGGTGCAGCCGGACTTTCCGTGGGAGGCCTCGGATCGCTATCGCGCACCGCGGCTGCTCGCTGCCGAGCAGGCCGTCGCCGAGCGCGAGCAGAAGCCGCCGCCGACGCAGCAGGAGATCAAGGACATCCTCAAGGAGATCAAGCGCGGCTTCGGCGGCTACTACGGCGCCGCCGAGAAGCTGCCGATCATCGTCCGCAACGAGGGCCAGAAGGCCAAGGAGTTCGTCGAACGGCTGCTCGACGCCCACGACACCGGGCCGTCGGAACGCGTCGCGATTCTCAGGATCATCGCCGCCAACGCGCCGCGGAGCTGGTGGACCGTCGTGAAGAGCAGCCTCGACAACGAGAAGCAGGACGTTCGCCTCGCGGCCGTCAACACGCTGGGGCAACTCGGCGAGAAGCGGTCGGTCGCGACCCTGGTCGGACGCTGGCGCAAGGAGGACGTCGACGAGGTCCGTGTCGCGATCCTGCACGCCGCGGTCGCCTGTGGCCCGACCAACAGCCAGGTGATCAAACTGCTGCCGTTCGTGATCGCCGATCACGAGGAAGAGACGCTGCGGGCGCAGGCGACGATCGCGATCGCGAGCCTCGAGGACAAGAAGGCGGTGCACGAGGGCCTGACCGCCGCATTCGATGACGACTCTCCGCGCGTCCGCTCGGCGGCGGCATGGGCGGTGGCGTCGCGCCGCGACGAGGATCTCTGCCCTGCGCTCGAGGCGGCCCTCGAAGCCGAGCAGGACGCCGAGGCCAAGAAGTGGCTCGGCGCCGCGCGCGAGGTGATCGCGGGCGGCACGATGAAGGCGTTCGACAAGTTCCCCGAGCTGGCGGGACGCTGACTGGCGGCCCCCGGCCTCACTCGCGAAGGGATGCCTCGCGGCCGACGATCGCCTCGAGTTCCGCGAGCCAGCTCCAGTCCTGGCGGCGGCGGTTCATCAGGTAGATCACCGTGCGGTCGGTGTCGAGGTAGCGCTTGAACCAGGTCAGATAGCCGCCCCAGTCGCCGGTGTGCCAGACCGACCTGCCGTCCTCGGCGAGCGTCCAGCCGAGTCCATAACTCGTCACGACCCAGTTCTCGTTTCGCACGGACGAGCCATCGGCCAGCTTCGCGGGCGTGACCGCCGCGCGCAGCATCGCCGGGCCCAGCAACTTGCCGCCCGCGAGCGCGCGATCGAACGCCAGCAGGTCGCGCGCGCTGCCGCCGATGCCGCCGTCGCCGATCGTGCCGGCGAGTTCGGTCACGAACTCCCAGCCCGGCGCCGTGTCGGCCGGCAGCCATTCGCCGTTGTCGCCCTGCACGTAGGCGACGGCGAGCCCCGGCGGCTGCTTGCCGGCGAGGGTGTACTCGGGAAGCGCACAGGCGGTCTTCATGCCGGCGGGCTCGAAGACCTCGCGCCGCACCGCCGCGCCGATCGGGGCGCCGGCAACCGTGCCGACGAGGTGCCCGAGCACGATGTAGTTGATGTTGTTGTAGTCCCAGGTCGCGCCGGGCTCGGACTGCGTTTCCGGCTTCGCCGAGGCCAGGAAGCGCACGACGTCGAGGTTCGTGATCGGCAGCGGCTTACCGTCCTCGTGCCGGGCGATGCGATCGCGATAGCGTTCGAACATCACCAGATGGTTGAGCAGACCCGAGGTGTGGGTCAGAAGCTGCCGCACGGTCACCTTCGGGTAGGGGAACTCCTCGAGGTAGCGCGCAACGGGTGCGTCGAGTTCGACGAGGCCGCGCTCGACCAGCCGCAGCACCGTGGTCGCCATGATCGGCTTGCCGATCGAGGCGTAGCCGAACACCGACTCGGGCACCAGCGGCAGCCCGGCGGCCGCGTCGGCGAGCCCGAACTGCGCCTCGAAGACCGTCTCGCCGGCCTCGGCGACCAGCACGACGCCGTCGAAGCGATCGGTCGCGTGCAGCCGCGAGAACAGCGCATCGAGCTGCTGGGCCGCGGTGGCTGCCGGCTGGCCGCCGGAGTCCTTGCCCTGCGAATCCTGCGCCCGCAGCGCGAGCGCGGCCGAAAAGCAGACGAGGGCGACGAAGCGCAGGTGGGTCATGCGCAGTCCTTCGCCGCGCCGGGTGGTTGCGGATGCAAGGCCGGGGCGCGGATCAGCGCTTCCCGACCCCACGGCAGTATTCGAGCAGCTCCATGCGCCGGACCTCGACCCCGTCGACCTCCCGGACGAGCAGTACCGGCGGGCCGGGATGCTCGTGCGCGAACCAGAAGCGCTCGCGCGTCCGCGAGCCACCCGGGTCGGTCACCGTGTAGAGCCAGCAGTCGTAGTCAGCGCCGCCGACGTGACAACGCGCCTCTTCCCGCGACGTGCGAGCCGCATCGAACACCGCGTGATTCTGCAGCTCGACCCAGGTCGAACGCGAGCTGCGCTGCTCCGAGGTCGGGTTCTCGTCGCGATCCTCGGTCCAAGACTCGACCGTGACGCCCTCCGCGTCGCCGGCCGTGAAGCGGGTCACATGCACGGTCTCGGGCACCCCCGGCGCGACCACGAGGAAGTGGAGCATCGTGCCGTCGGGATGCGCGGCGCGGATCTGCTCGGCGGTGTAGGGCGTCGGCCCGGGTCCGGTCGCGGGCCACGCCGGCGCGCTCGCGCAGGCGGCGAGCAGCGACAATAGGAAGAACGAGAGCAGCGAGGTGCCGCGTGCCGGCGTCAGCGTGGTGGTCATCGTCGCGCTCAGCGTACGACAACACCGCTCAGCGGCGAGGCCTCGAGTGGCAAGGAGTTGCCCACCACCGCCTGCGCCCAGATGCCGACGCCGCGCAACCCGACGACGTTCGGGATCATCGAGCCGTAGCTCGCCACCCCGGTCGTGTCGGTGACCGCGGCCACCGCCGTTGCGATGTCCTGCGGCAGCAGCGCCGGCTGTCGCGTCCAGAGCGCCGCCGTGCCGGTCGGCCCGATACTCAGGGCGATCACGGCCAGGCGGTTCGGTGCCGCCGTCACGCCGACACCCCACGGCTGTCCGGGCTGCAGGGTGCCGCGGCGATAGGGCGGTTCGGACCAGAAGAGCCCGACGAGGTCGGGCCGCGTCACGGTCGGTCCGACCGTCGCCGGCGCGACCACGAGGCTCGGAAAGCCGAGCCCGCCGCCGGCGGCGCTGCGGAGCAGCTCGACGGCGACCGCCGTGTTGTTGACGATGCCCGAGCCACCGGTCGTGCCGAGGCCACCCTGGGCCTGGCCGTCGACGAGGGTGACCCGCGAGGCACCGTGGACCTCGATGCCGATACCGCCCGTCCCACCGTTGAAGGCATCGCCGCCGAGACACCAGCTGTCGGCGCCGTGGAAGGTCGAATCGACGACCACCACGCCGTGGCCCGCCGGCGCGGTGCCGCCGAAGAACCGGCTCTTCGTCGTCGAGATCACGGCTCGTGTCGCGCGCAGCCCGTGTCCGTCGCGGCCACCGCCGAACCGACAGAACGCGATCAAGACCTCGGCGTCGACGACCTCGACCGCCGCCAGACCGGGGGTGTTCGCGGGATCGTTGCTGCCGCTGATGCGGCAGTCCTCGAGCGTGAGCTGGCCGCCCGCGACCCGGATGCCCGTGGTCGACGCAGCGCCGCCCGGTGCCCCCACGTCGATGCGCGAGATCGTCGCGGCCTCGCCGGCCGCGAGCTGCACGTCGATGCCGATGCCGCCGTTCGGCGCGAGCACGAGCGGGGCCAGCTGCTCGCCGGCGGAACCGACGATCGTCACCGGCCGGTCGAGCACGAAGGCCTGGTAGGGCCCGCCGATCGACTGCACCTCGATGATCGTTCCCGGCGTGGCGGCCTGCACCGCGGCGCCGATCTGCGCGAATTGCGACGGCACGAGCAGGCGGTTCTGCGCGACCACCGCGGCGGCGGGAACGGCGAGAGCGAGAGCGGCGACGAGCAGGGAACGGTTCGGCATGGCTGGATCTCGGCCACCGACACTGCAGGGCCGCGGACGATCCGTCAATCGGGGGTGGTCGGTTTGCCCGTCGGCGCCGGTCACCGCGCACCGTGACGACGCAGCAGCTCCGCGACTCCTTCATGGCCGCGATCGAGCGCGTGCCATAGCGGCGTGTGACCGGCCTTGTCGCCGAGCGTGACATCGGCACCCGCCCGCAGCAGCAGCTCGACGACCGCGCGGTTGCCGCGCCGCGCGCCATCGCAGAGCGCGGTCGCGCCATCGTGGGCCTGGTGGTCGATGTCGGCACCGAGCGCGATCGCGCGCTCCGCGACCCGGGAGAGGCCATTGTAGGCCGACCAGATCAGCACGCCTTCGCCGTTCTTGTCGACCGCGTGCACGTCCGCGCCGCGATCGAGCAGCCGCAGCGCCGCCACTTCCTGCTCCGCGTCGAGCGCCGCGAGCAGCGGGGTCATGCCACGCTGCGCGGTGCGCTCGAGTCGCGCCCCCTGAGCGAGCAGCGCCTCGATGTGCTCGAGGTTGCCGGCCGCGGCGGCGGCCGCGAGCGGCGTCCGGCGGTCCTCGTCGCGCCCATCGAGGTCGAGACCGAGGGCGAGCAGACGCTGGACCTCGCGCGCATTGCCGGCGGCGAGGGCTGCGGTCAGCCGACCGATCTGCGCGCGCTTCTCGGCCGCGGTCTCGGCGTCGTCCGTCGGCGCGGCGACCGCGGCGATCTGCCGTTCGAGCGCGGTCAGACGTTCGGCGACCGTCGCGGCGGACGGCTCGTGCCGCGCCGGTTCGGGCACGCCCGCCGCCACCCCTGACGCGACCGCGCGCTCGAGCGCCTCCATCCTGGCACGCAGCGCGGCGAGCTCGCTCGCGACCGCTGTGGGCTCCGTCGATGCCGGCGCTGGCGCGGGATCCGCTCGCAGGCGCGACCACGAACCGACCGCGAGCAGCGCCACGGCCGCGCCCGCGAGCGCACCCCAGAACGGACCCGACCAGGAATCCCGGCGCGAGCCTGCGAGCGGGTCCCGGGCATGGTTCATTACGGTCGCTGGACCCGGGCAACCGGGGCCGCGTCAGCCGGTCTCCGCGCTTTTGCGGCGGCGCAGCAGCGGCCACGCGACCAGCGATGCGAGCGCGAGTCCGGCGATCGCCGCGCCGTAGCCGAAGCGCGTCTGCAGCAGCCCGCCGGCGCGCCCCGCCATCGCCTCGCACGCATTCGTCAGCCCCATGAACGCCGAGAACACCGTCGCGGCGAGGGGCCCGGTCGCGTTCGCCATGAAGAGCGCGTAGCTCGCGGCCGTGAACGCGCCGATGCCGAAGTAGGCCAGCGCGTAGCACACGACGGAGCCGGTCGCCGCGGTCGCGAGTAGCATGACGACCAGCGCCGCGAGCAGGCCGCGCACGGCGACCGACGGGCTCATCCGATCGGCGAGCCGGCCGCCGAGCCAGGCACCGGCCGCCATCAGCCCGGCCGTGACGAGGCGGAACGTCGCGACCCCGGCATCGTCGAGACCGTGGTGCGCCAACCACGGACCGGACAGCGCGCCGGCAGCTTCGAAGCCGAGCCCACCGACGAGCGCGAACACCACCAGCCGCCAGAAACGCGGTGTCCGGAGCAGGGTGCGCAGATAGCGCCCGCGGCGGCCGGGTCGCGACCCGACTTCCGGATGCGGCCCGCCGCCGACCCGCACACACAGCGCGAGCGCGAGCGTTCCCGCCAGCACCGCGAGCAGCAGCGGCACCGCCAGCCGCTCGCCGGTGACGGCGGCGAGGTAGAGCACGCCCGAGGAGAACAGCACGCGACCGCCGATCTGGCC